>CAZBWT010000038.1:0-15080 GCA_964495625.1 uncultured Prevotellaceae bacterium | reverse complement strand
CGTTACCTCCGCCCACCCCGTCCCCCCACCTCGCCGATTCCCCATTTCGCCCCACCCCATCGCCCTCCCTCACCGCCGAGACATAACCATCTGCCACCCACAACGACCGCGGCGGCAGCACAATGCCCGGCGGGGAGGAACCATGCCGGGCGCAAACCGTGGCGGGCGCACGGCGCGCAAGTCACACACTGACCGCACGCACACCGAGCGACCGGCGACGAGCGGACTCGCCGAAGGTGAAAGGTGGCGAGCCAACGGCGAGGCGAACCCCGACGTGGGTGGTGCGCGGCGAGCCAACGGCGGACTACTCGCACGTCGCGGGTGAGCAGTGACGGGGGAAGTCTATCCTCCAACTGCCACTATAACTATGCAAACCTGCACAAATCAGCACGATAACACAACAATTCACGGCGCGCGACATGATTTTTGGGTAAACTTACTTAAATTTGCACGCTACATTTGCCCCCGGTCTAAACACCCGACCTCGGGTGGAGCACGGGGCAACAAGTGTACATACCAAAGGCATAAAACTTTTCACATTAAAAACATATCACATGAATCTCAAATCAAACTTTTGGAGTGTGGGACTCTTGCTCTTGGCAGGCATCTCTCTCTTCGGTTGTCAGACTTCGTCGAAATACGAGACTGTCCCCAACGACCCGCTGAAGGCGCAGATCTACACGCTGCCCAACGGCTTGAAGCTTTATATGTCGGTCAATAAGGACGAGCCGCGCATCCAGACCTACATAGCCGTGCGCGCCGGCGGCAAGAACGACCCGGCTGAGACAACCGGTTTGGCGCACTATTTTGAGCACTTGATGTTTAAGGGCACAGAGCAGTTTGGCACTATGAATTATGAGGCCGAGAAACCGCTGCTCGACCAAATTGAACAGCTCTTTGAGGTGTATCGTCAGACGACCGACGAGGCGGAACGTCTCGCCATCTATCATCAGATTGACAGCGTGAGCTATGAGGCTTCACGTTATGCCATTCCGAATGAGTATGACAAGTTGATGTCTGCCATCGGTGCCACCGGCACGAATGCCTACACCAGCTACGACCAGACGGTCTACACCGAGGATATCCCCAGCAATCAGTTGGAGAACTGGGCTAAGATTCAGGCTGACCGTTTCAAGAACTGCGTGATACGCGGTTTCCACACTGAACTCGAGGCGGTGTATGAAGAGAAGAATATGTCGCTGACGCAGGATGTTTATAAGGTTTACCAGACGATGCTCTCCGACCTCTATCCGCATCACCCCTACGGCACACAGACCGTGCTCGGCACGCAGGAGCAGCTCAAGAACCCTTCGATTGTGAACATCAAGAAGTTCTTCGACCAGTGGTATGTGCCTAACAATGTGGCTATCTGTATGTCCGGCGACTTCGAGCCTGACAGCGTGGTGGCTATCGTCACTCGTTACTTCGGCGACTGGCAGCCGGCTGACAGCTTGCCGCAGTTGCAGTATGAGGCTGAGACACCCATCACTTCCCCCATCGAGAGCGAGGTGCTCGGCTTGGAGGCTGAGAACCTTTGGTTGGGCTGGCGCTTCCCCGGTGCCAACGACCCCGCCATCGAGACGCTCAACATCGTCACCAGCTTGCTCTATAACGGTCAGGCAGGTCTCGTCGACATCGACTTGAACCAGCAGCGCCGTGTGCTCAATGCCAATGCCTTCGTGGTGGATATGGCAGACTATAACAGCTTTGTGCTCGCCGGCTACCCCATGCCGGGTCAGACGCTCGAAGAGGTGCGTCAGCTGCTGCTCGACGAGGTGGCTAAGGTGCGCCGCGGTGAGTTCGACGAGTCGATGTTAGAAGCCATCGTCAACGAGCATAAGTTGAACCTGCAGAAGAGCCTCGAGCGCAACAGCGACCGCGCCGACCTCTTTGTTGATGCCTTCATCAATCGCAAAGATTGGGCTGACGAGGTGGCTTCGCTCGACCGCATGAGCCGCATCACCAAGCAAGACATCGTCGACTTTGCCAACCAATACCTCAACGACAACAACTATGCCTGCATCTACAAGCGCCAGGCTGTTGACCCCGCCGAGGTGAAGATTTCGAAGCCCGAGATTACCCCCATCATGACCAACCGCGACACGGCAAGTGCCTTCTTGCGCGAGGTGCAGAACGCCACGGTGCAAGAGATTCAGCCCCGCTTTGTGGACTTCAGCACCGACCTGCAAACCACCAAGGCAAAGAACGACATCAACGTGCTCTATAAGAAGAACGAGACCAACGACCTCTTTGAGTTGACCTACTTGTTCGACATGGGTAACTTTGCCGACCGTTATCTCAACTTGGCTGCCATGTATCTCAACTACATCGGTACGGATAGTCTCTCGGTCGATGCCATCCACAGCGAGTTCTATCGCTTGGGTTGCGACTTCCAGATTTACCCTTCGTCTCGCCGCGTCTACGTCACCTTGTCGGGTCTTAACGAGAATATGCCGCAGGCTATGCGCCTCTTTGAGCACGTCATGGCAAAGGCTCAGCCTGACAGCATGGCTTATCAGATGCTCGCCATGAGCATCTTGCAGCAGCGCGCCAATGCCAAATCGAACCAGAATGAGAACTTCTCTCGTCTGCGCAGCTATGCCATCTTCGGTCCAGCCATCTTAAACCGCACGCTCTCCGCCGAGGAGTTGGCTACGCTCGACCCCTCGACGCTGACCGACCGTCTGCATCAGCTCAACAGCTATGAGCACCGCATACTCTATTACGGTCCGAGCGAGATGAACGACGTGGTTGCCACCATCAATGCCAACCACAACACGCCCGAAGGTGCCCTCAAGCCGGCTTTGGAGAACGAATATTACACCTGGTGCACCACCACCGAACCGCGCGTCTTCTTGGCTCCCTACGATGCCAACAACGTCATCATGAACCAGGTGTCGTGCAACCAGATGCATTATGACGCAAGCATCGAACCGGTGCGCACGCTCTTTAATGAGTATTATGGCGGCGACATGAACAGCATCGTCTTCCAGGAGATGCGCGAGAGCCGCGGTTTGGCTTACAACGCCGGTGCCAACTTTGCTGCACCGAGCATCTTGCAAGACCCCTATTATATGTATGTCTTCATCACTTCTCAGGCCGACAAGCTGAAAGATGCCACCGTGGCATTTAAGGAGATTTTGGACGACATGCCGCTGTCTGACAATGCCTTCGCCTTGGCTAAGGCAGGACTTTTGTCGAAGCTCCGCACCGAGCGCACCATTCACAGCGCCGTGCTCTGGAGCTACATCCAGGCTCAAGACTTGGGTCTGAATGAGGATCTGCGCAGCAAGATTTATGATGAGGTGCAGGGCATGTCGCTGCAAGACATCGTCAACTTCCACAAGCAGTATGTGAAGGGTCAGGACTACTATTATATCGTGCTCGGCGACCCGGCTCGCATCGACCTCGAGGCGCTGAAGCAGCTCGGTCCCGTCACCACACTCACCACCGAAGAGATCTTCGGCTATTAATTCGGGCGCGGACGGACTGCCCACCCTGAAGGCATCCGCCCATCACCCAAGCAATGCACATTGACCCACCGTCGCAGCCCCTCACCGAGGCGTGACGGTGGGCATTTTCAAACCCATAGTTTTCTACGCTCATGCAATCTGCCATAGAATATCTGCGCCTGCAACTCTCGCCCCACTACCCCGTCGGCGAGGTGAAAGCCATCACACGGCTGCTGCTCGAAGAGGTGTGTCACCTGAGTCGCACTCAGCAGTTGGCGCACCCCGACCTGCAACTCACCGACGAGCAACACACCCGACTGAGGGAGATAGCCGACCGCATGGCGAGCGGTGAACCCGTGCAGCACGTGCTCGGCTACGAGTGGTTTGCGGGCAGACGGTTCGAGGTGACGCGCGACACACTGATACCCCGCCCCGAAACGGCGGAGTTGGTGGAGCTGATCCTTGCCGACCACCGCGACGGCATCACAGCCACCCCCGACCACGGGCTGCGCCTATTGGATGTGGGCACGGGCAGCGGATGCATCGCCATCACCTTGGCTGCCGCCCTGCCTCAAGCCGAAGTGACGGCACTGGACGTGTCGGCAGCCGCCCTCGCCGTGGCGGAGCGCAATGCGCAGCAGCTGCAGGTGCCGGGCGTGCGTTTTGTGCAAGCTGATGTTTTGCAGCTTGCCGCCAACGCATCCGCCCCTGCGGCGAACGACACCGCGGGCAACTTGGGGCAGTTTGACCTCATCGTCAGCAATCCGCCTTACATCAGGCAGTCTGAAGCCGCCGAGATGGAGACGCACGTCTTAGACTTCGAGCCACACACGGCGCTGTTTGTGCCCGATGCCGACCCACTGCTCTTCTATCGCGCCATAGCTCAATGGGGCTGCACGGCGCTGCGTGGCGGCGGACGACTCTATTTTGAAATCAATGCCGCCTTGGGGGGCGAGACCTGCCAACTGTTGGCGGAGCTTGGCTACCAACACGTGGCGTTGCGCCAAGACAGCTTTGGGCGCGACCGCATGGTGAGCTGCACGCTGCCTTGACCCTCAACGATTTCGCACTTCACACACTTCCCACCCCATCATGCCCATACAACGCAAAACACCCACCATAGCCGAGGCGCTGAACCGCATCTCCGCGCAGTGTGCCCGCTCGGAATATTGCCCCGCCGACGTGCGTGACAAGCTGCTCCGCCAAGGTTTCACCCCGAGCGATGCCGACAGCATTGTGGACCGCCTCATCGACGAGCATTTTATTGACGAGAGCCGCTATATACGCGCCTTCATACACGACAAATATACCTACGAACTGTGGGGTCGCATCAAGATCCGCTTTGCCCTGCGTGCCAAGCGGTTGCCCGACGAACTGATTGAGTCGGCACTCGACGAAGCCATCGACGAGGAGCTTTACACTGAGCACCTCGCCACGCTGATTGGTCGCAAGCTGCGCTCGCTGCCTCAGCCCCTCACGCCTGCCGACCGCGCCAAGGTGTATCGCTTCGCCGCCCAACGCGGCTATGAACCGGCGCTTGCCGCTCGTGTGTTGCACGAGTTGGGACAAGCTGATGCCGACGAGGATGTTTAACCTCCCTCGGAACATACCCACCACCTCACTCAAAAAAAAATGAATCCTCTGTCATCTCTTTTGCAACTCTTTCTGCCCCGGGTGTGCGCCGGCTGTCACCGCCCTTTGCTGCCGAATGAAGACACTCTGTGCCTCACCTGCCGCGTGCAGCTGAATTATTTGCACGACGTGAAGCGCGGCAACCCGGCGGAGCGTCGGCTGCTGCGCCTCTTCCCCTTTGAGCGCGGTGCCGCCTTTTGTTATTATGAGCACGAAGCTCTCTTTGCCCGGCTGATTAAGAAAGCGAAGTATGAGAGTCAGCCGTATATCAACAGCGGACTGACGCGCCTCTTCCTGCCCGAGTTAGACCGAGCCGACTGGCGAGGCGACATTGAGGTGATTGTGCCCATGCCCGTACACTGGACGCGCCGCCTGCGCCGCGGTTATAATCAGGTGGAACCTATCGCCACCGAGTTGGGGCGGCATTGGCAGCTGCCGGTCGAGACCCGATGTTTGGTGAAGGCGCATCGCACCCGGTCGCAGGTGGGACAGTCGCAACAAGAGCGGTTGCAGCATTTTGAGCACCACTTGCCTTTCGCCCTGCGCCACACCGACAGGTTGCAGGGACGACACGTGCTGTTGGTTGACGATGTGCACACCACCGGTGCCACCCTCACGGCGGCGGCACGAACGCTGTTGCAGGTGCCGGGCATCAGGTTGAGTTTCCTCACCTTAGGTCTGACGCTGTAGTCTAAAGGCGAATTATTTAATTAGAACCTGCCTAAAAAATAATAAATTACGCCCTGCAAGTACGATTTTCACGTCAACATATCCCGCAGCTCCGTTTTTCGCATTATATTTGCTCCCCAAGTTCCAGCGTTTGGAACAAACAATATCCTCTATTTTTTGCGGTCGTGCCCGATGACTCATCGCCATGACCCTCATTCAACCCACAACTAAAACTGTTTATAAGAATGAAAACACTTGCACGTCAAGTAGCTGAACAACTCCTCGCCATCAAGGCTGTCAAACTTCAGCCGAGTAATCCTTTCACATGGGCATCGGGTTGGAAATCCCCTATTTATTGTGACAATCGCAAGACACTCTCTTATCCTGCCATCCGCACATTGATTAAAGAGGGTTTCTGCGCCACCATTCGTGAAAATTTTGGTCAGATTGACGCTATTGCCGGCGTTGCCACAGGTGCCATCGCACAGGGCGCGTTGGTAGCCGAAGCGCTCGGTCTGCCGTTTGTATATGTACGTTCCTCACCTAAAGATCACGGTTTGGAGAACCTTATCGAAGGCGACCTCAAGCAGAACTGGAAGGTGGTGGTGATTGAAGACCTCGTGTCAACCGGCGCAAGCAGCCTGAAGGCTGTTGAAGCTCTGCGTAAGCAGCAGTGTGACGTGGTGGGCATGGTTGCCATCTTCTCTTATCTCTTCCCCCAGGCTGCCGAAGCCTTTAAACAGGCTAACGTGAAGCTCCTCACCTTGAGCAATTATGAAGAGGTGCTCGACGAGGCTCTTGCCACCAACTATATTGGCGAGCACGACATTGACGTGCTGAAGGAGTGGCGCCAGAACCCCTCGGTGTGGAACCCCGCCAAGCAATAACTCCCCCCATATTTTAGAGCACCACATTAGAAAAATGACGAAAATAGAAAGTTCGGTGCAGGTGATTCATGCCGCACAAGAGTCGGTCTACAACAAGCTGTCAGACCTCACCAACCTCGAGATGCTGAAAGCCGTCTTGCCGCAAGACAAGATTCAAGACTTTGCGTGCGACCGCGACAGCGTGTCGTTCACTGCCGCCATGGCTGGCAAGGTGTGCATTCGCATCGTGGAGCGTGAACCCATCAAAACCATTAAGTTTGGTGGCGACGAAACACCCGTGAAGTTCAACCTCTGGATCCAGTTGCTCAGCACACTGCCCTACGAGACCAAGGTGCGCGTCACGCTGCATGCCGACATCCCCTTCTACCTCAAGCCTATGATTGGCAATAAGCTGAAAGACGGTGTTGAGAAGATGGCAGAGATGTTGACACGCCTGCCCTATTAAACCACATACTAAGCATTCACGATGAAACTTTGGGAAAAATCCATTCAAGTGGATAAAGACATCGAACGCTTCACCATTGGGCGAGACCGAGAGTTAGATCTCTATCTCGCCCCCTTTGACGTGTTGGGGTCGATGGCACACATCACGATGTTAGAGAGCATCGGGTTGCTCACTGCCGACGAGCTGAAACTTTTGCTCGCCGAGCTGAAGAACATCTATGCCGACATCAAGGCGGGTAAGTTCGAAATTGAAGAGGGCATTGAAGATGTGCACTCTGAGGTGGAACTGCTCTTGACCCGCCGCTTGGGCGACATTGGCAAGAAGATTCACAGCGGTCGCTCACGCAACGACCAGGTGTTGGTGGACCTGAAGCTCTATATGCGCCACGAGATTAGCGAAATCACAGCTCTGACGCAGCGACTGTTTGAGATGCTGATGCAGCAGAGCCGCAAGTATGCCCACGTGCTGATGCCGGGCTACACCCACCTGCAGGTGGCTATGCCCTCGTCGTTCGGCTTGTGGTTCGGTGCCTATGCCGAAAGCTTGGTCGATGACCTCATCGTGCTGCAAGCTGCCTACCGCGTCACGAACCGCAACCCGCTCGGGTCGGCTGCCAGCTATGGTTCGTCGTTCCCCCTCAACCGCCGCATGACCACCGAGTTGCTCGGTTTCGAGTCGATGGATTATAATGTGGTCTATGCCCAGATGGGGCGTGGCAAGACCGAACGCATCGTGGCGCAGGCCTTAGGCGGCATTGCCGCTACGCTCTCGAAGTTAGCGTTCGACGCTTGTCTCTATTCGTCGCAGAACTTCGGCTTCATCAAGCTGCACGATGCCTTCACCACAGGGTCAAGCATCATGCCGCATAAGAAGAACCCCGACGTGTTTGAGCTGACGCGTGCCAAGTGTAACAAGCTGCAGGGCGTGCCGGAGCAGATTATGCTCATCGCCAACAATCTGCCGTCTGGCTACTTCCGCGACCTGCAAATCATCAAAGAGGTGTTCGTACCTACGTTTGACGAGTTGAAAGACTGTCTGCGCATGGTGACGCTGATGTTGGAACACATCACGGTGAACGAACACATTCTCGACGACCCGCGTTATGACTTGATGTTCTCGGTGGAAGAGGTGAACCGCCTCACGTTGGCGGGCATGCCTTTCCGCGATGCCTACAAGAAGGTGGGTCTCGACATCGAAGCGGGTAAGTTCACCCCGGTGAAGGAGGTGCATCACACCCACGAGGGCAGCATCGGCAATCTGTGCCATGCCGAAGTGGAACAGCTGATGCAGCAGACAGTGGAGAGCTTCCACTTTGAACGTGCCGACCGCGCCATCGAACAGCTCTTGGCTTCGGCTAAGTAACCTCTTTAACCCCACAAACCGACATGCACACCATGCGTTATGTATGGACACTTTTAACCATCGGGCTTTCGATGACGGCTTGCAACGACGGCCTCACCGAAAGCCCGGTGCCTATGCCCCCCACGGTGAACTATTCGTGCAACATCGACATGGTGAATGCCATTCAGCAACAGACGGCTCAAGCCAACTTGAACACTCCGGGCGGCTATGTGCGCATCTTCAACACCTCCACCCTCTCGACCAACGACCGCATCGGGTGGGGCGGATTGTTGCTGCTGCAGAGCTACGAGGGGGCGTTCTATGCCTTCGACTTGGCTTGTCCCTATTGCTATACGAACCCCGCCGGACACATTTCACGCATCACGATGGCAGACGCGCTGAGCGCTTCGTGCCCCGAGTGCGGCTCTAAGTTCGGCGTGGTGATCTACGGCAGCCCCGCGCCGACCGCAGGTCCGGCTAACGAGGAGAACTACGTGCTGCGACAATATCGCGCCACGCTGTTGGCTGACGGCTACACGCTCGTCGTGTCGCGCTGACGCGCAGTCGGCATGACTCCACCCTCAGCCGGGACCACCCATCACTTCACATCACCACTCAAACACACACCCCTACCGCCCATGCGACGCTCACTCAAACTTTTCTGCACTTTAGTGTTGGTGCTTGTGGCTTTGCCTTTTGTGTTCGCCTCGTGCGACGACGACATTGCCACCGGCAGCGATGCTCAACCCACGTTTTCGACCGACACGTTGCGTCTGGGCACGCTGCTTGCCGAGACCTCGTCACGCACTTATAGCTTGATGCTTTATAACGACCTGAGCGAGACGCTCCGCCTCAGCTCTATCGTGCTGCGCGAGGGCACGGAGAGCGGCTTCCGCATGAATGTGGACGGCATGGTGGGCAGCTCGTTCACGGATGCAGACTTGCTGCGCATTGCGGCGCACGACTCCATGTTTATCTATGTGGAGGCTACGCTGCCCGCGTCGGGGCAAGGTCTCACTGCCTATGAGGCGCATATCGACATCACGTGCAACGGCGTGCTGCGCACAGTGACGCTGACCGCCAACTGCAAGGATGTGCTGAAACTCAACGGTGTGACGCTGACCGAGGACCGCACCATTGCCCGCACTCAGGAGCTGCAGGTGTATGACAGCTTGGTGGTGTCTGAAGGGGTGACGCTCACGCTGGAGGATAGCGTGACGGTGTACCTGCATGACAAGGCGAACATCGTGGTCTATGGCACGCTGCGCTCATTGGGCACCGACTCTTGCCGTGTGACGCTGCGCGGCGACCGCACAGATAACATGTTCGACAATCTGCCCTACGATAATCTGCCGTCGCAGTGGGGCAGTCTGTATTTCCGCTCGGGCAGCACGGGCAACCTGCTGCAACACACCGACGTGCGCGGCATGAGTGACGGCATCTTTGTAGAGCCTTCAGACATCGACCTGACGGCAGATAACCCCGCCGTCACCTTCCGCTCGTGCCACATCAAGAACAGCGACGGTTCGCTGATCACCGCCCATTCGGCGGACGTGCGGCTGCTGAACTGCGAGCTGTCGAATGCCGCCGGCTCGCTGCTCGAGCTGTATGGCGGTGCCTACGAGGTGGTGCACTGCACGTTGGCGAACTACAACTTTGCCGCCTCAATCAATAAGGAGGCGGTCTATATCTCGAATTTCGACACTGCGTCTTATACGGCTCACCCGCTCTATCGCTGTCTCTTTGCCAATACGCTCATCTGGAGCCGCATTGAGCGCAGCAATTATAGCGATGTCTACCCCGACTTCTGGCACGTGGAGGCTGAGGACGGTGAGTTTTATGACCGCGTGAACAAGATACGCTACGATAGCATCTTCCACTATACCTTCGACCACTGTTTGCTGCACGCCAAGGGCACCGACGATGACGATTTCATCTCGACGCTGTGGAATGTGGACCCGATGTTCACACTGCTCGATGCGGCAAATTATACGTTCGACTTCCGACCGGGCGAAGGTAGTCCCGCACGGGGTGCCGGCAACGCGGCTTACACCGATAGGTGCCCCACCGATTTAGATGGTAAACAACGCTCAGCTACCCCCACGATTGGCTGCTACGAGTGATGTAAGATTTATAACCTCACAAGATATGTTTGCAAAAGAAATTTATGTAGCCCGCCGCGCTCGTCTGCAAAAGACGTTGGGCTCGGGTTTGTTGCTCTTTTGGGGCAACAACTTCTGCGGCATGAATTATGCCGACAATGAATATCCGTTTCGCCAAGATAGTACATTTCTCTACCTTTTCGGGTTGGACTTTGCAGGGCTTGCCGCTGTGATTGATGTGGATAACGACCGCACCATCATCTTTGGCGATGAACTCACCATTGACGACATTGTGTGGACGGGTCCGCAACCGACGTTGGCGGAGCGTGCTGCCGAGGTGGGTGTGACCGAGACTCGGCCCCTGGCACAGTTGCCCGAAGTGATTGCCGCCGCCCGCCGCAGCGGTCAGCCGATTCACTTCTTGCCGCCCTACCGCGGCGACCACCGCGTGTGGCTGCAGGAGCTGCTCGGCATTGCCCCCGCGGCGCAGGCTGATGCCGCTTCGCTCGACCTTATATATGCCTTGGCTGACATGCGAAATCACAAGGCACCGGAGGAGATTGCCGAGATTGAGCGTTCGGTGGACATCTCGGTGGAGATGCACCTCACAGCCATGCGTATGGTGCGTCCCGGTGTGACCGAGAAGGAGGTTGCCGCAGCCATCACCGAAGTGGCACTGCGCTTGGGCAGCTATTTGTCATTCCCCGCCATCGCTACGTGCCACGGCGAGACGCTGCATAATCACGGCTATATTCACCGCTTGGAAGAGGGGCAGCTGTTCTTGCTCGATGCCGGTGCCGAAAACGGCATGCATTATGCCGGCGACTTGACCTCCACCATGCCTGTGGGTGCCCACTACACACAGCGTCAGCGCGAGGTGTATGACATCAACACGGCTTCTTATCACGCTGCTGTGGCTGCTCTGCGCCCGGGCATCACTTATCGCGACTGCCACATCTTGGCATGGACGCGCGTGGCTGAGGGGCTCAAGCAGTTGGGCATCATGAAGGGTGACCCCGCCGAGGCTGCCGCCGCCGGTGCTGTGGCATTGTTCATGCCTCACGGCTTGGGGCACATGATGGGTCTCGACGTGCACGACATGGAGAGCTATGGCGAGGAACGCATCGGCTATGCCCGCGGCGATCATAAGGATACGCGCTTCGGCTTTAAGTCGCTGCGCTTGGGTCGCACGCTCGAACCGGGCTTCGTCTTCACCGTGGAGCCGGGCATTTACTTCATCCCCGAGCTTATTGATCAGTGGCGCGCTGCCGGTCGCTTTAAAGATTTCATCTGCTATGACCGCCTCGAAGCTTGGAAAGACTTCGGCGGCATCCGCAATGAAGAAAATTACCTCATCACTCCCGACGGTCACCGCCACTTGGGTCGCCTGAAGCCCGTAGATGCGCTCGACGTGGAGCGGGCTAAGGCGGGGAAGTAATGCCCCTAATCGCGGCAGAACGACACATCGTCAACCCAACAAGCGGCATCCGCCTCACCTTCGGCATAGAAACCCACCACGGCGCGACCATCTTTCACCGGCACAGCGGGCACCACGACGGTGCACCATGTCTCAGCGGGGGTGGTCACTGCGGTGGTGAAGGTCTCGCCCCCACTCTCGGCATAGACCTCTAAGCGAGCGAAGGTGCCGTGGTGCCGCACTCGAGCACACAAGGTGTAGCTGCCGTCAGGCAACGGCACGTAGGGCGTGGCTGTCACCACCTGCGACACGCGGCGTGTGAAGGGCACGACATCGCTCATGTAGAGACTCTTCTCGCCCGTCACTTCGCGACGGTCACTACGCCGGTTCAAGTAGTTGAGCTGCGGCGAGTTGAGGCTATCCACCCCGACGTGGTTGCCCCGCAGCACCTCGGTGGTCCAACCGGAGAGGTATTCTTGGCGCGGCTTGACGGGATTGGGGATGGTGCGACGATCAGCCTCGAAGCTGCCGTTGCGCACGTAGTTATTGTCGGGCGCCACGCGCCACTCGCCGGTTGCCTCGTTGAGAGCCCACGCCGAGAGGCTGTTGTAGCATGGGCGACCCTCCTCGTCGAACGAGAGCGGCACCCATTGGTTGTAGCCCAAGCCATTGCCCGCGAAATTTGCCCAACGGTCGCCACAGAAGAGCACCGTCTCTTGGTCGCCACGACGCAGGGTGTAGAAGAAACCCGTTTGCGACACATGACAGTAGTCCGCCTCGCAGCCCGCCATCACTTGCATGTCATTGACCGGTGTATAGGGTCCGCAGATTGTGTCGGCGCAGAGATAGTATGCTAACGACCCGTCCCACCCATAGATATTGGAGGCACACATATAATATTTACCCCCGCGCTTGAACATGCAGTTGCCCTCGCGGCTCTCGCCGTGGTACACCTCGGTGCAGTCTAACAGCTCCACCGAGTCCGCCTTCATCCCTATCTCCGACACATAGATGCGATTGCGACCGCGCCCATAGGAGTAGACCAAGTAAGAGCGCCCGTCGTCGGGGTCGGTAAACACGGTCTGGTCGCCCGTGGTGGGCAGTCCGGTGTAGTCGGTCATCGTGCGCAGGCGGTGCCAGCGGAAGGTGTCGGCAGGCTGTTGCGCCGTGGCAATGAGCACACCCGAGCCGGCACCACCGCCATACTGCACGAGCATCGCGTAGCCGACCTCTCCCGGCAGCTTAGCCACACCCAAGCGTCCCACCCAACCCACGGTGCCGTGCTCCTCGAGGGCGGCACGCGTCAACACGTCGCCACTGAAGCTCCAGTCCACTAAGTTATCCGAGACGTAGCAGGTCACTGCGTCGAACACAGCATCTTCTGCCGTCACCGTCGGGTCGGCGTGATAACTCTGCGCCGCGGTGTAGCGCACACCATACCAATAATAGCGTTCACGGTTCGTCGCCGGGTCCATGAAGCGGAAGATGCCACCGCCCTGACTGTAGAGCGGTGCGCCCGAGGTGTCATGCCAAAACACATCGTTGTGAATGGTGCGGAACTCGCTCGCCGGAGCAGATATCTGTGCGTCGGTTGCCGGAGCGGATACCGGCGCGTCGGTTGCCGAAGCTTGCTGCGAGTGGATAGGCAAGAGCGTTACAAAAAGAGTGCCAATGCACGTTATGCGACAAAAAGGCATGTGTACTTTCGTCAGAACCATAGGGAGTGTCTTCATTGGGGAAGGGTGATGTTAAGCGATGGGGAAAGGTGATGTTAAGCATGAAAAAAGGCGCACAGCCCACCGTTGATGGAGCCGTGCGCCTTAGATGTGTTATAGCGGGAATTTATTCGCCCTGGATGGCTGCGATGCCGGGCAACACCTTACCCTCGATAGCTTCGAGGAGGGCACCGCCACCGGTCGAAACGTAGCTAACCTGGTCAGCGAAACCGAACTGCTTGATGGCAGAAACAGAGTCACCACCGCCGATGAGCGAGAAGGCACCGTTCTTGGTAGCTGTAGCTACAGCCGTAGCGATAGCCTTGGTACCGGCCTGGAAGTTAGACATCTCGAAGACACCTGCGGGACCGTTCCAGAGGATGGTCTTAGAGCCTTCGATGACGCTCTTCATATTCTCAGCCGAAGCGGGACCGATGTCCATACCCTCCCAACCTTCGGGGATGGCGTTGTTGGGCACTACCTGAGTGTTAGCGTCGTTGCTGAAGTTGTCAGCGCAGATGCAGTCAGTGGGGAGCACGAGCTTCACGCCGAGCTCAGCAGCCTTAGCGATGATAGCCTTAGCGGTGTCTACCATATCGGGCTCGCAGAGCGACTTACCGACCTTGCCACCCTTAGCGAGCGAGAAGGTATAAGCCATACCGCCGATGATGACGAGGTTGTCTACCTTGCTGAGCAAGTTCTCGATGATGGTGATCTTAGAAGACACCTTAGAACCGCCGATGATGGCAGTCACGGGGTGAACCGTAGACTTGAGCACCTTCTCGACAGCGGTAACTTCCTTCTGCATGAGGTAGCCGAACATCTTGTGGTCAGCGTCGAAGCTGTCAGCGATGATGGCAGTAGAGGCGTGCTTGCGGTGAGCGGTACCGAAGGCATCGTTCACATATACGTCGGCATACGAAGCCAAGAGCTTTGCGAACTCCTTCTGCTTAGCCTTGATTTCCTTCTTGGCAGCATCGTAGGCGGGGTCTTCCTTGTCAATGCCTCTGGGCTTGCCCTCTTCTTCAGCATAGAAGCGGAGGTTTTCGAGCAAGATAGCTTCGCCGTCCTTGAGGGCTGCGATAGCATCAGCTGCCTTAGCGCAGTCGTCAGCGAACTTCACCTCAATGCCGAGGCACTCTGATACGTGTGCCAAGATATGCTTCAATGAGAAAGCGGGGTCGGGGTTCTTCTTGGGGCGACCCATGTGCGAAGCGATAATCAAGCGACCGCCGTCAGCCAAAATCTTTTTCAGCGTAGGGAGAGCTGCCTGGATACGAGTGTCGTCGGTGATGTTGAAGTTCTCATCGACCGGAACGTTGAAGTCCACACGAACGAATGTCTTCAGACCTTTGAAGTTGAAATCTTGAATCTGCATTTTTCTTGTGTTTTGAAAATTTAGATATTCTATTACTTTGTA
>CAZBWT010000037.1:0-15106 GCA_964495625.1 uncultured Prevotellaceae bacterium | reverse complement strand
TGTGCTGTTTTTCAAAAAGGTCTGTCCCAACACAACATTTTCCACCTCTTAGTGTCTACTTTTTATGTAGCAGCAACCCTCCACCCACGCCAACCGACCACCTCGCCGTTGGCTCGGTGTGACGACACGTGTTGAGGGTAATAGGTGAACCGTCTCCGCCGCTCAGCGCGAACATCAAGGGCGGAGGCGAAAAGCCTTGCGGCGAGGAGGGGACACGTGGAGGGTGGTGGCACTCTAAGTCTGCCTACCCGCACACGCGAAGACCGTGGAGAAAACGAAACGCTCGGCACTGAGCACCCACAGTAGGGGTGCACAGTGCCGAGCGCTTTTTTGAGCGGAGCACAACGTGGGTGAGGCCCACGGAGCCAACGGCGACCGTTGCCCACAATGTTAGATAAGCGGCGGCAGGTCGTCGTCTTTTTTGCGGTTGGTGCGGAGCTGATTGCGACGGAGACGCAGCCGCTTGCCCGCACGCAGATAGCGCAGATAGACCACGGTGACGATGCCGCCACACAGCAGGAAGCAGATCACGCCCCACAGCCACGGCTCCTTAAACAAGTTGAGGCGCACGTGGATGGTGAGGATGCGCTCGTTGTCGCACCACTGACCGTCGTGGTTGGTGGAGCGCACGTGCAGTCGATAGGTGCCGCACGGCAGGTTGACGTAGTTCACCATGGCGGTGCTGATGTAGGTCCACGTGGTGTCAACACGCTCCATGCGGTAGGCATAGCGTATCAGTTCGGAGGGGTGGAAGTCGAGGGCGGCAAAGGCGATGCTGATGCTGTGCTGCCCGGCTTGCAGGGTGATGTCGTCGAGGTCGTTGCAGAGCGTAGGCTCTTGCCCGGGGTAGCGGTAGCCGGTGAAGACGATGCCCGGGGTGTAGTCGCTCTTGCGCAGACTGTCGGTGCAGAAGGTGAGCATGCCGTCGAGCAACCCCACGGTCATCTCGCCCCGCGCGTTGATGACGGGGGTGGCTTCGGTGAACCGATAGTCGCGGTCGAAGTCCGTGCGGTCGAAGTAGGTGAACTGACCGTCGGCGGGGTCGAAGCGGCTGATGCCGCCGTCAGCCATCAGCCAGAGCTTGCCGTGGTGGTCTTCTAAGGCGGTGACGATGACATCGCCCGCCGGATATTCGCGGTTGAGGTGGCTGCGGAAGTGCAAGGTGTCACACAAGAGGTTGCGGTCGGTGAGTTCGCTGACCCCGAGACCGAAGGTGCAGACGTAGTTGCGGTCGGCTGCGGTGTGGAGCACGCGCATCACGTCGTTGCCCGGCAGTGCTGTGGGGTCGTTGATGCGCTTGAAGTGCTGAAAGAAGGTCACCGCCGAGGGGCTGAGGAACTCCGAGGTGAAGGTGAGCAGACCGCCGGTGGTGCCCACCAAGAGCTCGCCCTGACGTGTGCCGGTGATGCAACGCACCTGCGCAAAGTCGCTGATGGGGTAGCCCGGCATGCGGTGTTCGTGGTGATAGAACACCGTGCCGCGGTCGGTGTGGTCTAACAGGTTCATGCCGCCACCGTAGGTGCCCACCCAGATGTGACCGTTGACGTCTTCATAGAGGGCATAGATGTTGTTGTTGCTCAGCGTGGTGGGGTCGGTGTCGCTGTGGCGGTAGTTCTCGATGGTGTAGGTGCCCGCGTCGGTGGGGGTGAGGTGGTAGAGACCGCCGCCGCGTGTGCCCGCCCAGAGGGCACCCTGCTCGTCGCGTATCAGGGCGTAGACGGCGCTCTGGCTGAACTTCTCGGCGTTGGGGGTGAAGCGACCGTCGGGGGTGAGGTAGTTCCACGTGCCGTCGCTGCTGCGCAGGGCGAGGTAGCCCTGGCGGTCGCCCATCCAGAGGGCGTTGCGGTCTTCATCGACCAACATGGCGCGCACCTCGTTGTGCTGCGGGTTGGGCACGTAGTTGAACTGCCGGCGCTGAAACGAGAGGTGGTAGAGCGACGGTGTGGCAGAAATCCAGAGGTTGTGCTGGCGGTCTACGAAAAAGACGTTGTAGTTGCTGATGATGTCGCCGCGGTCTGCCACGAGGCTCTCGGTGTAGCTGCGCAGCTGCTGGCGCTCCTCGTCGAACCACGTCAAGCCGCCTTGGCGCGCCTTGCCCCACACTCTGCCGTCGGCATCTTCAAACATGAGGTGCAGGTGATAGCGCTCGGTGGTGTTGAGCTGTTCGGCGGGGGCGGCAAAGCGGCGCACGCTGCCTGTGGGATCCAGACGGTAGAAGTCCGGCGACGAGGTGAAGAGCCACAAGCGCTGCTTGGCATCGATATAGAACTCGTAGATGGAGGGCAGCGGGATGCCGTCGTCGGTGGCGGTGTATTGGCTGAAGTCGCCGCTGCGGGTGTCGTAGATGAAGAGTCCGGCATTGGTGGCAATGGCGAGCTGAGTGTCGTTCACTTCGGCGGTCATATAGATCTCGCTGACGGGCACGGGGAAGGGTATCTCGGTCAGGCCGCGCAGCTCGGTGTATTCGGCAAGGCTGCCGTCGCCCGAGGCCAAGAAGATGCGTTGCTGCACCTCGTGGAAGCGGAAGAAGGGGCGGTCGGTGAGGTGCGCGCCGCCATAGATCTGCACACCCCAGTCTGCCAAGATCCACTCACGCCCTGCCGTGTCGTCGGCAATGAGGAACACGCCGGGCAGCAGGTTGGTGGAGGTGTGGGGCACTTGTGCCGACACGCAGTCGTAGTTGGTGGGCTTGTCGTCGTGGAAGCGCAGGCAAGAGCCGTCGCTCAGCACCACCCAGGTGACCCCGCGGCGGGGCAGGGCGTAGAGCGCACGGCGCGTCTTGGGGATGTAGCAGAGACTGTCGATTGAAGAGAAGATGTCGCTGAACGTTGACGTGCGGCGGTCGAACAGATAGAGGCGCGAGTCGATGGTGGTGCACCAGATGTTCTGGCGGCTGTCTATCTCGATTTGCGTGATGCGGTTGTTGGTTTGCGGGTTGTCGTTGTTGGGGTCGGCGCGAAAGAGCTGGAACTCTTGTCCGTCGTAGCGGCAGAGTCCGTTCCACATGCCCATCCACAAGAAGCCGTTGGCATCTTGTTTAATGTCGCTGGTGCGGCTGTAGGAGAGCTTCTCGCCTGAGCGAAATTCTTCGATGATGCACTGTGGGTCGTTTTGTGCGGTGAGTGAAATACCTGTGGCGCATAATATCAGAATGAGTGTTGTCAGCAAGGCTCGTAAATGCTTGTCGAGTGTTCGTAACATAACGGGGTTTATGTGTCTTAGTTGGTGTCGTCTTTTCGGGTGTCGATGAGTGGGTCTCGTCGTGTTTGGTTTTGATGAGTGCACCCGCCCGGGGCGGGATGTTGCTGTTTTTTTCGACACAAAGATAGAGTGTTATTGAAACATAAATGTCTAAATTAAGGAATTTTGATAAATTTGTATCAAATAGTTTGAGAAGACCGACTTTATCAGTTACTTTTGTGACAAAACACCGTAGACTAATACACTACTTTAAACCATATACTTAAATCCGCAGTATGAAACGTTTCTTTATTTGTTGCGCTTTGGGCATCGCCTCGTGGTGGGCAGGTCACGCTCCGGTCATGGCTCAAGACAGCAACTTCTACATCTATCTTTGTTTGGGGCAGTCGAACATGGAGGGCAATGCTCCGTTCGAGCCTCAAGACACGGTGGTTAACCCCCGCTTTTTGACGATGCCCGTGGTGGCGAACCCTTCGATGGGGCGCGAAGTGGGCAAGTGGGATGTGGCGCGTCCGCCGCTCTGCCGGCAGTACACGGGGCTGAGTCCCGCCGACTACTTTGGGCGCACGTTGGTGGAGTGCTTGCCGGACTCGATACGTGTGGGCGTGGTGCACGTGGGCATTGGCGGTTGCCGCATTGAGCTTTATCAGGAGGAGACTCGCGCCGAGTATATCAAGACGGCTCCCGACTGGATGCTCGAGAAGCTCGCGAAGTATGACAACGACCCCTATCAGCGCTTGGTGGAGGCTGCGCGCTTAGCTCAGCGCGACGGCGTGGTGAAGGGCATCCTCTTGCACCAGGGGGAGTCGAACACCGGCGAGACGGATTGGCCGCAGAAGGTGAAGCATGTGTATGAGCGATTGCTCGCCGACCTGAGCCTGAAGGCTGAAGAGGTGCCCCTCTTTGCCGGTGAGGTGGTGAATGCCGACCACGGCGGCACCTGCGCCGCCATGAACCCCATCATCGACTCGCTGCCGCAAGTGATTGCCACGGCGCACGTCATCTCGTCTGCCGGGCTGTCGTGCGGCGAAGACCACCTGCATTTTGATGCCGCAGGCTACCGGACGTTTGGTCGGCGTTATGCGCGCGAGGCTTTGCGCCTGATGGGTTATGAGATGGCTGAGAACCCCGTGGTCTATGCCGACGTGCCGGATATCTCGATTATGCGCCACGGCGACACTTATTATATGAGCAGCACCACGATGCACATGTCGCCGGGTGTGCCGGTGATGAAGTCGAAGGACCTGGTGAATTGGGAGATGCTGAATTATGCTTACGACCGCTTGTGTGAGAACGACCGCATGAACCTCGAGAACGGGCGCAGCACTTATGGCAGAGGGTCGTGGGCAAGTTGTCTGCGTTACAGCAACGGGCTGTTCTACCTCTCGACTTTCGCACAGACTTCCAACGAGACTTATATCTTCACCACCCCCGACATTGAACGGGGTGAGTGGACGCGCCACGCGTTTCGACCGGCATATCACGACCATTCGATTTTTTATGAGGAGGATGGTCACATCTACATGCTCTACGGCAACGGCAAGCTCTCGATGGTGGAGGTGAAGCCGGACCTGAGCGGTGTGGTGGAAGGCTCCGACCGGGTGGTGATTGAGAATGCCGGTGCCCCGGCGGGCGACGACCTGATGCTGAATGCCGAGGGCTCGCAGATCATCAAGGCGAACGGCAAGTATTATTTGTTTAACATCGTGTGGCCGCGCGGCGGCATGCGCACGGTGGTGGTGCATCGCGCCGACCGGGTGACGGGTCCGTATGAGGGCGGGCGCGTGGTGTTGCAAGACAAGGGCGTGGCGCAGGGTGCGCTGGTCGATACGCCTGACGGCCGCTGGTTCGCCTATCTGTTTCAAGACTGCGGCGCTGTGGGCAGAGTGCCTTTTATGGTGCCGGTGCGCTGGGTGGACGATTGGCCCGTGTTGGGCGACGACGGGGTGATACCCGAAGCATTGAACCTGCCCGCGCAGCGCGGCTTGAAGCCCGGCATTGTGGACGACGATGAGTTCAACCGCGCCAAGGGCGACGAGTCGTTGCCCTTGGTGTGGCAGTGGAATCACAACCCCGTGCGTGCCGACTGGTCGCTGACGGCGCGTCGCGGCTATCTGCGCCTCACCACCAGCCGGGTGGATAGCGCGTTCTTGCAGGCACGCAACACGCTGACGCAGCGCACCTTCGGACCTGTGTCAGCCGGTGAGGTGTGTCTGGACGTGCGCCACATGAATGACGGCGACTTTGCCGGCTTGGCTTTGCTGCAACAGCGGTTTGGTCAGGTGGGGGTGCAGATGATCGACAAGAAGCCTTATGTGGTGATGGTGAATGGCGAGGGAAAGCAGCCTAAGGTGGTGGAGCAGTTGCCGCTGAAGGGCAAGAAGGTCTTTTTGCGCGCCGAGTGTGACTTCCGCAACCGGGTGGATGTGGCTAAGTTCGCCTTTAGTCTCGACGGCAAGACGTGGCAGCCTATCGGCGACCAACTGCACATGCGCTACACGATGCCTCACTTCATGGGTTATCGCTTCGGCTTGTTTCACTATTCAACGCTCAAGGCGGGGGGCAGTGCCGACTTCGATTACTTCCACATTGGGGATAAAATCGGCGAGTAAGTGTGCCGCTTAATGCGCGCGCCGGGGCGGCAAAACAAAAAAAAGTCAGAGGGTAGTCACCTGCGAGTAAATAGGTGTCTACCCCCTGTTGCAATCGGGACGAATGTTGCTCGCCCTATGGGGTTGTCGGCTTTTGACGCGAACCGACGCGTGATTTAGATTTAATCTTGTGGCGGCACGTACTATGCCGTTTGGGTGCCGCAAAGGAACGTATTATTTTGCAGAAAAACGAAGCGAAGGTCAGGAATTTGTTTCACTGACCTTCGCTTTATCATTTTTGTGCAAATCGGCGTTTGAGGCACCGCAATAGATTAAAACCGAACGGATTTAATGTGTGAAATCGGTGCCGGCGGAGTGCGCGTTTCAGTCGTTGCCGGCAAGGGCATTTTCGATGGCGGCGGCGATGCCTTCGTCGCGCAGGTCGCGCGCCAAGATGGTGCCGTCAGCATCGATGAGCAGAATTTGCGGGATGCCTAAGATGCCGTAAGCTTCGTTGGCTTTGGGGCTGAAGATGACGTTCCAGGTGATGCCCAATTCGTTCATGGCGCGCTGGGTGTCGATGAGCTGGTCCCACACGGCTATGCCCACCACGTTGATGCGGTCTTTGTAGGCTGCGGCGGCTGCGGCAATGTGCGGCACTTCGGCGCGGCAGGGGGCGCACCAGCTGGCCCAGAAGTCTACGAGCGTGGGTTTGCCGTTGCCGACAATGCTGCTCAGGGTGAGGGTGTCGCCCGTGGGCTCGACGTTCTTGTCGGCTTGCTGCGCTGTGGCGGCGTTGAGACCGCTGATGTCTACGTAGTGCGCGCCGGGAGCGGTGTTCTGCTCGGCTAACTTGGCTTGCAACATCTGCTGGTAGAGCGGCTCGTTTTTGATGCGCTCATTGGCGGTGGCAAGCATGCTCTGAAGTTCGTCGGCAGAGAGGGTGTATGCCAATTCCTGGAACATGACGAAGCCCAATTCATCGTCGGGGTGACGTGTGTAGATGTCGCGCGCCAAGGCTCCCGCCAAACTGTCGATGGAGACGCTGTCAGGGTTGGCAGCGGTGACGGTGGTGGTGAAGGCGGTGTATTCGTCGTTGAGCGGCGTGCCTTCAGCCGTGTGCTTCGACAGGTCTACGCGGATGTTGCCCGGCTCGAGGAAGACCACGGCGCGGTGACGACGGTCGGCAAAGATCTTGCCCATGGCTGGCAGCGAGTCTGCCACACCGGTGAAGGTGAAGCTGCCGTCGGGACGGATGGAGTCGGAAAGCTCTACTTGTCCGTCGGCGGCTGTGAGGTGCACCAATTCCAAGCCCGCGGCATCGTCACCCACCACACCGGTGATGGTGTAGGCGCGTGAGGGTTTGCTGCACGAGGCGCAAAGCAACATGACACCGGTAGCTGCGGCGAGCGTGCCGGCAATGAATCGAGATTTCATCATAATCAATAGTTTTTTTAGAATGTTAGCCAATAGTAACCAACTCGGCTCCCTCAAGGACGCTGTCGCCCTTGTTGACCAAGATGGAGGTGATGGTGCCGTCGCGGTCTGCCATGATGTTGTTTTCCATCTTCATGGCTTCCAACACGAGCAACACGTCGCCACGCTTCACTGCCGCACCGGCAGAAACGTTGATGCTGAGCACCACACCCGGCAGGGGCGAGCGCACTGCACCGGCTGCACCTGCGGCAGGACGCGGTGAGGCGGCAGCCGCCGGAGCTGCTGCCACAGGGGCTGCCACCGGAGCCGGACGCTTGACGGGCGCTGCCTTGGGGCGTTCGGCCTCGGGCAGTTCGACGGTGTAGGCGGTGCCGTTGACATCGACATCGACCTTCGTGCCGTTCATATCTTTTACGGTCACTTCGTAGTCGTGGCCGTTGATCTTCATTTTGTAGCTTTTCATAATAACAAACTTTAGTTTTGTTGGGTTAAGTCACCTTGGGTTCCGCGCCTTAGTGCGTTTTCGGAAATGCCTCAGAACTTTCGGTGTGGGTTTTGCTTGTGGTTGTTGCCGCAACCGCTCCAGGCTTGTGTGGTGGGGGCAAGGGTGAGCACTTCGCTCTCGTGGTCGTGCATGCCGTCTTCGTTGAGGAAGAGGGCGATGCCGATGGCGGCGGCTACCTCGGTGTCGGCGGGTTTGCCGGTGGCGCTGTTGACGATGGCGGCTTTGCCCGGGGCTGGGGCGGCGGTTTCACCGGCTTTCTTTAGTCCCACTGATGAGCGGATGCCTTTGTTGAGCACTTTGCCCGACCACTTGAAGCAGAGGAACAAGATGAGCAGTGCCACAAACACTACGCCCATGGCGATGATGGCCATGGAGACTCCATAGGGGTCGTGCTCTTTGAATTTCTCGATCTTGTCGGCTGTGTCGCCGCCGGTCACCTCTTGTGCCACTGCGGGCAGGGCACACGTCAGGATGAAGCCGGTCAGAATATAGAGTTTACGCATGGTGTGGCAGGGTTTAGAGGGGCAGGTTGTCATGCTTCTTGGCGGGGTTTTGCACGCGCTTGTGGCGGAGCTGCTCTAAGGCGCGGATGACGCGGAAGCGGGTGTTGCGCGGCTCGATTACGTCGTCGATGTAGCCCTTGTGGGCGGCATCGTAGGGGTTGCAGAAGAGGTCTTCATACTCCTTCTTCTTCTCGGCAATGATGGCTGCCTTGGCTTCGGGGGTCTCGGCGGCTTTAAGCTCTTTGCCGTAGAGCACCTCGACGGCTCCGTCGGCTCCCATCACGGCAATTTCTGCCGAGGGCCATGCGTAGTTGATGTCGCCGCGCAGCTGCTTGCAGCTCATCACGATGTGCGAACCGCCGTATGATTTGCGCAGGGTGACGGTGACTTTGGGCACCGTGGACTCGCCGTAGGCATAGAGCAACTTGGCTCCGTGGGTGATGACACCGTTGTATTCTTGACCCGTGCCGGGCAGGAAGCCGGGCACGTCTACCAACGTGACGATGGGGATGTTGAAGGCATCGCAGAAGCGGACGAAGCGGGCTGCCTTGCGTGAGGCATTGCTGTCGAGCACACCTGCCATGACTTTGGGCTGGTTGGCTACCACACCGACGCTCTGACCGTTCATGCGGGCAAAGCCGACGATGATGTTCTTGGCCCAGTTGGCATGCACCTCGAGGAGCTCGCCGTGGTCTACGACGGCCGAGATGACTTCATACATGTCGTAGGAGGTCTTGGCACTTTCGGGGATGATGTCGTTGAGGGCATCTTCTTTGCGGTTAGCAGGGTCGGTGCACTGGATGCGCGGTGCTTCCTCCATGTTGTTTTGGGGCAGGTAGCTGAGCAGCTGCTTGATGAGGGCGATGCCCTCTTCTTCGGTCTCGGCTGCGAAGTGTGCCACGCCGGACTTGGTGGTGTGCACGCCGGCTCCGCCCAAGGTCTCCTGGTCTACGACTTCGCCAAGCACCTCTTTGACCACTTTGGGTCCGGTGAGGAACATGTAGCTGGTGCCTTTAATCATCAGGGTGAAGTCGGTCAGCGCGGGTGAATAGACCGAGCCGCCGGCACATGGACCCATGATGGCTGAGATTTGGGGCACTACGCCCGAGGCTAAGATGTTGCGTTCGAAAATCTCGCCGAAGCCTGCCATGGCGGCTATGCCTTCTTGAATGCGGGCTCCGCCGGAGTCATTGAGCCCGATGATGGGGGCTCCCATCTTCATGGCCATATCCATAATCTTGCAGATTTTTTGTGCCATGGTTTCTGAGAGTGAACCGCCCGAAACGGTGAAGTCTTGCGCAAAGAGGTAGACTAAACGACCACCGATGGTGGCTGAGCCGGTGACGACACCGTCGCCAAAGGGGTGGCTCTTATCCATGCCGAAGTTGGAACAACGGTGGGTGAGGAACATGTCATATTCTTCGAAGCTGCCCTCGTCGACGAGCTTCTCGATGCGCTCGCGGGCTGTCAATTTACCTTTTTCGTGCTGTGCGTCTATGCGCTTCTGACCACCGCCCATGCGCGCCTTTTCACGGTTGGCTATGAGCTCCTGGATTTTCTGAAGTTGTTTACTCATATTGATGTTCAAGTGATATGTGATTTAAGATTAAGATGATTCTTATTCTTATTTCATGAGTTTTTGTGGCAACGTTTCCGGTGTGGGGTTGGTGTGTGACCCGCCCCGCGCCGGAAACGTTTAGATGTTCGGATGGAAGTTTCGGTTATTCCTCGTCGTCTTCTTCCTTCATGTTGTGGAAGACGTTGGTTACGTCGTCGTCATCTTCAAACTTCTCGAGCAGCTTCTCGATGGTTTCGCGCTGTTCGGGTGTCACCTCTTTGAGGTCGTTGGGGATGCGCTCGAACTCACCGCTGATGATTTCGTAGCCGTTGTCTTCGAGGTATTTCTGAATCTGTGCGAACGACTCATATTCGCCGTAGATGGTGATGCCTTCTTCGTCGCTGTAGATTTCGTCTACACCAAAGTCGATAAGCTCCAATTCGAGTTCGTCCATGTCGACACCTTCTTTGCTCTTCACTTTGAAGACCGACTTGTGGTCGAAGAGGAATGAGAGCGAACCGGTGGTGCCGAGTGAGCCGCCAAACTTGTTGAAGTAGCTACGCACGTTGGCAACGGTGCGGGTGTTGTTGTCGGTGGCAGACTCAACGACGATGGCGATGCCGAAGGGACCGTAGCCTTCGTAAACGATCTCCTTGTAGTCTGATGAGTCTTTGTCGGTTGCCTTCTTGATGGCACGCTCAATCGTGTCTTTGGGCATGTTGGCTGCGCGTGCATTGGCAATCAACGTACGCAGACGTGAGTTAGTGTCGGGGTCGGGACCGCTGGTCTTGACACACATTGTGATTTCCTTACCAATCTTGGTGAACGTGCGGCTCATGTTGCCCCAACGTTTCAACTTTCGTGCTTTGCGATATTCAAAAGCTCTTCCCATAAATTATTGTTTTGATTTTATATTTGTTTGCGGTTGTGTAAAGTGGGCGCGGAGTTAGCGCAGCGAGGCGCCGAGCTTCGTCTCGAAGTTCTTGATGAACTTGCTCATGACGACCTCAATCTGCTTGTCCTGCAGGGTCTTCTCCGTGTCTTGAATCGTGAGGCTGATGGCGTACGACTTCTTGCCGGCGGGGAGGTTCTTGCCCTCATAAACGTCGAAGAGGTTCACCTCCTTCAGGAGCTTGCGGTCGGTCTCATAAGCCACCTTCTCGATGTCGGCAAACTGAACCTGCTCGTCGAGGAGCAATGCCAAGTCGCGGCGCACGGGCGGGAACTTCGAGATGTCGCTGAACGTCACCTTCACCTTGGCGGCCTCCTTCATCAGGATGTTCCAGTCCAGTTCGGCGAAGCAGACCTCCTGCTCGATGTCGAAGCGGTGCAGAATCTTGTGCGACACGACGCCCAACTGAGCCAACACCTTGCCGGCCGGGGTAGCCAACTCCAGACCGACGGCAAAGATGTCGTTCTGATACTGACGCTGACGCAAGTTCGAGGCCAAGCCCAAGCGCTTCAGGATGTTGACGACGGCAGCCTTCAGTTCGAAGACCGTACCGGCCTCGTCGGGATGCGCCCAGCTCGAGCTGACGCGGTTGCCCGTCAGCCACAGGCCCAGATGGCTCTCCTCGCGGAAGCCGGCCAAGGCTACCTCAGGCTGCGCAGCGTGCTTCTCGGCGTCGAAATACTGGCAGTTGCCGAACTCGTAGAAGCGGAGGTCCGACTGGCGATAATTGATGTTGCGGATGATGCTCTGCAGACCGCCCATCAAGAGGGTCTGACGCATGACGTTCAGGTCGCTGCTGAGCGGATTCATCAGGCGCACCAGGTGCTCGGCCGGGTAGGTCGTCAGGTCCTGATAGTAGGAGTCTGACGTCTGCGAGTTGTTCATAATCTCGCTGTAGCCGCAGCCGGTGAGCTGTTCCGAGATGAGGCGCTGCAGGGTGTAGCTCTCGTCGGTGGCAGTCTTGTATGAGAGGTTCATCTTGACGGTGTCGGAGTATCCCACTTTGTCGTAACCGTAGATGCGGAGGATGTCTTCGATGACATCGCAGTCGCGATAGACATCAACGCGGTAGGTGGGCACTTTCAGCGTTACGCCTTCTTCGGTCTCGGAGGTGATTTCCATCTCGAGCAGACCGAGGATGCGCTTCACGTCTTCAGGGGCGATGACGATGCCGCTCAGGTCGTTGACGCGCTTGTAGGTGAGTTCCACCACGGCACGGTGTGCGGGCGTGGGGTAGCATTCTACGGGTTCGCCTACGATTTCACCGCCAGCCAACTCCTTGACGAGCAGGGCGGCGCGACGCAGGGCGTAGGGGATGTTGTTGATGTCTACACCACGTTCGTAGCGGAACGAAGCGTCGGTGCTCAGACCGTGACGACGTGCCGACTTACGTACCCACGAGGGGTTGAAGCAGGCGGCTTCGAGGAAGACGTTGCGGGTGCTCTCGGTGGTGCCGGAGTTGAGTCCGCCAAACACGCCGGCGAGGCACATCGGACCCTCTTTGCTGCAAATCATCAGGTCGCGTTCGTCGAGCTTACGCTCCACTTCGTCGAGGGTGACAAAGGGTGTGCCTGTGGGGCATGTCTTCACGATGATGTGACGGTCGGCAATCTTGTCGAGGTCGAAGGTGTGCATGGGCACGCCGGTTTCGTGTAAGACGAAGTTGGTGATGTCTACTATATTATTAATGGGGCGCAGACCAATGGCGGTGAGGCGCTCTTTTAACCATTCGGGACTTTCTTTGACGGTGACACCTTCGATGGTCAAGCCCGAGTAGCGGGGGCAAGCTTCGGTGTTTTCGACGGTGATGGTGGCGGCGTTGCCGGGGCGGTCCGTCTTGAAGCTTTCTACGCCGGGACGGCTGAGCTCGGCGTGCATGCCGTGCTGAATGAGGTAGGCATAGAGGTCGCGTGCTACACCGTAGTGTGAGGCGGCATCAATGCGGTTGGGGGTGATGTCTACCTCGAGCACGTAGTCGCTCTGAATGTGGTAGTATTCGGCAGCGGGAATGCCGACGGGGGTGTCTTGGGGCAGCACGATGATGCCGGCGTGGTCGGTGCCGATGCCGATTTCATCTTCGGCGCAGATCATACCGAGCGACTCTACACCACGCAGCTTTGAACGCTTGATGGTGAATGACTCATCGCCATCGTAGAGCACTGTGCCGATGGGTGCCACAATCACCTTCTGACCCGCAGCCACATTGGGCGCGCCGCACACAATCTGCACCGGCGCTTCGCCGTTGCCGAGGTCTACGGTGGTGATGTGCATGTGGTCGCTGTTGGGATGTGGTTCACAAGTGAGCACTTGTGCCGTGACGAGACCTTTGAGTCCGCCCTTGATGGTCTCATTTTCTTCGATGCCTTCCGTCTCCAAACCGATGGAAGTTAAGGCTGCTGATGTCTCCTCGGGGGTGAGGTCGAACTTCAGATAATCTTTCAGCCATTTATAAGAAATGTTCATGTCGTCTGTATGATATTGTGTTTATTTCCTAATTGTGCTTGCCGGGGGCTGTGCGCTCCGTCGGGCTCTGCCCGCAGCCGCCGATCACCGGTGGCTCGCCTATGTGCAAGGGGCATAATTCGCGCGCAAATATAGCGAAAAAATGTAAACGACTAAGTTTTTGGTCGCAATATTCGCCCTCGCAACGCGCCATTCCTCTCAAAATGAATGGAATGACGCAACAGACGTGACGTTTTAAATTTGTGTTGCCCTTACTTTTGAATGTAGCATTTCAGCACGCGCCGAGCTATGAAGGTTTGGAAGAGGCTGCGGGTGGTGAGGTAGAGCACCCACGAGAACCACAGCACATGGTTCGCCTCAAGCGCTAAGGCATGGAGCGGTGAGGCGGGTTGCGTCAGCAGGGGGTAGAGGTAATAGAAGCCGAAGAAGGCGATGGTGCCCGCCAAGAGGGTGTAGAGCATGGCGCGCGTGGCGGTGGCTCCGATGAAGACTCCGTCCCACAAGAAGGCTGCGTAGCCCACCACGGGGATCAGCAACGACCAGAAGAAGTAGGGCGATGAGGCGGCGATCACTGTGCGGTCGTCGGTTAAGAGGTTTAAGATGGAGTGCCCCAACGTGCCATACACCACGGTGAACCCTGCGGCAACTATCGTGCCCCACAAGAAGAGGCGACGTATGCTGAGGCGTAGCCGTTCGGGGTTGCGTGAGCCGATGTATTTGCCCGTCAAGGCTTCGCCGGATAAGGCAAGTCCGTCCACGAAGTAGGTGTAGAACATATATAGCTGAATGAGCAGACTGTTGACGGCTAACGGCATGTCGCCCAACCGCGCACCCAACGAGGTGAAGGCGCAGGTCACGGCGATGATGCAGAGTGTGCGCAGCATGATGTCGCGGTTCACGGTGAAGAATTTGCCCATCGACGATGAGTGCAGGCTCCGGCGGAGGAAGCCTTTGCCGCATTCCGACAATAGGTAGCGATAACGTCGCCACCACAGCGCCACGGCGGTGGTCAGCCCCACATATTGCGACAGCGCCGTGCCTAATGCCACCCCCACGATGCCCATGCCGAAGGCATAGACGAAGAGCAGGCTCAGCACGATGTTTGCTACGTTTTGCGCCAAGGCAATGTACATGGGGTAGCGGGAGTTCTGCATGCCGATAAACCAGCCGTTGGCAGCGTAGAGCAACAGCACGGCGGGGGCTGCCCATACGCGCGTAAAGAAGTATTGCATGGCGGGTCCCCACACTTCGGGCGAGGGGGCGATGATGCGATGTGACAGCTGCGCCAAGGGTATTTGCAGCACGCAGATGCCGGCACCGCACAGCAGTCCCACCGTGGTGGCTTGCACCAACAATCGCATCAGCTCGGCGGGGTCGTTGCGCCCATACGCTTGGGCGGTGAGTCCGCTGGTGCCCATGCGCAGAAAGGCAAAGATCCAATACACCATGTTGAATATCAGTGTGCCCACGGCGATGGCTCCGAGGTCGATGGCGGCATTACCGTCGCCTAAATGCCCCACGATAGCCACATCCACCATGCCAAGCAGCGGTATGGTGATGTTGGTGATGATGCTCGGCAGAGCAATGCTGAAGATTTCGCGGTCGATGCGCATGGTGTTTGTCTTTGTTGGATTATGTGGCGATTTACCTATGGTGTGATTATGAGGCGATTTGCCTTTGTTGGATTATGTGGTTTACCTATGTTGTATTACGTGGTAATTATCTTTGTTGTATTATGTGGCTTGCCTATGTTGTATTATGTGGCGATTGTCTTTGTTGTTATTATAAGGTGATTGCCAATGTTGGATTAGGTGGTGATTATCTTTGTTGGATTATGTGGTGATTGCCGATATTTATAAATAACCCGCAAGACAGCATCCCCAAACCGCGGGGCGC
>CAZBWT010000036.1:10254-15249 GCA_964495625.1 uncultured Prevotellaceae bacterium | reverse complement strand
TCTTATTATGTAAATCAAAGCTTATCTTATTATTTGGGATAAAGCTTATCTTATTTGTTAGATAAAGCTTATCTTATTGTTAGATAACGCACAGAAAATACGTTAGACAACCCTCCGCAATTACTTCACAGCCGCGGCAGCAGGCACATTGCCCGAAGCCAAACGCTTAAAGCGACGCAACTCGGGCACGAGCAAGAAGATGCTCAAGACGCTCGACACGGCATCGGCAATCGGCATAGACCACCACACTCCGTTTGGTCCCATCAGCGGGGGCAAGATGAGCAACAGAGGCAGCAAGAAAATCATCTGTCGCGTCATGGAGAGGAAGATAGCTTTCCATGCCTTGCGGATGGCCTGGAAGAACGAGACGGTAATCATCTGCGCTCCCACCAAGGGGAAGAAGCAGAACACAATGCGCAACGCAGGCTCGCAGATGTCAATCAACTGCGGGTCGGTGGTGAAGAGCATGGTGAGCGTGCGCGGGAAGCTGAAGACCAGCGCATAACCCACAATCATCACACTGACGGCGCAAGCAAACGCCACGAAGAGCACACCGCGCACACGGGCATAAAGCTTCGCGCCGAGGTTGAAGCCCACAATGGGCTGCAAGCCCTGCGAGAAACCAATCACCATCTGCACCATGAGCATGCCCACACGGTTCACAATGCCGTAGGCACCCACGTAGCTATCGCCGTCGGCACCACCCTGCTCCAACAGGGCACGGTTCAAGAAGATGACCACAATGCAGCCACAGATGTTGAGGCAGAACGGGCTGAGACCCACGGCAAGGATGCCTTTGATGATCTTCCAATTCAGCACCAAACCCTCGCGACTGAAGTGCACAAGGTTACGCTTGTTGGCAAAGTGGTTCACCTCATAGAGCAGCGCAATGAGCTGACCACCCACCGTGGCGATGGCGGCTCCACGCATGCCCCAACCGAAGATGAAGATGAAGACATAGTCCATGATGATGTTAGCCACCACGGCTATGAGCTGCGCCGTCATTGCCTTGCGCGGATAGCCCGAGGCACGCAGCTGGTCATTCATGCCCAAGAAGGGGTGTGTGATGACATTGCCCACCAAGATGATCTGCATATACTCACGCGCAAAAGGCAGGGTGACCTCACTGGCACCAAAGAGGCGCAAGATGGGGTCGAGAAAGAGTAGTCCGATGGTCATCAAAATCAGACCGATGGTGACATCCATGCGAAGCATGTTGCCCAAAATCATGAAGGAAGCGTGACGGTTGTTCTCGCCCAGTCGCACCGAAGTCAGCGCGCCCGCACCCACACCCATCATGGCACCAAACGCCTGCATGATGTTCATGAGCGGGAAGGTGATTGCCAAACCGGCAATCGCCATCGGACCCACACCGTGACCGATGAAGATGGAGTCGCAGAGATTATAGATAGAACTTGCCGACATGGCAATGATTGAGGGCAGCGCAAACTGCCACAACAGTCGCCCAACAGGCTTTTCAGCCAGGGCTCGGGTACGTTCGTCGGTGAACTTACCCGCCGCAGTGCTCTCAGCCTGCGGTGTGGTTTCATTCTTTAATTGTTGAGACATAAATCGTTATTAATCATGCAAAAATGTTCGCTCGCGCGAGGGTCGTATCACACACGCGCGAGCTTTATTTATTAACTCGAAAACTCGATAAAACCCGAGTATTCATTTACGCGAAACACTCGCGTACGGTTTCTCTTATTCGTACTTGGTCTTATAAACCTTACTGCACGGACTGAAGTTGAAGTAGAAGCCGCGTTCGCCGTCGGCATTCTCGCTGACGCGCAGATACTCCACACGGTCGTTGCAGATGGAGTCGCTTTCGACCATCAACCCCAAGCGATTGATGATTTCATACTCATGTTCGATGTTGATGACGTGGAAAGCCGTGGCGGGAGCATCACCGTCGCCCGACGAGAGAATCACATCGAGCAAGCTGTTTTGCTTGGCATTCCACAACTCAAACTGAGCCGTGTCGCCGCGCTGCAGGTAGGCAATGGCGGTGGTGCCGATGGCGAGGAGGTCGAAGGGATTGTCTGCCAACGCGCCGGCAGCAGCCTGCAAGGCTTTGCCGCACACCTGTTTCTCGTCGCTCTTACCCACACTCTGCACCATCCGGCTGCGCAGGTTTAACAGCACCTGCGTGGCAGACTGATAGGGCACAAAGTCTTCTTGCAGCGCAAAGCCGTAATAGAGGTAGCGATATTGCTGCAACGAGAGCGTAGAGTCGTTCTTCAAATAACGATTCATCAGCTTCGGGTAGTAGTTCGGGCTCTTGGTGTTTGTTATGGCTTGTTTGATTTCACGATAGTCCGGCTCGGCAAACTCTTGGGCGCACAAAGGGTGCATCACCCCGCCCAACAGCATCAGAGCCATCACCATCAACACACAAATTGTCTGTTTCATTTTGAAAGGTAAATAACAGGTTTATCAGAACGGAACATCGTCGTTGCCGCCGGGCTGGAGCATCGATGCCCCCATGCCTCCGGGCTGTGACAGCGGAGCCCCCATGCCTGCACCGCCCGCCAACGGGGTGGCTGTGAGCGGCGGTGTGGCGGGGTAGCCGGCGTTCATGCGCGACCCCAAGGTCTGCACACCGCTGCCGACATCCGAACCGCCGGGGTTGCTGCCCATCATGATGGGCATGTTGGGGTCGGAGATGTCTACGCTGGTCTCGTCGTCCATGTTTTGGAAGCGGACGAACTCACCGCGGAAGCGCAAACGCACATCGCCCACGGCACCGTTACGGTGTTTGGCAATGATGATCTCGGCAAGACCGCGCAGGTCGTTACCCTTCTCATCTTCAAACACTTTATAATACTCCGGACGGTGAATGAAGCACACCATATCGGCATCCTGCTCAATGGCACCCGACTCACGGAGGTCGGAGAGCTGCGGGCGCTTGCCCTCGCCCTGACGTGACTCCACGCTACGGTTCAGCTGCGACAAGGCTATGATGGGGATGTTCAGCTCCTTAGCCAAGCCTTTGAGCGAACGCGAGATGGTTGAGACCTCCTGTTCGCGCGACCCGAACTGCATGCCGCTGGCATTCATCAGCTGCAAGTAGTCAATCATGATGCACCTCACCCCTTTCTCCTTCACCAAACGGCGCGCCTTGGTGCGCAGCTCGAAGACGGAGAGTGAAGGCGTGTCGTCCACAATGATGGGGCAACCATAGAGCGAGGCTACGCGCGTGTTGAGCTGGTTCCACTCCTCTTGACTGAGGCGACCGCTCTTGATCTTGTCGCCGGGAATCTCGCAGACGTTTTGCAACAGACGGTTCACCAACTGCACGTTGCTCATTTCAAGCGAGAACATCGCCACGGGTATTTTGTAGTTGAGCGCCATGTTCTTACACATGCTCAACACGAATGCCGTCTTGCCCATGGCGGGACGTGCCGCAATGATGATGAGGTCGGAGTTTTGCCACCCCGAAGTCATGGCATCGAGCTTGTGGAAGCCCGTGGGCAAGCCCGAGAGACCCTCGGGACGGTTGGCAGCCTGGTCTATCTTGTCGATAGCCTCCTTGATGATGGGGTCAATCTGCACCGACTCCTTCTTGATGTTGTGCTGCGAGATCTGAAAGAGCTCACCCTCGGCACTCTGCATCAGCTCTTCAATGTCTACCGTCTCGTCGTAAGCCTGGCTTTCGATGCTGCCGGCAAAGTTGATGAGCTGGCGCGCCAAAGCCTTCTTGGCAATGATGCGCGCGTGATATTCCACATGCGCCGCCGACCCCACCTTGGCGGTGAGCTGCGCAATGTAGTAGGCTCCGCCCACCTGCTCAATGACACCGTCAGCCTGCAGCTGATTGGTCACCGTGAGCATATCAATCGGCTCCTGCTTCATCGCCAACTCTTGTATGGCGGTGAAGATGAGCTGATGTTTCGTTTCGTAGAACGTCTCAGGCTTGAGCAGGTCGCTGATGATGGAATAAGCGTCCTTCTCAAGCATGAGGGCACCGAGCACAGCCGCTTCGACCTCCACCGCCTGAGGTTGCACCCTGCCTAAAGCGGGTATCTCGGGCTGTCGTTGGCGTGACGTGCGCGGTCGTTGAGGCGTTGCTTGTGGCATAGCGGCAGGGGATTAGAGACCGCTGATCGTCGACTTGCGGCGGCGACGGATTTCGTTCTCCTCAGCCAACTCGGCATCGATCAAGATGCGACCACAATATTCGCACACGATGATCTTCTTGCGCATGCGCACGTCAATCTGGCGCTGCGGAGCAATCTTGTTGAAGCAACCGCCGCAGGCATCGCGCTCAATGGGCACAATAGCCAAACCGTTGTGGGTGTTTTTGTGGATGCGCTTAAAGGCAGCCAAGAGGCGCGACTCGATGGTGTTCTCGAGCTTCTTAGCCTTCTCACGCAAGGTCTCTTCTTCGCTGCGCGTCTCGGCAATAATCTCGTCGAGTTCGCTCTTCTTCACCTCGAGGTCGCCGCGGCGATCGCTCAGCTCAGCCATGGCGGCAGTCTCCTTGTCGCGCAAGTCGGCAATGGCGGCATTCGCCTCGTTGATGCGCTTGTTGCAAAGCTCAATCTCAAGGTTCTGATATTCAATCTCCTTCGACAAGAATTCATACTCCTTGTTGTTCTTCACATCTTCTTGCTGTGCAGAATATTTGTCGATGAGGGCGGCAGCGTTGTCAATATCCTGCTGTTTGGCAGCGATGCGAGCCTGGTGATCCTTGATGTCGTTGCGGAACTTCTCGATGCGTGTGCCGAGACGTTCAACTTCCACCTCGAGGTCTTCCACCTCGAGCGGCAATTCGCCACGCAAAGCCTTGATGCGATCAATCTCGCTCACGTAGATTTGCAACTTGTAGAGGTTAGCCAACTTTTCGGGCACCGAATACTCTTTTTCTGTCTTTGCCATAATGGTTCGTTTTATATGATTAGTTTATTCTTTTTGATTCCGTTTTTATAATGATATAGGTTATGTGATTGAAGGTGTACATCCTTATTGATGATGATGTATCATTATTAGATG
>CAZBWT010000036.1:8867-10154 GCA_964495625.1 uncultured Prevotellaceae bacterium | reverse complement strand
GTATCATTATTAGATGATGGTGCGTCATTTAACAGCCGTCGGGGCAGCCAAATGAGCCGAGATGTGACACCTCACACCGGGGAAGTTCTTCTCGATGATGGAGCAGAGCAGCTGAGCGGTGTATTGTTCCGTCTCGAAATGCCCCGCCTCGGCAATCAGCAGGTCGTGGTGACCAAAGAAGGGATGATAGCCCACCTCGCCGGTGACGTAAGCATCGGCACCGCCACGCACGGCGGCACTGATGAACGACCCGCCGGCACCGCCACAGATGGCTACGCGCTCCACGAGCTCGGGGGCATCGACGTTATATTTGATGTAGGGGGCATGAAGCTTATCTTTCACCCACACCACAAACCTATCGGCTGTCATCGAGGTGGGCAACTTGCCAATCAAGCCGCTGCCGCAACGGGCGCAATCATCCGCCGACAGCTTCGTGCGCTGCAACTTCTCGCTCGGCATAGGCACCAACGGCTTGAGGTCTTGCAACTGCAACACCGAGGCGAGCTTGTCATTCACACCGCGCGGAGCATTGTCGAGGTTGGTGTGGGCGGCATAGAGCGTGATGTCGTGACGCACGGCGGCGCGCACCGTGGCACTCACGTAGTCGCCCGCCGTGAGCTTGCGCAGCGGACGAAACAGCAGCGGGTGGTGCGACACCACCATCTGAGCCCCAAGGCGGGCAGCCTCTTCAACCACAGCCTCGGTTACGTCTAACGTAATCACAATGTCGGTGATGTCTGCCGCAACGGCAGCCTCAACTTGCAAACCGCTGTTGTCGTAGTCTTCTTGCAGCGCAAGGGGTGCCTCCAGCTCGATGGCTTCGGCTATATCGTGCCAGGTCGTCATACTTCTTTATTCGTTTTATTGTTTTGCACTTAGCACACTCCGGTGTTTTTAATATGTTCTCTGTGTCACTTATTGAAGGAATAGCGCGTAAAGTTTTATAACGGGCGCATAACGCTTGATAACGGAATAGCACATATAAGAACACAAAAAAGGCTACATATCATCCACCACTTATGCTCACTGCAAAACACCACCCCACAAAGACTCTGTGGAGGTGTGCTGCCGCTGCATTCTGCCGCCGACCGAGTGTATCAAGCCGACGGGGCGGATCATATATAACCGATTTATTCGCCGCAAAGATAAGACTTCTTTTTGAATGTTACATTGTAACGGTGTGAGAAACCGATGATTTTTAATCAAATATAACCGGACGCACCCCCATCGGACACTAAAAATCACAAAAACAGCCTATCTTTGCGCACTATAAATTTAAAGATATAC
>CAZBWT010000036.1:6610-8767 GCA_964495625.1 uncultured Prevotellaceae bacterium | reverse complement strand
CCATATAGCAATCAATAAAAACCATAATAGCAATATGACCACCTACCGACTCCCCGCCGAATGGGAACCCCAGAGTTTTGTGCAGCTCACCTGGCCCAATGCCGACACCGATTGGCAACCGATGCTCGACGAAGTGTATCGTTGTTACTTAGACCTTGCGCGACAGGTGCTGCGCTTTGAAGACCTTTTGGTGGTAACCCCCCACCCCATCGAGGTGTTGCAACAGCTCACCGATGCCGGACTCACCGACGGCATCAACGGTCACCGTCTGCTGATAGCCGACTGCCCCATCAACGACACCTGGGCGCGCGACCACGGCTTCATCACCCTGCTCTCAGCCGACGGCACCCCGCTACTCTGTGACTTCTGCTTCAACGGCTGGGGACTGAAGTTCGCCGCCAACCACGACAATCAAATCAACCGCCATTTGTTAGAGTCGCTGTGGGAAGAGCAGCCCGAATATTACGACCTGCGCAGCGTGGTGTTAGAGGGCGGCTCCATAGAGTCTGACGGCGAAGGCACGTTGCTGACCACCACGTCGTGCCTCTTAGCCCCCAACCGCAACAATTTTGCCACCAAGGCGGAGGCTGAAGAGATGTTGCGCAACACGCTTGCCGCCCGCCACATCTTGTGGCTGGATCATGGCGACCTGAGCGGCGACGACACAGATGGGCACATCGACACCTTGGCGCGCCTCTGTCCGGCAGACACCATTGTTTACGTGCAGTGCACCGACCCATCGCACCCCGACTACACCGCGCTGCATGCCATGGAGCTTGAGTTGCACGAGCTGCGCACTGCTCGTGGAGAGAGCTTCCGCCTCCTGCCCTTGCCCATGGCTCCCCGCCGCTATGATGCCGACGGAGCTTTACTGCCTGCCACCTATGCCAACTTCCTCATCGTGAACGGTGCCGTGTTGATGCCCACCTATCGCGATGCCGCCACCGACAACGACGCTATGGCGGTGTTGCAGACTGCCTTCCCCGGTCGCGAGATTGTCGGTGTGGATTGCTCCGTGCTCATCGAGCAACACGGTTCGTTGCATTGCGTCACGATGCAATTCCCCGAGGCGGTGAAGATTTTCTAAAATCAAACACACTCCGTCTTAATGCCTATAAAAAAAGAATTAGTGCCTATCGGAATATTCACGAATAGGCACTAATTCTTAATTATCTTTCAGTTAGAGCTTAAAATCCGAGCTTATGGTTAGAGCTGTCAGATATAGCCTAAAAGCTGATCTTATGGTAAAAGCTGTCAGTTAAAGCTTAAATTAGAGCTTAGAGCTACACTTAAATCAGCGAACCGCTTTGAAGCTCATATCCAGACCCTTTACAGAGTGGGTCAAGGCACCGAAGGAGATGAAGTCTACACCCGCCTGAGCGTAGGGGAGCATCGTGTCGTATGTGATGCCGCCAGATGACTCGGTCTCGCAACGACCGCCCACCATCTCGACGGCACGACGAGTGTCTTCGGGGGTGAAGTTGTCGAACATAATGCGGTCTACACCCTCGGCAAGAGCTTGCTGCAACTCGTCGAAATTGCGCACCTCCACCTCGATGCGAAGGTTCTTGCCCTTGGCTTTGCAATATTCTTTGGCGCGGGTGATGGCATTATGGATGCCTCCGGCAAAGTCCACGTGGTTATCTTTGAGCAAAATCATGTCAAAAAGACCGATGCGGTGATTCTCGCCGCCACCAATCTTGACAGCCATCTTCTCGAGAATGCGCATGCCCGGGGTGGTCTTGCGCGTATCGAGCACGCGGGTGTGCGTACCCTGCAAGCGGTCTACGTAACGGCGCGTCATGGTGGCGATGCCGCTCATGCGCTGCATGATGTTGAGCATGAGGCGTTCGGTTTGCAGCAGCGACTGTTCTTTGCCCGTCACAATGAAGGCTACGTCGCCGGGCTTCACCTCAGTGCCGTCGGTGATGAAGACCTCCATCTTTAGGTCGGGGTCGAAGGCGGCAAACACGCGGCGCGCTATGTCTACACCCGCCAAGATGCCCGCCTCTTTGACGATGAGCTGCTGACGACCTATGGCATCTGCCGGAATGCAGCTGAGTGTGGTGTGGTCGCCATCGCCTATATCTTCGGCAAACGACAAGCGAATTAACTCGTCAATGAGTTGGTTTACAATCTTTTCGTCCATTATTTTTT
>CAZBWT010000036.1:5198-6510 GCA_964495625.1 uncultured Prevotellaceae bacterium | reverse complement strand
AGGGCAACAGCCTAAAGCAATTATTTCTGCTTAACGTTTTCAAAGTTAACCACGGGGTTGCTATACATGGTGAGCAGGCGCTCCCACAAGAAGTCGTCGTCACGATTGGGCACGTTAATTTTAGCCATCTGACCGTTGAGGTATTCAATAGCAGCCTCCTTCTGCGCGACGGTATATTTGTCGGCATACTTATCGGTTTGGAAGCGCAGATCGTATGCCACATAATTGATTTCAAAGAGGTGCATATTGCGGTGCAGCGCCTCGTCGATGACGGCACAAATGGCGTTGACCTGGGCATTCTTATCCATCTCGGCGGGGAAGCGTTCGAGGAGCGGATTGAGCTGCGGGGTGATGGTGAAAATGACGCGCCCCTTATAGCCGAACAGTCCGGTAGCCATGCTTTGAAGGTCTTCAGCCTGCGTCTTCTTATAGTCCGCATTGTCGCGCTTCAGTTGGAATTCGGAAGCCTTCAGATAGTCGCAGGGGTCGAACTCGTAGCTCAGCGCCACGGGCTGCAGATTGAGATGATGAATATTTTCGACAATGCTGCGCGACGCTCCGCCGAGTGCCAACATCTTGATGACCGAAGCCTGCGTTTGGTCGCTACTGTCTTTGCTGCGCCCTTCGCGCTGAGCTATCCACACGGGGTTGTTCTTGTCGGCAATGACGTGGTGGATGTAGCGTGACAAGACCTTCGACACCTCTAACATTTGACGCACGGGCACGCTGCGCTTCACGATGAAGCTCTTGTTGAGGCGCACCAGGTCGCGAATCCACGGGTAAATCAAGAGGTTGTCGCCGATGGCGATTTCAGCCGTCTTGATGCCATGACCGATGAGCAAGGTGTTGAGGAATGCTGAGTCGAGCACAATGTCGCGGTGGTTGGTAATGTAGAGTGAAGCGTGGTTCGGATCGGTCAGATCTACGTTCTTCAGCTCTGCCGACTTGCAAGTGCGCTCGGCAAGGCGATGCACAAACGGACCGATGATTTTAATCTGGAAATCGTCGATGGTGTTGATCTGCTTCAGTTGAGCCTCGAAGTTAGACCAGTCCAACTCGGGCATCAGTTGCATTACGGCACCCTTCACCCGGGGTTCGTTGGCGAGGGGCAGTAGTCGTCCGGCGACCTCTGAGTCGTCAAAACAACGTATTTCTTCAAACTCATCCATAGTGGTATGTTTTTGTAATGGTTTAACTATTGAGCAGTGTGGTGACTGTTTTGAATAGCGTGTGCGTGTGTGTGGACTCTTTGGCTCTATGTCAACCATCAAAAGAGAGGATTAACCGGTTGTAAGCTTAACGCAGCCGCAAA
>CAZBWT010000036.1:0-5098 GCA_964495625.1 uncultured Prevotellaceae bacterium | reverse complement strand
ATGTCAACCATCAAAAGAGAGGATTAACCGGTTGTAAGCTTAACGCAGCCGCAAAACTTTAGAGCCAACCCATTCTGATAGGGAGCCAACAGTGAACTTTAGAGCCAACCCATTCTGACAGGGAGTCAACTGTTGACGGTGATGACTTGGTCCATCACATAGCTGATGTCGAGACCGGCAGCGCGCACCTGCTGGGGGATGAAGCTGGTGGCAGTCATGCCCGGTGTGGTGTTGACCTCCAAGAGGTGGGGTTCGCCGTCGATGATGATGTAATCGACGCGAATGATGCCCTTAGCGCCTAAGTAGCCGTAGATGCGGCGCGTCAGCTCCTGCACCCGGGCGGTGAGCTCGGGCGAGAGACGCGCGGGGGTAATCTCTTCTACCTGACCGTTGTATTTGGCATCATAGTCAAAGAATTCATTGGCGGGCACAATCTCTGTGATGGGGAGAGCCACCAGACCTTGTGTGGTGCGCAGGCAGCCGCACGAGATTTCGGTGCCCTTCATGAATGACTCGATGATGACCTCACCGCCCTCGGTGGCAGCTTCAGCAATGGCAGCAGCCAACTGACGCGCCTCTTTGACCTTGGTGGTGGCGCAGCTCGAGCCTCCGGTGTTGGGTTTCACAAACAGCGGCAAGCCTAATTGGTTGACGATGTCTGAGGTGGAAGGGCACACATCATCCGGGCGGAGCAACATGCTCTTGGCGCAGGGGATGCCGAACGTCGAGAGGTAGTGGTTGCAGACGTATTTGTTGGCTGTGAGGGCTGCCGCCAACACACCGCAGCAGGAATAGGGCATTCTGATTAGCTCGAAGTAGCCCTGCAAGATGCCGTTCTCGCCGGGGGTGCCGTGTATGATGATATAGGCGAATTCAAAAGTTAACTTCTCACCGTCAACAACTACGCTGAAGTCGCTGCGATCAACCGGCGAGAGGCGGTTGAAGTCGTAGTTGGTGCCGTCGTAGGCGACGTGGTTCCACTCCGTGCCGCGTATCACGATGATGTGCGGTTCATAGATTTCATGATTGAGGAAGCTCCAAACTCCCTGTGCACTGCGGAGCGAAACGGCATATTCGCCGGAGTCGCCTCCTGCCACAATGGCTATTCGTTTCATATTTCTTCTTTCTTTTTAATGGTCTAATGATTTAATGGGAGATATAGGAGGGGAAAGCAATCGGCGCAATCAGCGCGTAGCCACATAGCTGCGCCACTTCTCGATGAGCGCCACCATATCGGCGGGGAGGGGAGCCTCGAAGTCGAGTTCTTCGCCGGTGCGGGGGTGGCGGAAGCCAAGGGTCTGAGCGTGGAGTGCCTGGCGGGGGCAGATGTCGAAACAGTTCTGCACGAACTGAGTGTATTTGGCAAAGGTGGTGCCCTTCAAGATCTCGTTGCCGCCATAGCGCGAGTCATTAAAAAGGGTGTGACCTACCCACTTCATGTGGACGCGTATCTGGTGGGTGCGCCCGGTTTCGAGTCGGCACTGCACCACGGTGACGTAGCCCAAACGCTCCACCACTCGATAGTGTGTCACGGCAGTCTTACCCTGGTCGCCGTCGGGGAAGACCGTCATCTGCAGGCGGTCTTTGGGGTTGCGACCAATGTTACCCTCAATGCGGCCTTCGTCGGCATCGACATGCCCCCACACCACAGCGGTGTACATGCGGCGTGTGGTTTTGTGGAAGAACTGCAGCGCCAAGTTGGTGCGTGCCTCTTCGTTTTTCGCCACCACCAAGAGCCCGGAAGTCTCTTTGTCGATGCGGTGCACCAGCCCGAGGCGAGGGTCGTCCATCGTGCCCGCCATGGCGGGGTCGTCTTTGAAGTGCCAAGCCAAAGCGTTGACTAAGGTACCGTGGTAATTGCCACAGCCGGGGTGCACCACCAAGCCCGCAGGCTTATTAACGACCAACACGTCATCATCTTCGTAGACGATGTCGAGCGGGATGTCTTCGGGCAAGATCTCGAGCACGTGGCGCGGACGATCCATCATCAGAGTCACCACCTCGCGGGGCTTCACTTTATAGTTGCTTTTCACCGGCTTGCCATCCACCAAGATGTAGCCCGCGTCGGCGGCATGCTGTATGCGGTTGCGCGAGGCACCTACGATGCGGTCCACCAAAAACTTATCGACGCGCACAGGGCTCTGCCCACGGTCTGCCACAAAGCGGAAGTGCTCATAAAGCCCGTCGGCAGTGGGTTCGCCTTGCCCTGCCTCCACGCGGTCGGCGGGAGTGAAGTTCTCCATTTCGTCGTCGAAAAGTTCATCGTCGGCAAGAGTGTCGTCTGCAAGTGCACCGGCTGCAAGGGTATCTTCTGCAAGAGTGTCATCAGCAAGCGCACCGGCTTGAGCCAGGGGTTCGGCTTTGGGGGCATCAATGCGGAGGGAGGTCGGCACGGTGTTTTGTTTGTTGTCAGTCATAAAAAAAACAGCGGGGTGTTACTCCATCAGAAAATCTTGAGCTGCGGCTTCGTCATCAGCGTCGGTTTCAAAGCCCACGGTGTCATCGTCGTCGGTCAGTTCTTCCACCTCGCGCGTGGTGCCGACATGCAGCACAACGTGCATTCGAGCGGGGTATTTATGACCTGCCAAGACGGGTTGTGAACCGTTAGTGATGCTGAGCACGAGGTCGTCATATTCATAAGGCTCATAGGCGATGCTATCGACCACAAAGCCTGCCTCAACGAGGCGCGAGGTGGCTTGACGGCTCGACCATTCGTGCAGGTCGGGCATCACCACCATGCGGCGGCTGCGGGCATTAATGGTGAGGTAGACGATGCGTCCTAACTTTACGGGCAAGGTGCCTTCAGGCAACTGCTCGATCACCGAGCCGGGCTGAGCGTCAGAATAGACCGAGTCCACAATCATGGGGGTCAGACCCGCATCGGCGATGGCAGCCTCAGCCTCTTCGGCAGACATACCTATCACTGCGGGCACACGCACCGACTCACCGTGGTGTGTGTAGCTACTCAACCATCCGGTGGTACACATGATAAGCACCACCACGATGACCACCATGGCTACGATTGAAATCAAGAAAGCCCAGAACGCTGTGCGACAACCTGTTTTAGAGGATTTTTCTTCCATAGACATGAAATTATGGTGCAAATATAGAGTTTTTTTTGATTTACGACACAAACGAGTCTCTTGCATTTGTTTTTTCGGCGAGATTACACCACGTCGCTATGACTAAAAATGTGGGGGCATTGTGTTATTAATATATGTGTAAGCAACAGTGTTAGTTTGTCCACTCATGCGCAAAAAGACAACACACGGCATGCCCCTTGCTAAAGAAAAATCACGCGCTCCGGCGTTCACGCTTTTAATTCTTTTGCTATATTTGCACCCACAAACTATTCGATACGAACTCAATAATCTGATCTACCGCCGATGATGCCCGAATACACCGACAACACCTCTGAGCCGCACGAGCTCAATGAGAAGCCTACGCTCAACGAACACAACAAGCAAGAATATCCCCCCATGCATACCGCCGAACATCTGCTGAATGGCGAGATGGCGCGCCGCTATGGATGCGGGCGGGCATTCAGTGCTCACGTTGAGCGCACAAAGTCGAAATTAGACTACCACCTGCCGCGGCCGCTCACCGAGGCTGAGGTGCAGCAGTTGGAGGATTATGTCAACACCGTGGTGGCGCGCGACGTGCCCGTCACCGAGGCTTACATCACCCAAGCCGAAGCGATGTCTCGCTTCGACATGACCCGCCTGCCCGAGGGGGCATCAGACACCGTGCGCGTGGTCATCATCGGCGACTACGATGAGTGTCTCTGCGCCGGCACACACGTGCGCAGCACTGCCCGGATAGGGCACTTCCGCATCTCGAGCACACGCTTCCAAAACGGTGTGCAGCGCATCGTGTTCAAGCTCGAAGGAGAACAAGCGTAAGATGGGGCATAGAGGAGGCAACCAATAACGCAACAACACAAAACTTCTCAATAACATAACCTTTAATTTAAAACAGCTACTTATGGAAAGAACCTGGCGATGGTTCGGCAAGAAGGATAAGATCACCCTTGCCATGTTAAAACAAATCGGGGTGGAAGGCATAGTCACCGCCCTGCACGACGTACCCCTCGGAGAGGTGTGGACGCGTGAAAAAATCAAAGATCTCAAAGACTACATCGAGAGCTACGGCATGCGCTGGAGCGTGGTGGAGAGTCTGCCTGTGGTAGAGACCATCAAATATGGAGGGCCCGACCGTGACGAGCAAATCGAGGTCTACAAGCAGAGCCTCCGCAACCTCTCGGCCGAGGGCATCCACTGCATCTGCTACAACTTCATGCCCGTGCTCGACTGGGCGCGCACCGACCTGCTGCACGACAACCCCAACGGCACCTCCAACCTCTATTTCAACTACGCTGAGTTTGCCTACTTCGACATCTACATCTTGAAACGCGAAGGCGCTCGCCAAGAGTGGGCAGCCTTCCGCTTCCCCGACGGTGTAGGCGAAGGGCGCAACGTGTTGGCAGAAGCCGACGAGTTGGCAAAGACCATGACCCCCGAGAAAGATCATCAGTTGGTGGAGACCATTGTCATCAAGACACAAGGCTTCGTTTCGGGCAACTTCAGCGAAAACGACGAGGCTCCCGTGCAGAAGTTCCGCGAGTTCTTAAACCGCTACAAGGGCATCGACAAGGCGCAGCTCCGTGCCAACATGAAATACTTCCTCGAAGCCATCATGCCCACCTGCGACGAATGCGACATGAACATGTGTGTACACCCCGACGACCCGCCCATCGAAATCTTGGGCTTGCCGCGCATTGTGCGCACTCGCGACGACATACGCTGGTTTCTCGATGCCGTGCCCAACCCTCACAACGGGCTCACGTTCTGCGCCGGCTCACTCTCAGCCGGAGCCTACAACAACGTCGTGGAGCTTGCCCGCGAATTCGCACCGCGCACCCACTTCGTACACCTTCGCTCGTGCCACATCTTCCCCAACGGAGACTTCACCGAGGCATCACACTTAGGCGGACGTGCCGACCTGATAGAGCTGGCGCGCATCTTCGAGCGTGAGAACCCGCAGCTCCCCATGCGCGTGGACCACGGCATGACCATGCTCGGCGACGAGACGCGCGGCT
>CAZBWT010000035.1:0-15336 GCA_964495625.1 uncultured Prevotellaceae bacterium | reverse complement strand
CGGGAGCTCTGCCGGCGGCACCCGCGCCGGGAGTGCACGGCGCGAGAATCTTGGCGATGTGGTAGACCGTTAGGCATAAGCCCGCCGAAAGCTCGGCGGACACCACCCATAACGGGTGGGCTGCCCGCCGGGAAACAATGAAGCCTCGCCCTTAACAGGGGCGAGGCTTGACGTTGCTTCGGTGAACTACAACCTCGGGGTGGATGCTGCGCGAAAATCGTGCGCCGACCACCACCCGCGGGGAATAGACGAAAATCGGCAAAATGTTGCCACGGACGATGCTGTGGGTGAGGTGTGGCGAAGAAAAACACTGCCGCCGGGCACCGGTCAGTCTTTCAACAAATCCGGACGGAGCTGCTTGGTGCGTGCCACCGCCATGTCGTGCTCCCACTCGCGTATCTTGCGCTCGTGCCCCGAGAGGAGCACTTCGGGCACCTTCCAGCCCTTATAATCGGCGGGGCGGGTGTAGACGGGCGGTGCCAACAGGTCGTCTTGAAACGAGTCGGAGAGGGCACTCTGCTCGTCGCCGATGGCACCGGGAATGACGCGCACCACGGCATCGGCAATGATGGCTGCGGGGAGTTCACCGCCGGTGAGCACATAGTCGCCAATCGAAATCTCGCGCGTGATGAGGTGCTCGCGGATGCGGTAGTCAATGCCTTTATAATGACCGCAGAGGATGATGATGTTATCCTTCATCGAGAGGTCGTTGGCAATGTGCTGGTTGAAGGTCTCGCCGTCAGGGGTGACGAAAATCACCTCGTCGTAGTGGCGCTGCTCTTTCAGCGCCGTGATGCAGCGGTCAATGGGCTCCACCTGCATCACCATGCCGGCAGTGCCGCCAAAGGCATAGTCGTCCACACGCCGATGGCGCAGGTCGGTGCTGTAGTCACGCAGGTTGTGCACACATATCTCTGCCAACCCCTTAGCCTGTGCACGCTTCAGGATGGACTGATTGAGGGGACCGTCGAGCAACTCGGGCAGCACGGTAATTATGTCTATATGCATATCGAATTGAGAAATAAGTTTTATGGTTGAAGAGCCACGCGCCGCCTTTGTGGGTGTGGGGGGATGGGGTGACGGCAGCGCGTGTGTAGTGGCTGCAAAGTTAGCAAATGTATTCTTAATAGAACGACAAACCGGGGCGAAAATGCCACCAACGACGCTAAATCTCCGCCTCAGGCTCCGTTGGCTGACCTTCGACATCCGCCTCCGAGCGTCGGCGAAAGTCTTCATACTCGGTGCCTTGATAGTCTTCAGCGCCCATCACGTAGTCTACAATCATCTCCACCTCAAAGTCCGGCACGAGGGTCATGAGGGTGGCACCGGGTGAGATCTCCGCCTCGTAGCAGAAGGCGCAGACATCGCCCGGGGCGAACGTCTCGCGGGTGATCCAGCCCCCGGTGCGCCCCACCTCGCGACGACTGTCGTCAAAGAAGATGACGGAGTAGCGCAGCCGCGGCAGGCTGTAGGGCGAGTTGTTTTGCACCAGTGCCACCCCTTCGGTGTGTTTGCCGTCGTTGAAGGTGGGTGTGCTCTCGGCAATGCTGATTTCGCGGTCGAGTTGCTCGTAGAGGGCTTGTGAATAAGCCACGAGCATCTGCCGAGCCAGGCGCATGCGCCCCGCCGTAGCCACATCGCTCAGCACCGTGGGCGAGGGCACGCACCCGGTGCGGCAGGCAAAGGTGTAGTAGGGGTAACGCTCCCAGCAGGCGAGTCCGTAGCTGTCGCCGATGCGGCATGCGCCGGGAGTGCCGTCGTTGACCACAAAGGTGATGTGACGCTGCACCGCCTCGCGGTGCGCGCCGAAGTGGGTGCTCACCACGCTGATGCGCAGGTGGTGTGAGGCGGGCGAGCGCACCACGGCGGTGACGTGTGCCTCGTCGGTGGTGTAGAAGAAGTCCATCTGCTGCGCCGCGGGGTAGAGCTCCACCATGAGCCGCGTGTCTTGCTGCTGCCAGGCTTTGAGAAAGCTCTCGACCAGTTGACGCGCCTCGTGGGTGCCGCCCTGTCGGCACGAAGCCTGCATGGGCAGCAGCAAAAGCATCAGCAACAGCCCTTTGAGCAGGGGCGCACTGTGTAGGTGCCTGAGGCACCGATGGGGGTGGGTGTGGGGTGTGGAGGTGTGCATTGTTGTGTGGGGTGCATTGTTGCACACCCATAACACACGAAACGCCCCCGGCGGATGATGCCGGGGGCGTTAAAGTTTGAAAATAGGGTTGCCGCTTGTGGCGACAGTGTCTGCACCGGGGTTAACGACGACCTCTCGACTTGGGCTTGTGGTCGCCGCCGCGCAATTTGGCAGACTTGGGGTTGGGGGCGTTATCCACGCGGCGCGTCTTGACGTTCATCAGCTTTTGCTTGTCGCTGAGGGCTTCGCCAAAGGTCTTTGCCTTCTTGGCGGTGCGTGCCTCTTTCTTGGCTAAGGCGCTGGCTTCGGCTGCCGTGCCGCGCTTCAAGCTGCGCTGCTGGGCGCTCTGTTTTCTGCCCTGGCGCAGCAGTTTGCTTTTGGGGTTGGAGAGCAGACGTTGACGCTCCTCCTCGCGGCGGCGGTCACGCTCCTCCCACCAGGGGGTCTGCTGCTGTTCCATCAGATATTCTGCCGAGATGGCGTTCTTCTCGGGGTGAGCGGGGTCCACCACTTGCCCGTCAACGCGCACTTCGTTCTTCTCGGTGTCAATTTGCTGCCCGATGCGGGCGGGGGCACCGTCAACCTCTACGCGACCGTCGCGTATCAGTTCGTCTACGTCGCGGCGTGAGCACACACCGGCTTCGCTAAGATATTTGTTGATGCGTTCTAACTTTTCCATTATGCTGTTTTTTATTCCTTTATGAGTGCAATTATGGCTGCAAAGATAGCACTTCCTGAGCCATTTTCCAAAAATCGCGAGCCGATGCCTCTGTTTATCAGACAAAAAAGCACTACCTTTGCCCGGTGCTTACTAAAAAAGTCGATAAATCGAAACGGTTTAGACCATAAATCGTTCTCTAAATAAATGTGTGACAGTGATTAAGAAGATCATACTTTACTTTTCGTTTGTGCTTCTGTTTGCAGTGTGGAAGCCCATCTTCATGCTCTATCATTGGGACCTCTATGGTGCCTATCCTTTGGGTGATTGGCTTGCCGTGGTGTGGCACGGACTGCCGCACGACCTGACGGTGGCGGGCTATTTCTCCATCATCCCTTTCTTGCTCACGGTGGTGCAGGTGTGGGTGCCCGGCAGGTGGCACGCTCGTGTGATGCGCGCCTATCTGCGTTTGGTGGCTGCCGTGGCTCTGCTCCTCCTGATGGTGGACGTGGAGCTGTACACTCACTGGGGCTTCCGCCTCGATGCCACGCCGCTCATCTATCTGACCGATAACCCCGGCGATGCCATACGCCAAGCCCCCACGTGGGCATTGGTGGTGCTGCCCGTGGTGTTGGTGGCTCTGTGGTGGGTGGTGCAGCGCTGGTGGTGCAGCTTTTTTGCCGTGCCGAGAGTCACCGGTGCGCATCGGTGGACGTCGCTCTCCTTCCGCATCAACCACACGCTGTTGGCATTGCTGCTCTGCGGCGTGTTGGTGTTGCCCATCCGCGGGGGTGTCACGGTTTCGACCATGAACGTGGGGCATGTCTATTTTAGCAGCGACATGAAGCTGAATCATGCTGCGGTGAACCCCATCTTCAGTTTCTTATCTTCGCTGTCGAAGCACGAGGACTTTGCCTCGCAATATCGCTTTATGAGCGACGCTGAGGCTGCCGCCGCCATGCAGGAGCTCGCCTCGATGCCGCAGCGCACCGACATTGGCGAACTGACCCCCGCCGACTCGGCTGCCGCCACGCCGTGGCTCACGGTGAGCCGTCCCAACGTCGTCGTCATCTTGCTCGAGAGCTTCTCGGGCGGTGCCTGCAAGGCGCTCTACCCCGACGTTGACCCGGGTTGGATGCCCTCGGTGAACCGCTTCTATGACGAGGGCATCGGCTTTATGAATTTTTATGCCAACAGCTTCCGCACCGACCGCGGTGTGGCTGCCGTGTTGGCTTCTTACCCGGGTCAGCCCACGCACTCCATCATGAAGGATGTGTCGAAGTCGCAAAACCTGCAATACTTCTCGAAGCGTATGGGCGAGTCGGGCTACGACTTGGAGTTTGTGCACGGCGGTGATGCCGACTTCACCAACATGCGCAGCTTTCTCCGCGCCGGCGGCATTGAGCACATCACCGCCGACGTTGACTTCCCCATTGCCGACCGTATGTCAAAGTGGGGTGTGCCGGACCACAAGATGTTTGAATATCTCTATGACGACGTGGTGAAGCAGGCTGCCGAGCAAGCCGCCAATCGTGAGGCGGGGCATGAGGCGAAGCCGTTCCTCAAAATCTTCTTGACGCTGAGCAGCCACGAGCCGTTTGATGTGCCCTCGGCGCGCTATGAAGACCCCTATCTCAACTCGGTGGCATACACTGACAGTTGCCTCGGCAACTTCGTGAACCGTTTGCGCAACACGCCCTGGTGGGACGACCTCTTGATTATTGGTCTGCCCGACCACTGTTTTGCCAACTTCCCGCCGCAGGTGATGAACCACGAGCCGATACGCTACCACATACCTATGTTCTGGGTGGGCGGTGCCGTGCGTGAGCCGCGTCGCATCACCACAATGGGGTCGCAGGTGGATTTGGGTGCCACGTTGTTGGCGCGCCTCGACATTTCGCACGAGGACTTCAACTTTAGCAAAGACCTCAAAGACCCCACGCTGCCGCACTACGCTTTCTATGCTTGGCCCGATGGCTTCGGCTTCCTCACTGACAGCATTTCGTATATTCAAGACAATGCCAACGACGATCACCCCTTGGGCGGAACTCATGACCGCTTGGGGAATGCCCGCCGCTGGGGCAAGGCTTATCTGCAAACCCTCTACGACGACCTGAGTCGCAGGTGAAAACAGCCCTGCCGGAGGGGGAAAGCAACGTCTAAATTTAAGAGGCGGATTGTGTTAAATGGTATAATAATTGCTAAATGCCAATAGTTTAACACATCCGCCTCTTGCGCGTACACGTGAAACACATACCTTTGTAGCGGTTGAATACGACAGAAACACATCACAAAAAAACGAATCGCGAAAACCTAACCGAAAACGACACGTTTAAGACGACGAATTTAGAAACGAATTTACGTGATATAAAATGTGACGAACGTGACATTAAACACGATAGGAAACCTGAATGATTGATAGACTAAAGACCTAACGCTTTTACTCAAAATGGACACAAAGAAAGACCTGCAACTCAGCCGGTGGCTCCACGCGTTGTGGACAGCGGTGAGTTGCCTCATCATTTGCCTGCCTGCCACTCGGCTGTTGGCGGCTTCGGATGTGATTGCTCCGAATCAGCACGTGCTGATTATCAACTCTTATACGGAGAATACACCCTGGGCTCAAAACTTCACCGCCGAACTGTTTAAGCATGCCTACGATTATGAAAACGTGACCGTGAGCGTGACCAACCTCAACGATATTTATATCACGTCCGACTCGGTCTATGAGATGACGGAGAACGGTGTGATGGATCGCTATCGCGAAAATCCGCCGACGCAGATCATCATGGTGGGCAACTTCGCCTTTAACCTGAGGGATCGCATCCGGCAGGAGTGGGGCGACGTGCCGATTATTTTGTTGGGCGGTGCTGAGTCGGTGGCTCCGCGGGAGTATTACTACACGGGTCGCCCCGTGGAGATGGAAGGCGAGGTGGATTTCATCCCGCTGTCTGACCTGAAGAAGGATTATAACTTCACGTTGGTCTACACACCCGAGTATGTGGAGGAGACGATTGACCTGATGTTCCGGCTGCAGCCGCAGATCAGGAAGGTGATTTTCGCCGCCGACTGTCAGTACATCAACCAGCGCGCTGCGTTTAGGTTTGATAAGTATCTGAAGATGAAGTACCCCACGGTGGAGTTTGAGCATCTTGTTGCCAACGACGAGAACGACGAACGCCTGGAGCGCGCCATCTATGACATCGACCCGACGGTGGGTTTGGTGCTTTCGACGTGGTTTTATGAGCGTACCAACTTGCAGCAGATTCAAACCATCTCTGCCGCCGACTTCCGCATGCGCTCGCTGAGCTATGCCAGCCGACCGGTGTTCGCCATGAGGCGTGAGTATGTGGATACGTATGACTACGACGGCTCGTACACCTACGATCAAGATGAGGTGATGACAACGTTGTTGAGCTATGTGGATCGCTTGTTGAGAGGCGAGGAGGCGCGACACATCCCCTTCTACCGCCCCAAGTCGACCTATGCTTATATCAACTATCCGCAAGCCGTGCGTGACAACCTGCAGTTGTCGCAGAGTCCGGCGGGCACTTATTTTGCCAACCGTCCGCCCACGATGTGGGAGAAGTATCAGTGGCAAATCATTGCCGGTGTGCTCTTTGCTTTGTTGTTGGTTGTGGCGGTCACGCTGTTTATGATGTATCAGCAGCGCCGCATCGCCTTGTTGCGCCGTCAGGAGAACATCTTGCGTCACATGCCGGTGCTCTACACTCAAGGGCGCTTTAAGCTGAACGATAGCGGCGAGGTGACCGACCTGAGCTACACCATGGGCAACCGCATGTTGCTCTCTTATTTCTCGCTCGACGACAGCGGCAACTCCACTATGCCTAAGTTCCACATTGAACGCGCCGAGGAGCTGATCGGACAGCTGTTGCAGGGCAAGGATAGTGTGCAGATTTCGCAATATTATGCCGACCCGAACCGCTCGTTCGAGATTAGCATTTGCCGCACCGGTCATGAGGGCATCGTCGATATCTTCGCCACCGATGTCACCGACCGTCTGGCTGCCGAGGTGGAGATGCGCAACCTCAACAAGACGCTCGAGATGACGCTGAGCGCCGCGCGCATCATTCCCTGGCGTTGGGATCTTAAGACCGAGCAAATCACCTGCGAGGGTCCGCGCATCATGCCGCAGCAGTTCGACCGCCTCACGGGCACGGCGGTGCATCAGCCCAAGACCTACGTCATTCCGCAGCAGAAGTATTTTGACAGCATCTATCCCGACGATGTGGAGCACATCAAGTCGGTCTATCATCGCCTCATCAGCGGTGAGGATACGCGCATCAAGACGGAGTTCCGCGTGATTAACTACATCAACGGTCGCCGCTTTGTGGATTGGCTGGAGGTGAACGCTGTGGCTGAGCATAATGAAGAGAATGACGAGGTGGTTTCGCTGTTCGGTTCGTTGCTCATCATCACCGCGCGCAAGCAGCAGGAAGAGGCGCTCATCGATGCCCGCGAGAAGGCTAAGGAGAGCGACCGCCTGAAGTCGGCATTCCTTGCCAACATGAGCCACGAGATTCGCACCCCGCTGAATGCTATTGTGGGCTTCTCGAACTTGCTGACCAACACCGAAGACGAGTCGGAGAAGAAGGAGTATGTGCACATCATTGAGAACAATAACGAGTTGTTGTTGCAACTGATTAGCGACATCCTCGACCTGTCGAAGATTGAGGCCGACACGATGGAGTTTAATATGCACCCCACCGACATCAACGATTTGATGAAGAATGTGGAGCAGCTGATAGCCCCTCGTGTGCGTCCGCAGGTGAAGCTCAACATGGTGCTCGGCGCACCCAACTGCATGACGGAGACCGACCGCAACCGCGTGTCGCAGGTGCTCATCAACTTGCTGACCAATGCCACCAAGTTTACGAACCACGGCAGCATTACGTTTGGTTATGATGTGCGCCCCACGGAGCTTTACATCTATGTGCGTGACACGGGCATCGGCATCGTGCCCGAGAAGCTCGACTCGGTGTTTAACCGCTTTGTGAAGCTCAACACCTATGCCCAGGGCACAGGGTTAGGGCTTGCCATCTGCCAAAGCATTGTGCAGAAGATGGGCGGCAAGATTGGTGTGCACAGCGATGGGCAAGACCAGGGTAGCCTCTTCTGGTTCACCATCCCCTATAAGGAGATTGAGCCTGAGAAGATTGACGTGCGCAAGGAGCGTGAGATTGCCAAGCAGAAGGTGGAGAACCAGATGTTCACCATCTTGGTGGCTGAAGACAACGAGAGCAACTACCTGCTGTTCCGCTCTATCTTGGGCAAGGAGTATAAGTTGATTCATGCCTGGGACGGTGAGGAGGCTGTGGAGTGCTTCAAGAAGTATCAGCCCAACATCATCTTGATGGATATCGGCATGCCCAAGAAGAACGGCTATGAGGCGGCGAGCGAGATTCGCAAGCTTTCTGCCACCGTGCCGATTATTGCCGTCACCGCCTATGCCTTCTCGAGCGACCGCGAGCAGATTTTGCAGCACGGCTTCGATGGCTATGTGGCAAAGCCGCTGAATGCCAACGACCTGCGCAACCAGATTCTCAACACCATCAACAAGAGTTTCGTGATGGTGTAAGCCGCAGCGCCGTTTAAAGGTTGAAACGTTATTAGGTTCAAATATTAAAAGCACGAAGCCCCCGAGACGTATTGCGTTCTCGGGGGCTTTGTGCGTGTGGTAGGCTGTTGGGTGTATGGCTTATGGTGTGGTAGGCCTTTGTGCGTGGTTGATTCACTTGGCGCGTTGCGAGGTTTCATATTCCTTGCAATAGGCTTTGATGCCGCACTCGGCGCAGTGGGGCGACCGTGCGGTGCAGACGTAGCGTCCATGCAAGATGAGCCAATGGTGGGCAATGGGAATCTCGTCGGCGGGGATGTGGCGCGTCAGCTCGCGTTCGGTGGCGAGGGGTGTGCGAGACCGTGTGGTGAGTCCTATGCGGTTCGCCACGCGAAACACGTGGGTGTCTACCGCCATGGTGGGGCGGTCGAAGATGATGGCTGAGATGACGTTGGCGGTCTTGCGCCCTACGCCGGGCAGGCGCAGCAGTGCGTCGTAGTCGGCGGGCACCTCGCCGCCATGCTCCGCCACGAGCATCTGCGCCATGCCGTGGAGGTGGGTGGCTTTGTTGCGGGGGTAGGAGATGCTGCGGATGTATTCAAACAGTTCGTCGGGGTCTGCCTCTGCCATCTTGGCGGCTGTGGGAAAGGCGCGAAACAGTTCGGGGGTGACCATGTTGACGCGCTTGTCGGTGCACTGGGCAGAGAGTATCACCGCCACCAATAGCTCGAAGGGGTTGTGATAGACCAACTCCGACTGCGCGTCGGGGCGGTTGTCTCGAAACCATTCGAGCACGGCGGCATAGCGTTCTTTTTTTAACATAGGGTGTGTGGGGGTGTTGATGTTTGCTTGTCGGATGGGCGCGAACAGCGCAGCAGGAGTGCGCCGATGCCTTGCACCCGGGTGCCGAACAGATAGACATCGCCGCCGTCGCGAATGCCGGTGCGGGCGCGCAGCTGGTCGGCGGTGAGGGGAAAGTTGCGGGTGGTGATGTTGGCTTGGGGCAGTGTGCGGCGCAGACTCTTGAGGGTGCGTGAGGCGAAGGGTATCACTTCGTCAATGGCAAAGATGCGTCCGGGGAAGTCCGCCACGAGGGTGGCGGAGGTGTAGAGGTGGCTGTTCACCTCGAGCTTCTGCACACCGAAGCGGGTTCCGAGGCTGCGGAAGGCTCCCGCTTTGAGCAGCGTCACGTCCGGCTCGTAGAGGTATGCGCCCACCGCCTCGGCAAAGACGGAGCGGGCGGACTGTTCTTCGCCGAGCTGATAGGTGTAGCTCACCACGTCGGCGGCGCGGTAGTCGGTGCACGTGATCTGCACGTGGGCGAAGTCGGCGGGCTGCGGTGTGGGTTCGGCGCATTGACCCGGCATGGGCTGCGGTGTGGGTTCCACCACCAACAGCACCTCTTTGCATTCGCCGTGGACGGCTAAGATGTGCACCTGGGTGGTGCCGGGCATGGAGCGCAACACGCGCTGCACGTCTGCCATGGGCGAGATCTTCACCACTAAGCGGCGACAGTGGCTGAGCAACTCTGGGCGATGCAGCACCACGTCGGGTTCGCAGTCGGCAAGGTCGTAGACGCGTCCGCCGTCGGCAGCGCGGCGCGCGGGGTCGAGGTAGAGGGTGTCTACCGCAGGCAGGGTGGCGAGCAGCGAGAGCCCGTCGCCCTCCGTCACGGTGATGTTGTTGGCTCCGAGGGCGGCGAAGTTGTGACGCGCTGCGGCGCAGAGTGCGGGCTGACGCTCAACGTAATAGGCTGTGGTGACGGCGCGCGACATGTAGTAGAGGTCTACCCCCATGCCGCCCGTCAGGTCTGTTAGGGTTTCGCCCACCACCAAGCGCTGTTTGTAGCGTGCCGTCAGCTCGGACGAGCACTGCTCGGCGGGCACGCGTCCGCCCATGATGAGCGCGGGGTTGGCATACCACTCGGGCAGCTTGAGCCGCAGGCGGCGACGCGCCTCAATTTGTTCCACGGCGGCGGGTATGTCTACGTCGGGGTAACGACGTGCCGAGAGCAGCAGCCGGTTGGTGTCGTCGTTGAGGTGGGTGGCAATAAAAGCTTGGAGTTGCGGAGTCCAATCCATAGATATCGTGTTTCAATCAATGTGTCTTAATCTGTGTGACGCAACAAAAATAGCCCTTTTTAAAACATTTTGAACGTAACGGGCACTATAATAGCTAAAAAAGAGCTATTTTCGCAGCGCAATAGGTGTTGAACGACTAAAACAGCAGGCAAAAAAGATGATACAATATTGGAAATGCTTAGGCGGATTTAAGCAGATTGAGGCTTGGGAAGCCAACTGCTGGATCAAGGTCACCAAACCAACGACCCAAGAACTGCTGGAACTTGAGAGTAAGTTCTCTGCCCCTCTTGACTTTATGCAAGATATTGAAGATAGTGAAGAGCGCCCGCGTACGGAAAGCGAGGGCGGTTGGCTGATGAACATGCTCCGCATCCCTTATCGCGAGGTGGACGAGGATAACGAGACGTTCTACAACACGTTGCCGCTCGGTATCTTGGTGCGCGGCGAGGTCTTCATCACCATTTGCTATTCGAAGACGGAGATGATTGCCGACTTCATTAAGTGGACCAACCGCAAGAACCTCGAGAGCCGACAGAGTTATGACTTGATTTTGTCGCTGTTCCTTTCGAGCTCGGTGTGGTATCTGAAGTATCTGAAGCAGATGAACGCCCAGATGAAGGAGGCTGAGGAGGCACTCGAGGAGTCGATGGACAATGAGGAGCTGCACCGCATCATGAAGATTGAACGCTTCTTGGTGTTCTTCATCACCTCGCTGCGTGGCAACGAAGTGGTGTTGGTGCGCCTGAAGCGTTATCTGCGCCACTTGTCGTATGACGAAGACTTGATGGACGACGTGGAGGTGGAGCTGCAACAGGCTTATGCCACCGCCAATATCTATAGCAACATCTTGGAGCGTGAACGCTCGTCTTACTCATCAATCATCAGCAACAACCTGAACGCTATTATGAAACGCCTGACGGTGATCACCATCATCTTGATGATCCCCACGGGCATCTCAAGTTTCTTCGGCATGAACCTCATCAATGGCATGGAGTCGTGGTGTTGGGGCTTCCCCTTCGCTGTGCTGCTCTCTATTGTGGTGTCTATTGTGGGGTATATTGTGTTTAGGAAGCAGAAGCTGTTTTAAGCCTCTGTCCGCCGCAGCCCCCCAACGGTGGACTTTGGGTTGTTGAGTCGCGCGGCGCTAATGGTGCATTTCGCAAAAGGTGCATCGCCCCGCGTGATGTTTATCTATAAATGTTATATCATGTCAAAAAGCATCCTCATCACCGGAGCCGGCGGTTTTATAGGGAGCCACTTGGTGGAACAAGCCCTTGCCGATGGCTGGGACGTGTGGGCGGGCATTCGCCGCACTACGTCGCACGCCTGGCTCTCTGATTCACGCATACATTTCATCGACCTGCCTTATGCACACCCCGACGCTCTTGTCGAGGTGCTGCGGCAGCATAAGTTGCAACACGGCACGTGGGATGCCATTATTCACAATATGGGCATCACAAAGTGCCGCCGCCCCGACGACTTCGAGTTGGTGAACTGCACTTATCTGCAACATTTCATCACGGCACTGCGCTCGTGCGGCATGATTCCCGCCCGCTTTGCGCTGATGAGCAGTCTGAGTGCCTACGGCCCGATACACGAGGCGGATGGTCAGCCCATCACGCTGAGCGACTCACCTCAGCCTAACACCGCCTATGGGCGCAGCAAGCTGCATGCCGCCCAATATCTGATGGAGCAGGCTGACGTGCCGCACCTCATCTTTTATCCCACGGGTGTGTATGGTCCGCGCGACGCGGATTATTATCTGATGTTTCGCACCGTGGGTGCGGGCTTCGACTTCATTCCGGGACTGCGCCCGCAGCGCATCACCTTTATCTATGTGCGCGATTTGGTGCAGGTCATCTTCCGCGCCATCGACCTTGGGTTGACTTATCGCCGATATATCGTGGCTGAGGGGGCGGAGTATTCTTCGACCGACTTCCGCCGGTATATTCAGGCGGTGATGCATCGCCGCGTGGTGGTGCCCGTGAGCGTGCCTTTGTGGCTGCTGCGCGCTGTGAACTGCACGGCGGGCGCACTGGCAAGCGCCGTGGGTAAGGTCTCGACCCTCAATGCCGATAAGTATCGCATCATGGCGCAACGCAACTGGACGTGTGACATCACCCCCCTGCGCGAGGAGTTGGACTACACCCCGCAGTGGTCGCTGGAGCGCGGCGTGAAGGAGTGCTACGACTGGTATAGAGCTTCCGGCTGGTTATAAGGGGTATTTATCAGTAATAGATGCACGCTAACAAAGGCACCAAAAGGATAGTAGGGTCTGTTAACAACCGCACCTTTAGAGAAATCTGACAAACAATGACTGACGACAATCATATTACACCACATACGGCTTCACGCGGAGCCATCGGTCTGTTCGACTCCGGCTTCGGAGGTCTCAGCATCTTCCGCGAAATACATCGACTGCTGCCCGACTACGACTACATCTTTTTGGGCGACAACGGCAGGGCACCTTATGGCAACCGCCCCTTCAGCGAGGTCTTCGAGTTCACGCTGCAGGCGGTGGAGCGCCTTTTTGAGATGGGGTGCCCGTTGGTGATATTGGCATGTAACACGGCTTCGGCAAAGGCATTGCGTAACATTCAGCAGCTGCGCCTGCCGTTTATGGACGACCCTACGCGCCGTGTGTTGGGGGTGATACGTCCTACGGTGGAGCAGGTGGGCGACGCTACGCGCAACGGTCATATCGGCTTGGTGGCTACGCGCGGCACCATCGAGTCGCGTTCGTATGCGCTCGAGCTTGAGAAGCTGCAACCGCAAGCCACTGTGTGCGGGCATGCCTGCCCGCAGTGGGTGCCCCTCATTGAGAGCGGTCAGCTCGACACTCCGCAGCTCCACAAGGTGGTGGGGCGCGACCTGGAGATTTTGCTTAACGATGACCCGGATATCGACACGCTGATTTTGGGCTGCACTCACTACCCGCTGATTCGCCCCGTGATTGAACAGGCATTGCGCTATTTGGGCCGCCCCGACATCACCATCTTGTCGCAGGGTCCCATGGTGGCACGTAGCCTCAGCGACTATCTGCGCCGCCATCCCGAGATGGAGTGCCGACTCACGCGCCATGCCTCCACCGAATACTTCACCACGGGCTCGTTGCAGTCGTTCGAACACCTCGCCACCTTGCACATGGGTGCCGAGGCCGGCGGCTCGCTCCATGCCCGAACCATTCAGCTCGAAGAATAAATTAGGGGTCTGCGTGCGACGACTTCGACCGAAAACCCCTATCTTTGCACCATGTTCAGAATCAAACGCATATACTCGTTTATCTTGCAGACGTTCTTGCCCATCTTCTGCATGACGTTCTTTATCTGCCTCTTCATCGTGTTGATGCAGTTTTTGTGGATGCACGTCGATAAGTTCGTGGGCAAGGGTCTGGAGATTAGCCTTATTGCCGAGCTGTTCTTCTATGCCGCTTTGTCGCTTTGCCCCATGGCGCTGCCGTTGGCGGTGCTGTTGGCTTCGCTGATGACGTTCGGCAACTTGGGCGAGAGCTTGGAGCTGACGGCTATGAAGTCGTCGGGCATCTCGCTAATCAAGATTATGCGTCCGCTCATCATCTTTATCTTGCTCTTGGCGGTGGGGGCTTTCTACTTCCAAGACGATGTCTTGCCGCGTGCCAACACCAAGATGGGTACCATCCTCTATGGCATCAAGAACAAGTCGCCCGAGCTGGAGATTCCCGAGGGAGTCTTCTATAAAGAGATACAAGATTATAACCTCTACGTGGGGCATAAGGATTTCAAGACGGGTATGCTCTATGATGTGTTGATCTACATCTTCGACGGTGCCGACATCGAGAACGCTACGGTCACGGTGGCAGACTCGGGCAGAATACAGATGGGTGCCGATGGCGAGCACCTCAAGCTGACGCTGTGGGCGGGTTCGCAACTCGGCACGCTGCAGAACGACGGCAGCTTGGCTCGCTCGTCGAACAATAGTCCTAAGTACCGCCGCGAGGCATTTACTTGCAAGGAGGTCTACATCCCGTATAAGAACGACTTTGAGCGCGCCGATGAGTCACTCATCACCAGCCGCCACATCGGCAAGAACCTGCACGAGCTGCGCCTCTCGGTCGACTCGCTCGACGAGCGTATTGCCGAGGCAGACCGCGACTACGGCGACCGTCTGTTGCACGAGACTTATTTCCGCGCCATCACTCAGTCTACGCGCCGTGATTCCTCTTTTATGGAGGCGACACAGCAAGCCGCTGCTGCGCGCGAGGTCATTACCCCCAACTTAGATTCAATTTACGCTTCACTGCGCCCCGACCAGGAGCTGCGCGCTATGGATCGTGCCACCAAGAATGTCGAGATGGTCTTCCAACGCTTCGACTCGCGCCGCGAGTATCAAGCGTATGAGAAGAAGAACCGCTCGCGCCATGAGATAGAGATACACAAGAAGTTCACCCTCTCGATTGCTTGCATCATCTTCTTCTTTATCGGCGCACCGTTGGGTGCCATCATCCGCAAGGGCGGTCTCAGTGTGCCAATCATCGTGTCGGTGCTCTTCTTCATCATCTATTACCTCATTGACAACACCGGACGTAAGCTCGCCGAGAACGACCAGTGGGCTCCCTGGGCGGGTGTGTGGCTCAGCTCGTATGTGTTGGCACCTATCGGCATCTTCCTCACATGGCGTGCCATCAACGACTCCACCCTTTTCGATTGGGACTCCTACCGCATCTACTTCCGTCATTTCATGAAGAAGGTGAAGGCATGGCGGAAAAAGTAACACGCGATATCCACAGAGATCGTACGATACGTACAATACGCACAATACGCACAATACGCACGATATCCACAGAGATCACACAATAACGCACAATACGCGATATCCACATCTCACATTATACTCGCAATATCCACAATAT
>CAZBWT010000034.1:0-15417 GCA_964495625.1 uncultured Prevotellaceae bacterium | reverse complement strand
TCCGGTTCAATCCTGCGCGTGATGCGGATATTGGTGTGTGACCTCTATATTGGTGGTGACCTCTATATTGGTGGTGACCTCTATATTCGCACCGTTGGGGGATTACTCCTCAATCCAGCGCGGGTCACCGGCATTCAAATCCTTGAGCAAGGTGTAGTCACCATTCTCCGGATCCTTGAAGAGGATGTCCGAACCATAGTCGAGGATGGTACCCCAGTCGTAGTTCTTGGTGTAGGGACAGTCTGACGTGGTGTAAAGGTCGGTAGCATTCACGTCGTAGCCCGAACCAATCTTGAGGCTGGTTGCCTTGATGAGCTGAGCAGCAGCGTCCTCGGCAGTAACACCGAGACCGTTGTCGTGCGACTTGCCGATGATGGTCTTGCTGATGTTGACAGTGATGCCCGTGATCTTATTTGCCTCGAGGAACGACTTGCCGGCAATCACACAGTTGTAGAACGTGCAGTTCTCAATGTTGATGTTGAAGCCGCCCTGCTGCGTTTGGATGATGCCGCCGGCATTGACTGAGGTGAACGTTGAGTTCGTCAGGTTGATGTTGCCCCAGGCAAAGCTGCCGGACACCTTAGAGTTGATAATGCCATACGAGCCGATGTCATCAATCAAGCAGTTGTTGATGGTGAGCGTAGCAATGTTGCCCTCGGCACCTGCCGACTGCACACGCACCACGCCACGGCTCTTGCTGATTGAGCAGTTCTCGATGAGGAGCTCGCCGATGCTGCCATTGGTGTTCAGGTTCACCACGTAGTCGGCATCGTTGCCCTTGTTCTGCAAGTCGAGGTTATAGAAGCGCACATACGAGTGGTCGCCTGCAAACGACAAGCCCTTGGGTTTGAATACCGGAGTCTCTGCGCCCGATTCGCCCCAGAAGACGATCGACTTAATCTGTGCCGGCACGGTGAATTCCAGATCGGGGTCGGTGTAGTCGAGCGTGCTGCCTGCGGGGAGCACTACCACCATGTTGCCATCGTTATCCTTGATATACGACGCGGGGTTGGTGAAGAGGTCGTGGAGGGCAGCCTGCGACTCAATGCGCACCACGTCGAACCCGTCGGGATAAGCCTCGGTAGTGGTGAACTTGATGGAGCCGCGCTGCGTGTCGTTGTTCCAGATAGAGACGTTGTAGGTCTTCTTGGAGAGCAAGTCGGTGAGCTGATACTGACCTGCGGCAATCGCCTCGTCGCTGAGCACGAGGCTGTCACGCTGAGCTTCGTCGTTGACGTTATAGGTGACGATTAGGTGAGTAACAGCCATGTTCTCGGGCCAGGTGATGAGTGCGGAGCGACCTGTAACGTTCTCAGCCGCATTGAGGATCTGCTCAGCCTTGGTCTTAAACGAAAGCTTCTCGAGATAAGTCCACTTCGACTCTGCCTTCACCGACGAAGCCGCCTTGATGCGGAGGAAGTAGCGCGTGCTGCCGATAAGGTCTGTGATGGTGTAGCTCGAACCGGTAATCGAAGCATCTTCACCATAAGTGATGACGTTGATAGAGTCGAGGTTCACCTCATCATAGAGCGAGTCGGTGCTGAGCTGAATGATGTAATACTCCGTGTTGGGTGTCTTGCTCCACTTCACATCGGCGGTGGTGGTGCCTTCTGACACAGACAGGTTAGACTGCACAACGCTGAAGAGGCGATCGTGTGAGCTGTCTACATCCCAGTCGTTATCTTCGGTGCACGACACCGAAGCGACCGAGGTGAGGAGCATCAAAGCTCCTGCACCGGTCATATATTTGAAATTCTTCTTCATAGATTGATACACATTATTATATATGCCTATACATCTCGGTGGATAAGTCATCCCCGCTGATTAATCGGCATAACCATAAGAGTTGTGCAACTTGCCGTTAGAAGCCGAGATTGTCGTCGAGGCAATCGGCATCAAATAGCGGTTCTTCACCGTGGCGTTCAGACCTGCGCTGATTGAGGGCAAGTTGGTGTTGAGCTGCGTCTGCTTCGAGGCTTCGAGAGTGCGCTCTGTGCCATAGAAAGCCTTGCTGTCGTCAAAGTCAGCCGTGTTCTCGGGAGTCTCATACCACGTCACCGAGCTCATGTCGATGGTAGCCTTCGACTCGTCGGTGTAGTTGAAGTAGATCTTCTCGGGGTATTCTTCGAGCTGAGCCGTGTAGTTAGCCTTAAACTCATCGATCTTTTGGCTGAGCAAGTTCCAGCGGATCAAGTCGAACTTACGGAAGCCCTCACCTGCCAACTCCCAAGCGTTCTCATTGACGATAGCGTCGAAGAAAGCCTCCTTGTCGTTAGCGATGCCTGCCACATAAGCGGCAGCCTCAGCCTTGTTTTCGGTGCTGAATGCACGTGAGTGCACAGCGGCGAGTGCCTCGCGAGCCGTCATGCCGGCATCGCCGGCGAAGCCTGCGTCGGGACCAGCCAACTCGTTCATCACCTCAGCATACATCAAGAGCACCTGGGGGTAACGCATGCGCACCACGTTGATGCCAGACATCCACTTGGCATTGCCTGTAGCGATGGCAGCCTGGCGCCACTCCTCGTTCATCTTGCGCACATCCCACTTGCCGCAGTAGATGGCGAAGGGGGCGTTGCCGAGGAAGCTCTCCTTCACCACGCCGTCTTCCTCCTTGAGCTGAAGTTGAGCGCAAGTGATGTCGCGACGCTGATCGTTGTGCTGGAACGACCAGAAGTAAGGAGCCGTCAGCTTCAGCTTACCCGATGAGTTACCCTTGGCACCATAATAAGAGCTGGAGCCGTTGATGCGCACACCGACGGTGTAGCCCAACTCGCTGCTCACGCCCAAGCCCATGGGGATCTCGAAGATATTCTCGCGATAATTCACATCGAGTGAACGCTGATTGATCAGATACCACTCATTCTCCACCGAGGGGTTCAGCTTATGCGTGCCGTTGGTAATCACAGCAGCCAAGTGCTCCAAGGCGAGCGTATAATAAGCCTGACGAGCGTCGGCATCGGCGCGCTGCGTGGGGTAAGTGGGGTCGCTGTTTTCGGCAGCGGTCTCGTAGCCCGGCTTAGCCTCCTCGCGGATAGCCCAGCCTGCGCGGGTCAAAGCGATGTTTGCCAACAAAGCGTGGGCATAGCCCTTGGTGACGCGCTCGGTGGTGTAGGTGGAGTTCTCACCTGCCCAGGGGAGGTATTCGATAGCCTCCTCGAGGTCGCTGATGAGGCGATCCATAATCGAGTCGCGGTCGGTCTTAGCCATATAAGCGTTGCTAAGGTCAGCCTGCGACGACTCCATCTTCATCGGCACGTCGCCGAAGAAGCGAATCAAGTCGAAATAAATCATGGCGCGGAGCGTCAAAGCCTCGCCCTTATAGCGCTGCATGGTGCGCTCATCCGAGCCGCCCGAGTGAGCCAAGCTGCTGCCGTCAACGCCCTCGATGACGAGGTTGGCGTTCTCCACGATGCCATACATGGCGTTCCACAACTTGGCAATATTTGCCCAACCCGGGCTGGCATTATAGTTCATGTTGCCACGCTCGCTCGAGGTGTTCGAGGCATCAGAGCCAAGAGCGTCCACTAATTCGCAGTCAGAGTTAGTGCCCCACACGATGGGGATGTACTGCGAATAAGTCTGATCTTGCGTCAAGCCGCCATAGATCTTGTTGACCGCCAAACCGGTGTAATAGGTCGACTCGAAGACGGTCTGCCCGGTCTGTTCCGACGGAGAGGTCTGATCTAAAAAGTCAGAGCAAGATGCCATAGTCAGAGCGCCGGCAGAAAGCAGAAGGGTTCTAACAATATTCTTAATCATTACTTTTATCCTCCAATATTTAGAAAGTTACGTTGATGCCGGCTACAAACGAGCGGCTCTTGGGGTAAGAAGCGTAGTCCACACCGGGGGTCATAGCGTTGCTCTTGCTGCTTGTGTCCACCTCCGGGTCCGGACCCGAGTAGTTGGTCCAGCAGAACAGGTTCTGACCGGTGAAGTAGATGCGCACATTCTGCATGAATGCCTTCTGCACAGCCTTCTTGGGCAAAGTGTAACCCACAGTCACGTTGTTGAGGCGCAAGAACGAAGCGTCTTCAACCGCATAGTCGGTGAGCTGCATCGTCGAAACGGCGCAGGGGTTATAGATGTTGGCACCCTGGTTGATCTCATTGAGGCGAGCCACCAAACCGTCGGCACCATAGTAAGCCAACGTCGAGCTTGAGATCTTGCCGAGGTTGAGACCTGTGGCGGGGTCGATCCAAGTGTAGCGGTTGCTGAGGGCGAAGTCGTTGTTGAGGTTGTAACCCTTAGCCGAACCTGCGTTGAAGGCGAGGGCCAACTTCGTGCCGTTGATGAGCTTGTTGCCCACCGAGTAGTTGCAGAACACGCTATAGTCGAACGCGCCCACTCTGCCGTTGAAGCCGAAGCCACCGGTCACCGGAGCCACCGTGTTGCCAAGCTTCTGCTTGATGGGGTCGCCGTTCTCGTCAACCTCCACCTTCAAGCCACCGGGGTAATACTTACCACCGGTAATTGTGGTAGAGTTATCCTTGATGCCATCGCGGAGCACCCAGTTGGTGCCGCTGAGCACGAGTTCGCCGTTAGGATTCGACACGGGGTCGTAAGCCGTGAAGTAGCCATTGGTCTTGTAACCCCAGATCTCGCCGAGGCGACCACCCTGCTCCACGCGGAAGTCCTCATACTTCGAGAGGGTGCTACCGGCCCAGTTGCTGCTCTGGTAGAGGCTCTCGGTGTTGAGCTTATCAATCTTATTGCGGTTATAAGAAACGTTGAACGTGAAGTTCACGCTATACTTCTTCTTATCGACAATCACAGCGTTCAAAGCCAACTCGACACCCTTGTTTGAGGTCTCGCCGAAGTTCTGATACTGATAGCTGTAGCCGGTGTTGGCGGGGATCTCGGTCTTCATCAAGAGGTCCTTCGTCGTGTTCCAATAGAAGTCGAGTGAACCCGAGATGCGGTTATCCCAAAAGCCGTAGTCGAAGCCGACGTTACGAGTGATGGTCGTCTCCCACTTGAGGTTGGGGTTGTAGAGCGTAGAACCGAGCTCCAACATACTGGTGCGGTCACCGTTGAAGAAGGGAGCCTTCGACGTGTTGGAAGCCATAGAATAGGTGGTGTACATCAAGCCCGAGCTGATGCGGTTGTTACCTGCCGTACCATAGCTGAGACGCATCTTCAAGTTCGAGAGCCAGTCGTTATACTTCTTCAAGAACTCCTCGTCGCTCATGCGCCAAGCCAAGGCAGCCGAGGGGAACACGCCCCAGCGATTGCCATCGGCGAACTTGCTCGAACCGTCGGCACGCACCGTCACGGTCATGAGATACTTCTCGTTGAGCGTGTAGTTAACACGGCCGAAGAACGAGAGCAAGTTCTCGTCGGCAGCCAAAGTCGTAGAGGTGGGCAGCGCAGTGCCGGCAGCCATATTAGCCTTCACCTCGTCAATCGTCATAGATGACGGGAATGCCACAGAGGTATTCTCGAGTGTAGTCTTCATCGTGCTGGTGGCCTCCTGACCAAGCAACACATTGATGCGGTCGCGACCGTCGAAGAGCTTACGGTTGTCGTAAGTAAGGGTGTTGGCGTTGCGCCAGTTCTTAGTCACCACGCGGTCGTAGACAGCCTGAGGCTGACCGTTGTAGCCGAGCTTAGAGTTCTGCACAGCGTCTGCCGACCAAATCTGGTCTGTGTTGTCATACTTCCAGCCATAACCGAACTCCGAGCGGAAAGTGAAGTGCTTGAAGGGAGCCCAGTTGATGCCGGCATTGTAGTTCTGGTTGAGCGTGCGGCGGTTCTTATAGGTAGCGTTGATACGCTCAATCGGGTTCTTCTGTGACGAAGTGTTGCTCTCCTCATCGTCGTCGGTAGAGCTGTTCAAAGCTTCGATGGGACGGAAGCGAGCTGCATTAGCCACAATAGAGTTGGCTGCGTTCGACTCGTTGGTGTCGGCACCACCGCTCAAACCGTCAACATTCGAATAGCTCAAACGAGCGTTGAAGTCGAGGGTCAACCACTTGTTGAGGTTAGCCTTCAACTTGGCGTTCACGTTGTCTTTATTAAAGCCGGAACCGAGCATGATGCTCTCCTCTTCGTTGTGAGCATAGCTGACATTGAACTTGATATCCTTCGTACCACCGCTCACGTTGAGGTTATACTGAGCCTGGTTGCCGGTGCGGCCAAAGATCTCGTCCTGATAGTCAGTGCCTTCAACCGACTTCCAAATGTCGAGGTCCTGGAAGTTGCCATAGTCGGCTGAGCCCAACTCATACTGATAATAAGCATAGTCATAGGGGCTCATTACCTTATTATACTTTGTCACCTTCTTCCAACCATACGAGGCACCGAAGTCGACCGAAGTCTTACCCTCTTTACCCTCCTTGGTTGTGATGATGATAACGCCGTTGGCACCACGGGCACCATAGATGGCGGTTGAAGAGGCATCCTTCAACACGTCAATCGACTGGATTTCGGTGGGTGCGATGTCGCTGATGCTGCTCACGGGGAAACCATCCACAATGTAGAGCGGCGAGTTATCTTGCGACAACGAACCGCCACCACGCACGCGGATCTTCACGTCAGCGTCGGGCGAACCCTCGGTGGTGGTGATGTTCACACCGGCGAGCTTACCGGTCATAGCCTCGGTGGCGCTTGCCACAGGTATTGAGGCAATATCCTTCGATGCGATTGAGGCGACAGAACCGGTCAAATCCTTCTTGGCGACCGTGCCGTAGCCAATCACGACCACCTCTTCGAGCGCCTGCTGGTCGTCGGCAAGCGTAATCTTAAGAGCAGACTGCGTGCCCACGGCTACGGTCTTCGTTGTGTAGCCGATAAATGACACTTGAAGTTTGGCGTTGGGTTGCACCTTCAGGCTGAAATTACCGTCGATGTCGGTAATTGCGCCATTCGTCGTACCCACCTCCAAAACATTCGCTCCGATCACCGGTTCGCCGGTTTCGTCGCTCACGGTACCCGTGATCGAACGCACCTGCGCATAGGCGACCAAACTTAGCAAGCTCAATAAGAGCATAGCTAAACCCTTGCGGGCAAGTTGAGTTACATTCATAAATGCGTTGTTGATGAAAAAAGTGTGTGTAAATGTTATTCGTTGTTCGTTTTCAATGCTCCTCACCGCGCCACAATCGTGGAGAGAAAAAGTCTGAGTCTGATTCATCAAGATGACTGAGCAAAGAGTGATTTTGTGCAAGCCGGACACACCGAGGTGTCATGCTGAGCCTGCAAATATCCTGATTACAGGGCATTCTACCAAGCATTCACCATGCCCGCACCCTCTTTTATGGCTATTTTTAAATACTTTTTGGTAAAAATGTGCGGTTTTTGTACAATCTATTGACCTGTTGCACAACTTTCGGCCGTGGCACCCCTCTCCCGCCCTATATAATATATGTGTAAGGTTGCCCCTGTGGGTATAAAATCGCGCAACCGATTTCGCGCAACGCGGCGCTAATATCGCAATTACAGACCGACAACAGCCGCGCAAGCACACCAAATCGCTCAATTTTGCACCGAAACAGCCCCTAAACTTAACATTATTGCTCTAAAAATGCACATTTTATAGCTTTTCGCATACAATTTTAATAATTCGGCATATCTTTGTTGCGCCTAAGGCAGCACTATCACGCTGTCACAGAGCGACAAACTACGAGAAACGGGAAATCAATACACACAACAACCTATAACAACACAACAACCAACTAACTAATCTTATGAAGAAAACTTTACTTCTTTGCGCGTTGCTTGCAGCCACAGCTGCCAACACGTATGCAGGTCGTCGTTGGGACTTCACCAAGTGGAGTGACGCAACCATTGCGAACCTCAAGGCTGATGCAACTCAGTGGAGCGACATTGAGAAAGCCACCGGCACAGCTCCCACCGACTTGTCAAAAGAAAACTGCTATTGGCAGGTTTCGGCTTCAGGCTCAACAGTCAGCGGCACATTGACCGCCAACAGCGTAGCCATTGCCGAATTAGAGGGCTTGAACTTCGTCAACACCACCGACCGTTCACTCGCCATTGCGCTCAACTACCAGGGTCCCCTCAGCGACGGCTTCGGTCCCTATGAAGGTCCCTCATACCTTTGGTTGGGTTCGAGCAAGAAGAGCTACTTTAAGATCCCCAACGTTGAACCCGGCACAGAAATCACCATCGGCATAGAGTCACACAAATCTACAGAGGCCCGTGGTGTAGAACTCTATGTGAACAGCACCAGCGGCACTAAATTGCTGGCTCCTAACGGCGACGCTGTGTCAGTGCCCACCACCTACGAAGTGCAGACATGGCTCGTGCCCGAAGAACTTAGCGACAACGCTAACGAAGACGGCACCTACGACATCTTGGTCTACAACACCAACGGTTGCCACCTCTATTACATTCAGGTTGGCGACAACAGCGAGAAGACTGCCGACGAACTTCGCGTAGCCTACATCTACGACCCCACCTACTCTTCTTATGGCGAAGCTAAGATGGGCAGCATCGACAACGACCCCATCTTCCAGAACGTTATCTCCGGCTATGCCGGCGAGGCTATCGACGTAGCCAATGCCGCCTCTGAAGGTCTCTCAACCGAGGCTCTCAACGACTCACTGCTCAACTTCGACGTAGTGGTGCTCGGCGAAGGCATTGCCAGCGGCAACACCTATGCCAAGGCTTTGGTAGACATCGTCAACATGGTGCCGATCTTGAACTTGAAGTCATTCATGTATAAGAGCGGTGTTTGGAGCTGGGGTGCCGGCAAGAATCCCTCACCCGCTGCCAACGCCATCACTGTCAACGAAGCTTTCCGTGAGGATGCACTCTTCGAGGGTGTAAACATCGACGACGAAGGTTTGGTTACACTCTTCGAAATTAGCAACGAAGACATCACTGCAGGCAACCTCATACAGGGCTACACCGCTACAGCCGGCTCTTTGATTGCTGACGACGAAGTGATTGCCACCGTTAGCGGTGTGAACGCCATCCACCGTCACGGCACACGCAACTCTTACCTCTTGATCCCGATTTCATCAGACAACATCTACGATGCAGCCGACGGCAACTTGCTTTCTGAAGATGCCTTCACGCTCCTCAACAATGCCATCACTACTTTGGCAGAAACCAAGAGCAAGGTTCAGAATGCCAACGCACCTGTCATCAGCCAAGACAACCAAGACAACATCACCACCGTCACACTCTCTTGCGCTACGGCAGACGCTGTCATTTACTACACTCTTGACGGCAGCGAGCCCACTACGGCTTCTACGGTCTATACCGAGCCTTTCGACATCACTGAAAACGGCACTGTAGTCACTGCATTTGCCACTGCTCAGGGCTACCTCGAGAGCAAAGTTGCCACTGCCACCATCGTTGTGAAGAGCAAGTTGGCTACACCCACCATCACAGTCAATGGTGCCAACGTAACCATCGCTGGTGAGGGCACAATCTACTACAACATCAGCGGCAACACCAACACGGCTAAGTCGCAGGTTTACTCTGAGCCTTTCGACGCTCCGTACTCTTGCACAATCACAGCATTCGCTGCTGCTGACGACAAGTTGACTTCTGAATCTGTTACAGCTGATGTGGTAGTCGCTTCTGACATTTACACCAAGCAGCTTGAGCATGTCAGCTTCGCCAGCTCAGAAGGTTGGGGTTCTTATTCTAAGTCTACGAGACTCGTGGCTGCCTACAACGCACTCGCAACAGAGGCAACTGACTCTACGCTCGTAACTGTTGCAGACTCTTCTTACTACGAGTACACTTACGCTCCCACCGATTCAGTCTACACCTTGAAGGCTGAGACCGTCGACTGGACGTTGACTACCAAGGGTCAGATGCTCTACTACATCATCGACTACAACGACGCTTTGAGCGTTGAGGGTGGCAGCACTGCTTACGGCTACGCTTCAGTATTCGACAACAAGGACTACACGAGATATGGTATTGGCTTCTATAACATCAAGCACGTTCGTGAGGAAGGTGTCGCCAACGCTTACCTGACCTCAGGCAAGAAGTATCAAGCTCCGTTCGAGGTAGCTTTGACCTTCACGCAGGCTGTAGGTAGCGGCACAAACCAGGCTTTGGATGTTATTGAACCCGGTCAGAGCGACGTTTACTTGATTGCACGCTTCGAGGTTGCAGTTTCTGCCGACGGCGAAAACTGGAACGTAGTAGACACAATCTCTGCAGGTGCCAACAAGATGGCTGTTCGCAGAACTACCGTCTACGACGGCAACGACGCAGTACAGATCCGCGTTCGTTCTATCCGCCCGTTGAACTTGGTAAGCAGCTCTAACCAGAAGGCTGTCCTCTTCGATGTCGTAATCAGCGGTGAAGGCGACGCTACAGCTATCGAGACTATCGGTGCTGACAAGGTTGCCAACGAAGCTGCCAACGCTCCCATCTTCGACCTCTTGGGTCGTCGTGTGAACAAGCTCGAAAACGGCAAGTTCTATCTGCAGGGTGGCAAGAAGTTCATCGTTCGATAATCCACATCGGTGAATTTCCCCTCAGGGAAACATAAGTTTAGCCCTCGGCGCTCAGTGCGCCGAGGGCTTTTTTTTGCAACAAGACGGCATCCTCTCACCCACAACAGCAGAGATGGCGGCAGAGCTCCCGGCGACACTTCCACAGCGAGGCAGCTCGGCGGCTGCGCAGCTGCGAGCACCGACCACGTCGGAGGCTGCGCGTGCCGCCGGTTCGGCGAGGAACGCACACAACACACGTGCCGGCAACAAAACGCGCGGCAATCGCCACCCACTCCATGGGGGACGCGCGGCGCAGGCTCGTCCACACCACACGCGGCGAGAGTGGCACCCGGCGCAACAACATTGAGGGGCGCCCCCGGCGTGGGAGAGCTGCGCCATACAATAATCGGGCACCGACCACGTTATATTGGCAGGTGTGCGAGTAAAAAGCCCCCGAACATCCCGAAACCCCTAAAAACTTGTAGCCGTGTGGAGCCAATGGTATAAAATGCGCTCAGGTCTGCTGCGCCTGTTCATCGTAACATCGGTGGCACTGATTGCCGTCTTCCTTTACTTCTCAAACCGCCTGGTGCAATCGCTCGGCGAGGAGGAGCGTGCCAAGATGACGCTGTGGGCCGACGCTTACCACCAGCTGCTCACCGCCGACGAGAATGCCGACATGAGCCTCGTGCTGCAGGTGATAAACGGCAACCAGACGATACCCGTGTTCTACACCGAGGCAGACGGCACCCTGCTTGGCAGCAACAACATGCAGATACCCGCCGACACCACCGCCTACATAGCCCGCCTGCGCAAACGGCTCACCGCCGAAAAACGATATTTTGAAATCAACATCGGCAACAGCGACGAAGAGCCCGAACTGCAATACCTCTATTACGACGAGTCGATTCTGCTGCACCAGTTGCACTACTACCCCTATGTGCAACTGATGGTGATTGTGGTCTTCGCCCTGCTGTTCTACTACATGCTGATGAGTCGCAAACGCGCCGAGCAAAACCGCGTGTGGGTGGGACTGAGCAAGGAGACGGCGCACCAGATGGGCACCCCGCTGTCGTCGCTCATGGCGTGGATGGACTTCATCCGCAGCGGCGAAACCACCCCCGACGTGGTTGAAGAGATGGATAAAGACATCGACCGCCTGCGCACCGTGGCGGAACGCTTCTCGAAAATCGGTTCACTGCCCAACCTCGAGCCCCACGACCTGCGCGACGTGGTGAACAGCGTGGCTGCCTACATGCAAAAACGCAGCTCGTCACGCATCGAGATACGCGCCGCCGTACCCGCCGCCCCCGTGGTGCGCCCCGTGTGCACACCCCTCTTCACCTGGGTCATCGAGAACCTGTGTCGCAACGCCATCGACGCGCTGACGGGCATCGACGACCGCCGCGGGCTCATCGAGGTGCGCCTCAGCGAAGAGGGTCGCAAAGCGGTGATAGAGGTGAGCGACAACGGTCGCGGCATTGCCAAAAACCGACAGCGCGACATCTTTCGCGCCGGCTTCACCACCAAGCAACGCGGGTGGGGCTTGGGGCTGACACTCGTGAAGCGAATTGTGGAGGAATATCACCACGGACGCATCTTCGTAAAAAGCTCCACCGTGGGCATCGGCACCACTTTTCGCATCGAGCTGAAGCGTTAAAAGCGCAGGTGATTAGCCATGCCCATTGGCTAAAAAGCGCATTTTCAATGTGAACGCTGTATAAAATACTGAAAAATTCGACTTTTCTAATCGGAAAAGGTGTGCGATTAGAAATAAATAATTACCTTTGCAGCCGATTAACGCATCCAACACTGTGGGTAAGTTCGATTTATACAATATTCAGCTGACGTCGATGGAGATCGGCAAACGCGAAATTACATATCATCTCGACAACGAGTTTTTTAAAAATATCGACGGCGAAGAGTTTCAAAAAGGTGACGTGAACGTCACGATAACCGTCGATAAGGCTCCGTCGCAGACAGAACTTACCTTCGCCTTAGAGGGGCACGTCATCGTGCCGTGCGATCGTTGTTTAGACGACATGGAGCAGCCCATCAAGACGCAGGGGCACCTCATCGTGAAGCTCGGCAAAGAGTTTAAAGACGATGGTGACGACGTGGTAATCATACCCGAAGAACAGGGCATGATTAACGTATCGTGGTTTATGTATGAGTTCATCTCACTCGCCATCCCGATGAAGCACGTTCACCCCTATGGGCTTTGCAACTCCGACATGGCGCGCAAGCTGCGCAGCCACATCGCCACAGCCGGCGATGCCGACGAGATGGATGAATTGACCGACTTCGACACTCAGCTCGACGAGGGCGACGATGCCGACACCGAGAGCGAACAGCCCATCGACCCGCGCTGGGCAGCCCTCAAAAACCTACGAAAAGAAGATTAATTTTAAATAAATTCAAAATGGCACATCCTAAAAGAAGACAATCAAACACGCGTACTGCCAAGCGTCGTACGCACGACAAGGCCGTCATTCCGGCAATCGTAGTTTGCCCGAACTGTGGCAGCTGGCACCTTTCTCACACCGTTTGCCCCGACTGCGGTTACTACCGTGGTAAGTTGGCTATCGAAAAAGAAGCCGCCGTTTGATGACGCTACACAATGAGGTGCCCTTCTGACAAGTTTCGGCTTGGCAAAGGGCACCTTTGTTATTTTTAAGGCAGGTTATTTGCGTAACCTCGACTTAAAGGAAATAATAAAAACCATAGGCAGCGGTAAAAAACAAAGACCTGCCTTAATTCCATTTCACATGATGACAGCAGCTATCACAGGCATAGCACACTATTTGCCTGACTACATTCTGACCAATGACGAACTCTCAACCATGGTTGATACCAACGACGAGTGGATCACTACCCGCGTGGGCATCAAAGAGCGTCACGTACTCAAAGCCGAAGGCACAGGTTCGTCTGACTTGGCAGTTCCTGCCGTTAAAGACCTTTTAGCTAAGACCGGCACTAACCCCGACGAAATCGAATGCGTCATCTGCGCTTCGTCTGCCCCCGACTATCGTTGGCCCTCGACCGCAGCCATCATCTGCGACAAGTGTGACATCCGTCACTCCATGGCTTACGACATTCAGGCAGCTTGCTCGGGCTTCCTTTATGCCATGCAGCAGGCAAGCGCCTTCATCCGCGGCGGCATCTACAAGAAGATTATGGTGATCACCGCCGAGAAGTGCACCTCGTTTGTCAACTACAAAGACCGCTCTACCTGCCCCCTCTTTGGCGACGGTGCAGCTGCCGTGTTGGTTGAACCCTCTGCCGAGGGTCTCGGTGTGCAAGACGCTGTGCTCTTCGCCGACGGCTTTGGCAAAGACCACCTCATCCTCAAGGCAGGTGGCTCGGTGAAGGTGCCCACACACGAAACGGTAGACAACATGGAGTCTTACATCTACCAAGATGGTAAGTACGTCTTTAAATATGCAGTTTCATTTATGAGCGACACCGCCGAAGAGGTGATGAAGCGCAACAACTTGACGTTTGACGACGTAGACTGGGTTTGCACCCACCAGGCCAACAAGCGCATCATCGACGCTGTGGCTCAGCGCGTAGGCGTGGACGAGAGCAAGGTGATCTGCAACATCGAGCACGTGGGCAACACCAGCTCGGCATCTATCCCGATTGCACTGCACGAGGCTGCCCTCGAGGGCAAGCTCAAGAAGGGCGATAAGCTGATTCTTGCCGCCTTCGGTGCCGGCTTCACCTGGGGCTCTATGTACCTCACCTGGGGCGACTGCAAGTTCTAAACCCGCTGCCGACCGCCTCCGGCCTCACCGGCAGAAAGATTAAGCAACCATAATGGAGTTAAAGGTGCCGCCCTGCAAAAGGTCCCCCTTTAACTCCTATTTTGACCTAAAGCAGGCCTCGGGCAGGCTCCGACCCGCCCACCTGACAAATATAAACTTTCAAACCCGTAACACATAGCTATGCATAAATCCGGTTTCGTAAACATCGTGGGCAACCCCAACGTCGGCAAGTCTACACTGATGAACTCGCTGGTTGGCGAGCGCCTCTCAATCATCACCTCAAAGGCGCAAACCACGCGCCACCGCATCATGGGCATCGTGAACAGCGACGACATGCAAATCGTCTATAGCGACACCCCGGGGGTGTTGAAGCCCAACTATAAGCTGCAAGAGTCGATGTTGGCATTTTCGCAGAGCGCGCTGCAAGATGCCGACGTGTTGCTCTACGTGACCGATGCCATCGAAACGCCCGGCAAGAACCAAGACTTCCTCGACGCTGTGGCGCGCCAGTCCGCCCCCGTGATTTTGGTCATCAACAAGATGGACCTGACGACTCAGGAGCAGCTCGAAAAGATGGTCGAGGAGTGGCACACACGCCTGCCGCAGGCTGAAATCATCCCCATCTCGGCACTCCACAAGGTGAACACCGACATGCTGCTGCGCCGCATCAAGGAGCTGCTGCCCGAGTGCCCGCCGTATTTCGACAAAGAGACGATGACCGACAAGCCCGCCCGTTTTTTCGTGACGGAGATCATCCGCGAAAAAATCTTGCAGACCTACGACAAGGAGATACCCTATGCCTGCGAGGTGCGCGTGGAGCAGTATAAGGAAGATGACACCCTGATACACATCAACGCACTGATCTATGTGGAGCGTGCGTCACAAAAGGGCATCATCATCGGCAAGGGGGGCACCATGCTGAAGCGTGTGGGCACCGCAGCCCGCAAAGACATCGAAGCCTTCTTTGGCAAGAAGGTCTTTTTGGAGCTGTTTGTGAAGGTTGAGAAGGATTGGCGCAACAATCAGCGCGACCTCGATGCCTTCGGCTATAATCCGCAATAAATCAAAACAGAAGCCGATTGACGGATACCTCTTCCCGGCTCTTGCGAAAGAGTGTTGTGAGGCTGCCGACCGGCTGAATATTACTTTTAATTCATTTTTAAACGTAACAAAAAAACATGGGAAATTTAGTAGCAATCGTGGGACGCCCCAATGTGGGTAAGTCTACA
>CAZBWT010000033.1:12079-15738 GCA_964495625.1 uncultured Prevotellaceae bacterium | reverse complement strand
CATCGACGAAGTAGGAGAAGCCCTGCATCTGCTGGTCAATCTGCTGCGCCAACTCTCGCGTCGGAGCCATGATGACACAGTTGATGGCATCTTCGGGGTAACGGTAGCGGTTAAGGTTGCTGAGGATGGGCAACAGATAGGCGGCAGTCTTGCCGGTGCCGGTCTGAGCCACAGCGATGACATCATGACCGTCGAGCACCGGCGGAATGGCTTTCTCTTGCACCGGTGTACATTCGCCAAAGTGCATATAGTCGAGGGCTTCGAGCACTTGCTCGTCTAAATCCAAGTCAGTAAATTTCATCGTCTGATATGTTTTAGTAGCGCAGACGCTCAGAGGAGCATCGTGTCGCTACGTAGGTTGAGTATGCGTTTTCTAATATTCTCGATAGGCTCGGGCGACTCGTCCGTCTCGGTGTAGAGCTGCTCGAGCGGGATAGCTTGCGCCACTTCGGGGCGAAAGCGTTCGCCCAACGAAAGGCAGTAGCCTTGCGCCACGAGGCTTTGTGCTAAGGGCAGTCCCTTGCGATAGCCATGTATGATGATGGGTGCTCCGGCTTGCATTGCCGCCATGGCTCCCGTTTGCCCCCACACGCGGCGCACGGCTGCGGTGAGCTCTTGCCAGCGACGCACGCAATGTATCACCGTGGGCTTGCCGAGGGAGCGCGCCGCGCTGAGCGAGCGTATCAGCGCCTCGGTCTGCAGCTCGATGGGGGTGTCGCACGCGGCATCTAAGCCGCACTCCCCCACCGCCCGCCAACGCGGGTCGGCAGCGCACTGCGCCACCACGCGGTCAAAGTCTTCGAGCATGGCTCGCGTCACGTGCCATGGGTGCAGCGATACGGAGTAGAGCTGCTGTGACTCAGGGATGAGCTGCCGCGACTCGGGGATGAGTGGCTGTGACTCAGGGATGAGCGGCTGTGAAGATTCCGAGGAGAGCTGCAGCAAAGTCTTGGCTGATAGCTTGAGTTCTGCTTCAGACAGCTGCGACTCTGCGAGGGATGGTTGTTGTAATGGCTCCGCAAGCGGCAAGGGTGCTTCAGCAGACTGTAGCGGAGACAAGATTGACGACCTCAGTACCTCTTCGGGCGCTAATGACAACACCGACGCAGGTCGCCCTGCGGTGTGGGTGTGCACATCTATCACATCGGTCAGCATCTCTGTCTGCTTTATCGTCGGCATCTCAGTCTGCATCATCCGTCGGTATCTTAGTTTCCGTTGTCATCTGCATCTTTATCCACAGCATCAGACAGCATCTTAGCCTGCATTGTAGTTTCCATCTTTGTCCACATCGTCATCGACACACGCGGTGGCGATTACGGCACCGGGTCGTACCCGCTGCCGCCCCAGGGGTGACAGCGGCAGATGCGCTTCAGGGCGAGCCAACCGCCCTTCAAAGCCCCATACTTCGTGATTGCCTCTGCGGCATATTGCGAGCAGGTGGGTGTGTAGCGACACACCGGAGGGAACATCGGAGAGATGTAACCACGGTAGAAGCGTATCAAGGCAAGCATCAGGCGGGCAACCATAGCGGTGGAACGGAAAGAGGTTGAGTGGGCGTTAGGCGGTGGCGGGCTTCTTGTGCGGGTCGCAAAGGCGGCGCACGATTTGCTGCATGCGAGCCTGCGTCTCCTCGAAGCTCAAGAACTTATTGTCGAGATAGAGGAATGCCACCTGGAGCTTCTCGCCACGTTGTGTCATAGCCTCAATTAGAGGCAACTTATTGAGTCGGTAAGCCTCGCGCGTGAGTCGCTTCACGTGGTTGCGATCCACGGCGTGCTTAAACTTCTTCTTCGGAGCGATGGTCATGATAGCCACCTGCCCCATAGGGTCGGTCGCAGCCTCATCGGCGGGCACCGTGCGATAGACGACGCGGTAGGGGTAGACTATGAAGCCGTGCCCTTGAGCAAAGAGTTGCTCGATGGCACCGCGCAGATAGAGGCGCTCGGTCTTGGGGAGGGTAAACGTTTTCATGAACCATGCGAGTTATTAGCGGGTATGCCAAGCCACATTGCGAGCATCGGCTCCGCCTTTATCGTTTACGAGCCATGACAGAGAGGTGGACACCCTCTTGCCATGGCCCGCTAAAAGTTTCAGTGTCGTTGCGGCGTGGGTGATGTTACTCACCTTTCAACTCCTTCTGCAAGAAGTCTTGCAGAGCCGCAGTCATCGAGGGGAAGGCTTCAGTGGGAGCCTTACAGTCGAGGCGGAGATGTGCGTTCTCGACAGCCTGCGCAGTGGCGGGGCCGAAACAACCGATCTTCATGTCGCCCTGCTCATAGCCGGGGTAGTTGACGAAGAGCGAGTGGATGCCGGCAGGACTAAAGAACACCAACATGTCGTAGCCATTAATCTCTTCGGGGGTGAACTCTGCGCTCACGGTGCGATACATCACCGCCGTGGTCAGCGTCACTTTTGCCTTGGTGAAGACAGAGAGGTCTTCTTTGTGCACATCAGCCACAGGCATCAAGAAACGTTCTGTGTTGTGCTTCTTCATCACCAATGCCAAGTCGTCGAGCTTGCCAACCTTCGAGAAGTGCACCTTGCGCTTGCGGTAGGTGATGTACTTCTGCAGGTAGAGAGCTATCGCCTCCGACAGGCAGAAATACTGCCACTCTTCCGAGATGGGGGCGCGAAGTGCGTTGCAGAGAGTGAAGAAATGATCGACAGCCGTACGCGATGAAAACACGAATGCCGAGAAGTCCGGAATGAATATCTTTTGCTGACGGAACTCCGTAGTGGTCAACGACTCCACCTTAATGAACGGACGAAAGTCAAAGGTAACTCCGAATTTTTTCTCCAGATCATAATAAGGCGACTTCTCGGATGTCGGGCGCGGTTGCGATATTAAGATTTTTCTAATTTCCAAAGCTATATCTTTATATGGGTTTATCGTGCATGCAAACAGCACACTCCCTTTGGCTCAATCGCCCGGTCGCAACCCCTTGTGAGAGTCGTTCAGGCGATCAACTTTTGGTAGATTAAGTAAAGAGGTGCTATTTCGAGGGTGCAAAGGTAACCGATTATGAAACATATCGTGCCAATTCCCCTGAAAAAAATCTTAAAAGCACTGATTATAAACCATATCAGCGACAAACCGAACAGTGTGGCAATCAAAATAATCTCCATAGTGTCGCTCAAATGCCCGGTCACTTGCACCACGAAGAGCACCAAAGCGAAAGGTCCGATAAAGAGATAGACGGCTTGGTAGGCGCGGTCGAGCAGCATGATGCGATCCTCTTCGTGCGCCAAATATGCCGTCCAGCGGAAGCAGAACCATTGATAGAGGTAGAGCAGCAACGGCAGCGACATACACACCGCAAAGGCTCGCCACTCCGCCGTGTCGGTGAGGGGCGAAAGGCTTGCCCCGGGGATGATGGCAAAGTAGAGACACAGCCCGCTGAAGAGGAAGGTCTGCAACATCAGCAGCAGACGGAAGAAGCCCGAAGCGGAAGCCGGCAGCTCGAACGAGCGTCCGCTGCGCATGTGGCGCAACCACGCGAACTCATGACGCAGCAACCCGCTGCGCCCCACCGAGAAGATGGTGAGCAGCACAAACAAGAAGAGCCCCGCCACGACAAGCGGGTTATTAGTGAGCTGATAAAGCGAATGTGTATAAGTCATGACTGTAACGTGGGGATAATTGAACCAAAGGGGATAAT
>CAZBWT010000033.1:0-11979 GCA_964495625.1 uncultured Prevotellaceae bacterium | reverse complement strand
GGATAATTGGACCGAGGGGGATAAATAGAACCGGTGGAGATTATTAGAACCAAGAGGGATAATTATTCCAAAGGGAGGTTAAACCAAGGATTGGGTTAATCAAACCAAGCAGATAATTACTACGAAGGCGACAAGCGGAAGGTGGCGATGACCGGATAATGATCGGAATACCTGCACTTGGTCAAGACCTCCACATCGAGCGGCTGCAGCTGCCGCGAGTGGAAGATATGGTCAATGCGGAACCAGAGCTTGTGCTTATAAAAAGTGATGCCCGGACCGTAGCCGCGCTCCATCCACGAGTCGGCGAAATCGCCGCGTATGGTGTGATAGCAATACGACACCGGAGTGTCGTTCATATCGCCGCAAATCAGCACCGGCACCTCGGGGTTCAAAGTGCGGCGCACCGAGTCGATGGCCTCACACTGCGCCGTACGCGCCAAGTAGGCGCGCCCCAACTGTCGCACCAAGTTATAATGGATGCGGTCTATCGAGTCCGCCTCGAAATGCTCCACCATGTTATCATAAAACACGCGGTCGGCGGGCTTTATCGAGTTGCTGTGCAGATGATAGTTGATGAGCGCCACCTCGCGCCCCTCGACGTTCAGCCGATAGAGCATCGCGGCGAAATAAGACTTAGAGCGATCAATGCGGCGCGCCTCGCGGATGGGGTAACGCGAAAAGACCGCGATGCCCGTGGCCTGCACGCCGCTATAAGGCAGGTAGTTATAATAGGGATAGCGCGACGCTAAATCCTTGCGGATGCGCTGCTCGGTGTGACCGTTGCTGCTGAGTGAGAAACCATACTCCTGCAAGCAGATGATGTCGGCATCCGACTTCTTGAGGAAGTCCACCAACGGCACCGCCTTACCGCGGTCGGCGAGATGAGCCTGCCCCATGCGGCACGTATTGTAGGTCATCAACGTGAGTTGAGGCATCGGAGCCACCGAGTCCGGCACCGCCTCCACCCCACCGTGCATGGGCAAGAAGCGGGTGATTGGCTCAAAGCCAATCGCCATCGAAAGCAGCATACCCGCCATCATCAGCCAGCGATGCATCAGCACGAGCAACACCAGCCACACCACCGCCACCGTCAATATCACGGGGAAGGCGATGCCCAAATACGACAAATAAAGATAATGTTGCGGCGACACGTGGTCAGAAAAAGCTGCCGCCAAGAAGACCGCCGCCACCGCCACGGTGATGACGGTGAGCACCGTCCCCCAGGCGTAGCGCGCCACGCGCAGCCACCCCTTCAACCCCGCCCCTTTCGGCTTGGGGTGATGCGGCTTCGGCTGAGCCTGATGCTGCGGGGCGACACGCACACTTGCGGCGCGCGGTTTCAGATTTCTTATGGCAGGTTCATTGCTCATAGTCACTCACTTTTTGCCGATGGTAAAGAGGTCGCGCTTCTCCTGTTCGGTCAGCGCGTCATATCCGCCGCGGCGCATCTTGTCGAGTATCGCATCCAACTGCGCCTCCTTGGCGCGCTTCTGTCGGTTAAAATCCCAGTCTTGGCGACGGCTGTCGAAGCCGCCATACGCGCCGCCGGGCGTAGCCTTCATGCGTCGACGCGGCTTAAAGAGCGAGGCAATAGCATCCGCCACCCGCCCCATGCCCGACGTGATATCGGTGCCGCGACGCGCAGCCAGACCGCAAAGGCAGCCCCACAAGGCACCCGCCACGTGGCACACATTGCCGCCCGCATTAGCCCGCGAGATATTCAGCACCGACAACAACAACGCCGCAATAGGTATCCACTTCATCTTCACCGTGAAGCGGTGCATCAAGAACTGATAGCTGAGCGGCTCATTGGGGTGCTGCACCGCCTCAGCCACAATCACGGCAAAGATGGCTGCCGAAGCGCCCACCACCTGCGTGTGACGTTCGAGCATGAAATAAGGGAAGACGTTAAACACCACCAAGAAGACCACCCCCGCAAAGAGTCCACCGGTCAGATAAAGGTTCAGCAGCTGTCGCCCCGTGTGGTAACGCAAATAGATGTTGCCAACCAGATAGAGGCAGATCATGTTTAAGACCAGGTGAAAGACATCTTGCGTCAAGTCGGCATGCACGAACATATAAGTCAACAACGTCCAGGGCTTCAACAAGAAGTCGTGAATGTTGGCGGGCAGCGCCAAGAAGTCTTGCCAACGGTAACCCGTGATGCAACACAGCGTCAAAACAAGATTATAGAGCTGCGTCGCCAAGAATATCGTCACCGTGATGGCGATGAGTCGCCCGGGCAGGTTCAGTCGTCTGTATTTATCGAGAAGCTCGCTCATAATCGCTATTAGAAGTTCATCCGGCGGTTATGTCGCCACAGCATGATCAGGATGAAGCCGAAGAGCATACCGCCCAGGTGGGCAAAATGAGCCACATTGTCGCCCGTCGTACCTGCCACGCCCGCCAACAGCTCAATCACGCCGTAGCCAATCACGAGCCACTTCGCCTTCAGCGGAATGGGCGGGAACAGCAACATCAGCTGTGCGTTGGGGAACATCATGCCAAACGCCAACAAGATGCCGAAGATAGCCCCCGAGGCACCCACCGTGACGAACTGGTCGAGATAAGGATAATATTCTATAAAGGCACCGTGAGTCAAATCCATGCCCGGGTTCTGCAGGTTGAGTGCGTCAATCTGATCGGAGATCTGCCACATCCAAGCCAACTGCTGCGTGATGGCAGCACCCACACCCGTCACCAAATAATAAATCAGATAGCGTCCGCCGCCCCACACCATCTCGAGCAACCGCCCGAACATATAGAGCGAGAACATATTAAAAAAGATGTGTGACAGGTTTGCATGCATAAACATATACGTCAGCATCTGCCAGGGGTGGAAGCTGTCAGCCTCCCAATAATGCATGCCCAACACAGAGTCGAGATCCACACCCAAACGACCCAACACGAACGAAGCCAAAAACAGCAAAACGTTGATGATAATGAGGTTGAGCGTCACAGGTGTGGACGGACCTTGAGAATACGAATTATTTCCAAACATTCTATACGGTTTAATCTATTTGGCGACAAAGGTAGCGCAATCTTGCTATTTACAACCATTTCGCCGCCATTTTTATCGAGAGGGGTGCACTATATCACCTTATCACCACCACCTTGCCGTTCACGATATACATGCCGCGAGCGGGAGCAGCCACACGTCTACCCTGCAAGTCATAGACCGCAGCCGGGCGGGTTGCAGCCGGTGTTGCATCGGGGCGCACCGTCTCGATGGCACTTGTTGCCTCGTCGGCAAACGTGCCGAGTTGCTGCGTCACATAAAGGGCGCGCACATCGTCGGCGGTGAGGGCGCGGTCATAAAGAGCCAAGTCGTCAATCAGCACCGGAGCGCTGCCCCACCACGAGCCATAGCCCAAATAGAAGTCTGCGGCAGAGTTGATGAGGCGGAGCACCGACCCATAATCCGTGAAGTCGCTGCTCTTATTAAATGAGCGGTTAGAGCTTTGCGTGTAGCGCAGCGTGCCGTCCAAATAAAGCTTCCAGCCCGAGCCGTCGCAGGTGAGCGTCAAGAGATGCCATGCGGCAGTCTCGAGGTCGTCCACCACCACCGACGATGGATGATTCGCGTCGAACCATCCGCCCGTGCCGTTAAAGCCCAAATAGGTGTTCGCCGTCATATAGAGGCGACCCTCCACACCGTCGGTGGCATCGCTGTCGAGAAATGCCCAGATGGCATCCCAGTCGTTACGATCCACACGCTGCACGAACATCGACACCGTGGCACCCGCCTCGGTCACCTCCGTGCCCTGCAAAGCGTTGGGGAAGTGCACATAACTGCTGCTCGAAGCCGAGGGGTAGCCGAAATATTGACGCAGGGCGGTGCCCTCGCCATGAACGCTATCCACAAACGCAGGCAGCGTGCCCGAGCTCTCAGCCAAAGCCTCACCCGTCTGCGATGCGTCCAGCTGATTCGTCAAGTTATGGTCGAAGTTATAGTAAGCGCGCAGCGCCGTCTTGCAGTCGCCCGTCACGCTCGAGGCATCCACACGCGACCCCCACACGGCACGCCCCAAGGGGGTACCTGCCGCCAGCGACTCGGTGCTCATGGCGGTGAAACAGAGTGCGGGCAGCTCCACAAAGTCGGCGGTCTGACGCACCAACACACCCTGATAGGTGCACTGCCCCAAGCGAATCGTGAGGTAAGAGGTTCCCTCGGGCATCTGCCAATAGCCCGAGTAGTCGCCCGTCACACTGCCGTCCGCCTCGAGCGTCACCGTCACGGGGCGCTTATAGGCATAGTGCTCATAATCCATGCGATAAGCATGTCCCAAAAGCTGATAAGTGCCCGTCACCTCGTCGGCGGTGAAAAGCTCGCTGCCAGCCACATCAGAGCCGGTCACCGTCTCGCCGTGGAACTCATACGGTGCCGCGCAGGGCCAACCCGCCTGATTGACGAAGAGCTGATGCACGCGCACGGCGTGACCATAGGTGCCATCGTTAAACTTTGTGTGATAAACCACATACGAACGCCCCTCGCGGTCGGTCGTCGCCGAGTTATGACCCTGAGCCACCTCAGCCACGGGCATCGCATCCCAGCGATAACTGCCGAGCAGCTTATAACCGCGGTTGGTGCCGGCATCGGTGCCATAGTTTTTCTGCCAAGACGAATAGATGGCAGACGTGCCCACAGCGTCCACAAAAGGTCCGTCGGGGTTCGACGAGCGGAACAAGCGCATCTCGTAGCCGCCGTCGGGACTATAGAAGCCATACGACAAGAAGAGGTAATACCACTCGCCTATGCGCGTAATGTAAGGACCTTCGCCCGACACATAATACCCGCCGGCGATCTTGCGCCCGAAGTAGGGATCCTCGCGCACGTTCTGCGTGGTGTTTTGCTTCGAGGCGTAGCTGACGGTGTAGTCGCGCAACCCGGTGTTCGCATCGAGCTGCAGCGTGTAGATGCCGCCCGACCACGACCCGTAAGCCATCCAGAAGTTACCCTCGGCATCGGTGTAGACGCAAGGGTCTATGGCGTGAGGCCAATACGAGCCCCAATCCGAGCCGCGCAGATAGCGCGCCGGCAACGTGGCGGTGTCGCCGAGCACGATGGGCACATCCGTGTCTTTAAAACTCGGACTGTCGTCTTGCACATTAAAGCCGCTGAAAACCACCGGACCCTGATAGACGTAGGGACCCGTCACCTTGTCGGCAGCCATGCAGACAATCACCGAGTTCCACTTCGAGCCGTTGAGGCTGACGTAATAGAGCCACTTCTTCATCACGGGGTTGTAGACCACGTCGGGAGCCCATTGATTGCCCTGCACATTATAGTCGTCGAGGGCGGTGTTCCATGCCGAAGCGTCGAAGTTGCCGAAATCGGCGGAGTCGGCAGCCGTGGCGGGGGCATCGGAGACCGGGGTGATGCGCACGCGCGTCACCTCGTGGGTGCGGAAAGCGTTGTTATAGCTACAAGTCTTCACCGAGCCGTCGGCTTGGCGCAGACCATACAAGGTGGCGGTCGTAGACTCGCCGCCGCAAACGTTGCTCTGCCAATTACGCAGATCGGTGGTGCGAGACACACCCATGTGCGAGCCGAAGACGTAGAACGTCTCCTGCGCCGGGTCGGTCAGGGTGTCAACCACCACCGAGGGGTCGTGTACAGAGGTGCGCGTAACCTGCGCCTGCAAGCCCGCAGTGGGCAGCAGTGCAGCTACGGCGATCGCTAAGCGTGTGCGTGTGCGTTTATTCATGCTGATTTGAAATATATGTTACTTCACGGTTACAGTCACGGGCTTCGTCTTCTGCCAGTCGCGGCACCAAGCCTGCCAGCTTTGCCAGCTCCAGGGGGTGGCGACAAAGGTCTCCTTGTCCGGCGCGGCGAAAGCCATGCGATATTTGATGGCATTGTCGGCATCAGTGTGCACGCCGTAAAGCACCTGCGTAGGCTGCTCAATGGTGCGCAACACATACTGCTGCGGCACGGTCACAGCCAAAGCCGAAGTGGCTTGCTCGGGGTAGAGCGTGCGGTTGCCGTCGGGCCAGTTGCGACCCCACGAAGCACACAGCCCCTTGCCGTCTGCCATCGAATAGTGGTTCCCCTCGGGGGCACCATCTTTCAGCGGAGGCAATGTGCCCACAATCATCACACCGGTGACGAACTCCAAGCCCTCGGTGTCGCCCTCAAACTGCTGAATGACTTCACACTCGCGGTTGCCGGCATAGAGGGTGTAACGGCTCTTCAGGTTCAGCGTGTGACCCTTATACTGCCAGCCCTTCACGTTCATATCCACCACCGTGCGCACCGGACCCTTAGCCACGATGTGAGCCTGTCGCCAGGCAAAGGGGTCAATCATCACCATGGGGTTCTCCCGGCTCTCGTCCCAGCCGCGCAGGGTGCCGATTGAGATGGTCTGTCCCACCAAAATCATGTCGTCGCCATACTGCTTATCCTTGCGCAGGTCATAGCTCACGTTGAGCGCCGTGGTGTCGTTATACCACAAGCCCTCAGCCAACTCCAACTGCTTCACGCGCTTGCCATAAAGGTCGGTCGATTGCTTCTTGTCGAAGTAGACGCGATATGCCACCACGTCGCTCTCGAAGGCGGGACCGTGGTGATGCATCTTGCTGTACATATTGTCCACCACCTCCGACACCGTGTCGGTGGCGATGTGTTGCTTCACCTTGTGCTTCTTGTCTTTGTCGGCAAAAAACATCTGTGCGTGCACACGTGCCGGATAGCGGTCGGCGGCAGCCTCCTCGGTGCTGAAGGTGACCTCCACCGTGGCATTGCCCTTCTTGCGCAGGTCGAGCACAAAGGCGAGTTCATCTTTGATGCCGTCGCCGTCCAAGTCGTCCATCTGCGAGGCCACCTCCTTGCCCTTCACGCGCACCGTGGCGCTCTTATAGGGCGTTGCCTCGGGCAGCGCAATGCAAATCGGCGCGTCGGTCAGCGCCTTGTCGTTGGGGTTGGTGAGCTTCAGCGTAACCTTCTCGGCGTTCTCCGTCAGGCGGAGCTGCGCCGCAGTGGCTACGTTCTTCATTTCGGGCAGGGCGACAGCGTCGTCAGCCCAAGCGGTGGCAGCGCCCGTCAACAGAGCCACAGCCATCAAGTTGCGAATGAGCTTTTGCATATCGTTATGGGGGAATTTATGATTTATTTCCTTGGGGGGGGATATTCCGGGTTTACTCTTCAATCTTAACCAAAGCCTCGTCTACCGCAATGGTCTTGGGGGCTGCGGCTATCGACTTCGAGCTGATAGTCACCTCACCGGCACGTTCGCCGGCAACGGTCAAGCCCTGACCGGCGGCACCGTCAAACTCAAAGCCGGTGGCAACAAGGTTCTTGACGTTGGTCAGGCTGAGGGCGGGACCTTCAGCCACCGTCACCTGCACGTTTTCGAGCTTCACGCCGTCGCTCTCACACAGCTCCACACCCAACGTAGACGAGATGCGGGCATCGGTGACGTTGATGTTGGTGATGGGCATCTCGGGCAGACCGTTGAAATACATGGCGCGGCGAGCGTTCTTGCAGGCAATGCGTGAAATGTAGATGTTGCGGAAGGCGGGAGTCTCCTCCGTCACCTCGGGTATCACCTCGTCTTTGGGGGTGTCGTTGCCCTCAGCCAACATCTCCGAGGCAGACTTGCCTGAATAATAGAGGTCGAAGAGCAAACACTCGGTGGGGATGTTGATCATCTGCACGTTGTCGATGTAGATATTTTCCACCACACCGCCGCGACCGCGCGTCGACTTGAAGCGCAGACCCACATCGGTGCCCAAGAAGGTGCAATTCTTGACCGACACGTTTTGCACGCCGCCCGACATCTCTGAGCCGACCACAAAGCCACCGTGACCGTGGTAGACCGAACAACCGTCCACCACCACATTGCTGCACGGCACACCGCGGCGGCGACCGTCTTCATCCTTGCCGGACTTCACGCAAATGGCATCGTCGCCCACGTCGAACTTGCTGTTCACGATGAGAGCATTGTTGCAGCTCTCCAAGTCCAGACCGTCACCGTTTTGTGAATACCATGGGTTCACCACCATCACGTTGTTGATGATGATGTTCTCACACATAAAGGGGTGCAGGTTCCAGGCGGGCGAGTTCTCGAAGCATACCCCCTCGAGCAACACATTCTTGCAGCGGCGGAACGAGAGCAACACCGGGCGCAAATAGTCGCGCAGGGCTTGCCACTCCTCTTCGCTCTCCACACCGCGCACCACGTTCATATCCGCCTTCTCATAGGCGGCACGCACAGCCTCGGTGGGGAACCAGATGTCGGCAGCCTCGTTCACGCAACCGCCGCGAGCCAACAAGGCTTGCCACTGGCTGTCGGTGAGTTTGCTCTTCTTCACCCAGCGCCAGGCATCGCCGTTGCCGTCGATGGTGCCAAAGCCGGTGATGGCAATGTTGGTCTTACCCTCGGCATTGAGGGGCGACATGCAGCGACGCGTGTCGAGCCCCTCGAACGAAGTCTCGATGATGGGGTAAGCGTCGAAGTTCTCGGTGAAGAGTATGATGGCACCCTCCTCGAGGTGCAGGTCTACATTGTCTTCAAACGTGATGGGACCCGTGTACCACACGCCGCCGGGCACCACCAAATGACCACCGCCGCGCTGCGACAACGTCTGCATGGCCCGGGCAAAGGCTGCCGTGTTGTCGGTCACACCGTCGCCCACACCGCCAAAGTCGGTGATCTTAACGCTGCGGTCGGCAAACTGCGGACGGCTGACTGCAAGTTGAAACTGTAGGTTGCCGGTATAGGCGGCGAGGTCGTCGTCCGTGTTCGGCAGACCCGACTTGGGGTCGTAGGTGCAAGCACTCACCAGTGTTGCAAAGGCCACAAAGCCTGCTACAAGAAGTTTGGAAATTTTCATGAGGTATCTTTAAATATGTATTATTTTTAGGGGGATATGTCTTAGCGTATTATCGGCTTACGCAGCGATGACGTAAGGAATAGTTTCATGTTTGGGCAAAGGTATGCAAAAATATGGTTGAGTGGCATCATTTTGCGGCTGTTTTGTTGGCACAACCGGCATTTCGCCGCAAACCGCCGAAGTTCAATCGGCTTGAATGGCTTTGGTGGGACTAATTTTGGCAATGATCGAACTCGGCGCAATCAGCACCAACAAGGTCAACACCACCGTAGCCACGTTGATGCCCACCACATGCCAAGGCTGCAAGGCTATGGGCACCCACTCCAAATAGTAGTTCTCGGGGTCGAGGCGGATGAGGTGCCAACGGCTCTGCACATAGCAGAGCAGCAACCCCGCGGCATTGCCCCAAATCAGCCCCTTGCCGGTGAGGAACAGTGCCATGTAGAGAAAGACGCGGCGCAACCCGCCGTTGTCATAACCCAAGGCTTTGAGGATGCCAATCATGCGCGTGCGCTCCAAGATGATGATGAGCAAGCCGCTAATCATGGTGAAGGCAGCCACCGAGGCTATTAAGATCAAGATGACCCACACGTTGGTATCCAACAAGTCCAGCCAGCCGAAGATCTGCGGGTTCATCTGCTGCACGGTGCGCAGATAATACATCTCGCCGTGGCTGTCGGCATAGTCCTCCAAGACTTCGGCGGTGCGCAGATAGGTGTCGTCCAGCCGGTCGAAGTCATCCACACGTATCTCCAAGCCGCTCACCTCGTCGGGGTGCCACTCGCCCACCTGTTGCAGCAGCCTCAGGTCGGCGGCAATAATCTGGCGGTCGTACTCATCGAAATGGCTCTCATAAATGCCGCTCACCGTCACGCGGCGACTCTTCACCGAGGCGGCGGCACTGCCCCAGGCGAACTCATTGCCCGCCTCGGTGCGCACAAAATAGAGCCACACGGTCTGCCCCACCGACAGGTGCAAGCGGTCTGCTATGGTGCGAGACAGCAGCACGGTGGAAAGTGGGGCTGCCTCAACCTCATCGGCGGCATCATCGGGGTCGGCATCCGCCTCGCCCTCCTCATCGTCGGCGGGGGCGAACAGCGGCGAGCCCTCGCGCAGATAGGTCGTGAAGAAGTCCTCCTCGCCCCTATCGGCTGCGATGCCCTTCACCGCCACCGCCAAAAAGTCGTCGTCGGTTTTGATGAGCGCCGGTTTGGTGGCAAAAGGCTGCACGGAGCGCACCCCCGGCACGGAGCGCAGCAGCGCCATCAGCGTGTCGCTGACGGCTATCGGGGTGGTCTCATACGTGGTGTTGGCGGTGAGTGCCTGCACCTGCATGTGGGCACCAAAGTCTATCACCTTGCGCCGCACCTCTTGCTTAAAACCCACCACGATAGCCACCGACAAAATCATCACCGCCAAACCAATGGCAATGCCGGCGATGGCAATGCGTATGGCAGGCGGTGACACGCGCTGCGAGGCATCAGCCTCGCGCGAAAAGTGGATGCGACGAGCTATGAAATAAGCTAATGACACGGTCCCCTGTGTTTGTTGGATGCCCGCAGCCGGTTATTGCTGCTGCATCTGCATTTGGTGATAACCCTCGAGAGCCTTCTCCAAGACGATGAGGGCATGGCGCAGGTCTTCTTTGTTGAGCACGTAAGCCAAGCGCACCTCATTGCGACCCAAGCCCGGGGTGACGTAGAAGCCCGAGGCGGGAGCCATCATGACGGTGGCACCTTCATACTCAAAGCTCTCCAAACACCAGGCGCAGAACTTCTCGGCATCATCGACGGGCAGACGAGCCACGGTGTAGAAGGCACCCATCGGTATGGGCGAATAGCAGCCGGGAATGCGGTTAATGCCGTCAATGAGGAACTTGCGGCGCTCCACATACTCGTTGTAGGTCTCGAGCATATACTCGTCGTCGGCATCAATCGAAGCCTCGGCAACGAGCTGACCGATGAGCGGCGGCGAGAGACGAGCCTGGCAGAACTTCATGATGCTGCTGCGCACGGCTGCGTTTTTAGTCACAATCGAGCCGACGCGGATGCCGGTCTCGCTATATCGTTTCGACACAGAGTCGATCAAGATAACGTTCTGTTCAATGCCGCTGAGGTGGCAAGCCGAGATGTAGGGTGCGCCGGTGTAGCAGAACTCACGATACACCTCGTCGGAGAAGAGGTAGAGGTCGTGCTTGGCCACGATGTCGCGCAGCTGCTCCATCTCCTTCTTGGTGTAGAGATAGCCTGTGGGGTTGTTGGGGTTGCAAATCAGGATACCCTTAGTGCGGGGAGTAATCAGCTCCTCAAACTTCTCCATCGGGGGCAGGGCAAAGCCCTCTTCGATGCTCGAAGGGATAGACTTGATGACGGCACCCGCAACAATGGCGAACGCCATATAGTTGGCATAGGCAGGTTCGGGCACGATGATCTCGTCGCCCGGATCGAGACAAGACATAAAGGCGAAGAGCACCGCCTCCGAGCCGCCGGTGGTCACAATGATGTCTTCAACATCCACGTTGATGTTGAAGCGGTGATAATAGGCGGCAAGCTTCTCGCGCAGCGAGAGGATGCCTTCACTGGGGCTATATTCGAGGATTTTTCGATCGATGTGCTTCAGCTTATCAAGACCCGCCTTCATGGTCGGGAGGTCCGGCTGACCGATGTTGAGGTGATAGACCTTCACGCCGCGAGCTTTTGCGGCATTAGCAAGGGGAACGAGCTTCCTGATAGGAGACTGCGGCATCTGTATGCCGCGTTCAGATATGGTTGGCATAAATTATTTTCACTACAATGGATTATTTCTCTCCGGATTATATTCTCTCAGCATGATAGATTTCTGCTTATTCAGCTCTGACAGGTTGGTTGATTGCTTCGTTTCAGGTTGCTAATCTTTCTTTCGCAGCGAATCTCTCGCGTCTAAACTGTCACAGCGAATCTCTAACATTGAGCGGGCAAATATACTTTTTTATCCCCGATGTTACAAATTTATGCACCCTTTTCTGTTTTTCAGTAACTTATTGACAGCAAAAGGGGGCATTCTAACGCAAAACGCTCCGCAAGAACATCTTGCGGAGCGTTTTGTGAGTTGCCCTACCGAGACTCGAACTCAGTCATGCAGAACCAAAATCTGTTGTGCTAC
>CAZBWT010000032.1:0-15817 GCA_964495625.1 uncultured Prevotellaceae bacterium | reverse complement strand
AAGCCTTTGCAGTTTTCGCTCCGAAGTATTTGTCGATGATGAGTGCTATGGCACCATCGCCGGTGACGTTGCAGGCGGTGCCAAAACTATCCATGGCTATGTAGAGGGCTATCATCAAAGCTTGTTCGCTTTCGCCAAAACCAAGCATGGAGGCGAGCACACCGAGCGCAGCCATGATGGCTCCGCCGGGCACACCGGGCGCAGCGACCATGGTGACACCTAACATGCAAATGAAACCGGCAAACATAGGGGTGTCGTAGGGCAAACCTTGCATGATCATGAGTGCTAAGGCGCAGGCAACAATTTTCAAGGTGCTGCCACTGAGGTGTATGGTGGCACAAAGCGGTATGACAAAGCCGGCAATGCCGGGGTTGACACCGTTGTCGATGGTCTGCCGCAAGGTGACGGGGATGGTGGCTGCCGACGACTGGGTGCCTAAAGCGGTGAAATAGGCGGGTAGCATGCGCGCTAACAGCCGCAACGGGTTGCGGCGGACCATTATTCCGGCTACACTATATTGCAGCAACAGAAGCAAGATATGGAGCACAAAGATGACCCCGATGATCTTAATGAACACGGTGAGCACGCTGACCACTTGCCCGGAGTGGGTCATGTTGAGGAAGATGCCGAAGATGTAGGCAGGCAACAAGGGGAGTATGACCCGCTGAATGGTGCGGATGATGATTTCTTTGAAGTCGAGACAAACCGCCTTGAGGGCTCCGCTGTCAAGGTGAGCTATGCCCAAGCCCATCGTGAAGGCAAGGATGAGTGAAGTCATGACATTGAGTGCCGGCGGAATGCTGACCGAGAAGAATGGGGTAACGTCATGCGCCTCGCTGATTTGTGCAATGTTAGCTCCCGGCTCTATCATCGTGGGGAAGAGTGTGGCACCGGTAAAGTAGGAGAGGAACCCGGCGAAAAGTGTGGCAAGGTAAGCTACCAAGGTGGTGACTGCCAACATCTTGCCTGCTCCTTTGCCTATGTCGGCAATGGCAGGCGTGACTAAGCCGACGATGATGAGCGGTATGATGAAGCCTAAGAATTCGCTAAAGAGGCTATTGAAGGTGACGAACAGTCTGACTGCACCTACGGGCATGTAGTTGCCCAACAAGATACCTAAGGCTATGGCTATGAGAATGCGGGGGAGGAGCCCGAGTTGAAATTTAGATTTCATGAGACGCAAAAAGGATATAAGAAGTGGATAACTGTGAGGGGTTATACCCTACAGTTATCCACATTTGTTTATAATTGGTTTGGCACCAAGCGATAGAGGCGGTCGGAGGGACGTACCTTGTCGGGCACGACGATGGTGAACCGTTCGCCCTTGTGCACCACATCGACTTTGCGGTCATCGACAATGACCTCGTTGACTGTGAGTTCAATAACACCCGTGGTGGGACCTATGATGAGTATCTTCTCGCCAACGTGCAGTTCTTGTGCCTCCAAAAGAAAGTCGCCGACATGGAGCTTGGAGTAGTAACCCATGGTTTTGGCGCAATATTCTTTGTGCTCGGTGGCAAGCGAACCGTAGTGACGACTCCACTCTCCGAGGCGCTGACCGAGGTAGTAACCATTCCAGAATCCGCGGTTGAAGACGGTGGAGAGACGGGCATCCCAGTCGGCAACCATCTCGTCAGTGGTAGTGCCTGCCACAGCGGCATTAATTGCCTCTTTGTAACACGACACTACGGTCTTGACGTATTCCGGACCACGCGCTCTGCCTTCGAGCTTGAAGACTTCAACACCGGCATCAATCATCTTGTTGATGAAGTGAATGGTCTTGAGGTCTTTGGGCGACATGATGTATTTGTTGTCGATGGTGAGCTCTGTGTCGTGGTCGGCATCTCGCACGGTGTAGGCATGACGACACACCTGACCGCAGGCACCCCGGTTTGCCGAGCGGTTGAACTCGTGCAGGCTGAGGTAACACTTGCCCGAAACAGCCATGCACAAGGCTCCGTGGGCAAACATCTCGATGCGGATGAGTTCGCCGTGAGGACCTTTAATCTGCTCTTTGACAATGGTTTCGTGGATGTGACGCACTTGATCCATATTCAGTTCGCGCGCCAAGACCGCTACGTCCGCAAAACGGGCATAGAAGCGGAGTGCCTCGACGTTAGAGATGTTGAGCTGCGTGGAGAGGTGCACCTCCACACCACGCTCCACTGCATAGGTCATGGCAGCCACATCGCTGGCAATGATGGCAGAGACTTTCGCCTCGGCAGCAGCATCAATGATGCTGCGCATGGTGGCTAAGTCTTCGTCGTAGATGATGGTGTTGACGGTGAGGTAGCTCTTCAATCCATGCTCGTGGCAGGTGGCGGCGATACGGTGCAGGTCGGCAATGGTGAAGTTGTTGGCGGAGCCCGAGCGCATGTTTAAGCCTTCGATGCCAAAATACACGGAGTCCGCACCTGCTTGGATGGCAGCTGCGAGCGACTCGTAGCTGCCTACGGGAGCCATGACTTCAAGATTCATAAATGTGTGGGGATATTAAGCGTTGATATTATGTATACTATTATATGTGTCTGCCGCATCAAAGTCCTAACTGCGCAGAAATCTCAAGCATCTTGTCGATGGGCTTGCGGGCACGGTCGATGATGGCGGGGTCTACAGATATCTCGGGCAACTCATAGAGCAGTGTGTTATAGAGCTTCTGCAATGTGTTGAGGCGCATAAAGGCGCACTCGTTGCACGAACAGGTGCGGGTGCCTTCCGACACCTCGGGCGGCACAGGGATGAAGTGCTTCTGCGGGGCTTGTTTCTGCATTTCGTGCAGGATGCCAGACTCGGTGGCAACGATGAAGGTGTCACACGACTCGTCCTGCACGGCAAATTTCAAGAGGGCAGCCGTGGAACCGACATGGTCAGCCAACAGCAGCACCGGACGCTTGCACTCGGGATGTGCCAACACTTTTGCCTGGGGATATTGCTGCTTGAGCAACATGATCTGTTCGGTGGAGAACTGCTCGTGGACGTGGCAGGCTCCGTCCCACAACAGCATGTTGCGACCGGTGACGGAGTTGATGTAGTTGCCTAAGTTGCGGTCGGGCGCAAAGATAATCTTGGCATCGGCGGGCAGACTCTCAACAATTTGGCGGGCATTGGTGGAGGTGACGACGATGTCGGTGTAATATTTCACCGCAGCCGTGGTGTTGACGTAGGCAATGACGGTGTGGTCGGGGTGTTCTTGCACAAATTTGCCGAAAGCATCGGCGGGACAACTGTCTGCCAACGAGCATCCGGCATTCATGTCGGGCACTAAGACCTTTTTCGTGGGGCAGAGTATCTTGCACGTTTCGCCCATGAAGTGCACACCGCACATCACGATGATGTCTGCCGTGGACTTGGCAGCCTTTTGTGCCAATGCCAAGCTGTCACCCACAAAGTCGGCGATGTCTTGTATGACTCCTTCAGTATAATAGTGTGCTAAGATGACGGCATTCTTTTGCTGCTTGAGACGTTTGATTTCAGCCACCAGGTCGATGCCGGCGGTGGGACGGTCGACAAAACCACACGTTGCAACCTCGGCACGAAGACTTTCGTTTGCCTCGGGCGTGAGTTTTGAACAATCTTTATTATTCATAAGTATATGCTTTAAAGAAGAAAATTTTAAAACTTAAACCCCTTATATAGTGATAATAATAGGGTGTTGATAATGTGCATAACTTTGATGCCCTAAAGCCACCCGTTGAGTTATCAAGGCAGGGGAGGGGTTTATGCACAGATTACCCACCACCGAGGCATGTGGCATGGCTGAAGTTGATGGAAGCCCTTCAGCCCTTGTATGTGGGTGAAAGTTTGTGGTGTATCGTCGCACCATCGAACTCTCTGTTTTAAGCGGCTCGGCAGTTTATCAACATATCCACAGTTGATGGAAACGCGGCAAAGTTAATAATTAAATAAACACGGTCACTCTTGATAAGTGTGGTTTTCGCCATGAATAAGTTTTTTATATTTTGTGAATTGTTTTTTTGGAGATGTTTGGTAAAATTATAAGCCTTAGCATTTTAGAAAAAGCAAGAGTAAGGGGGTGGAAAATTATCAATTCTTTTCCACCCCCTTTTGTGAGAGTTATACACGTTTATTCACAGGTTGTTCACACCCCCTGTGAGGCTGTTATTTTTGCACGGGCCAAGCATCTGCTTTGTAGGGAATGAGCTGCACGTTGGTGAGTGTGAGTTGGGCTGTGGCGGTGTCGATTTTGGTTGCCGTAGTGTTATAGACGAAGCGGGAGTCGCGGATGTCGATGCCATGCACGCAGTTGAGGTCTGCTACCCCCGAGGCGGCAATGGCGGTCTTCACATTAACACAGGTCACGTCTGAGATGTGTATGTCGGTGAATTCAGGCACTTTGTCAGGCTTGACGTTGGCATCGAAAGTGCTGCCGTTGCTACCGGCGGGACGGTCGGCATAGTTACACTGAAAGATGATGCCTTCGTTGGCGATGTCATTCATCACTATATTATAGATGTAGAGGTCTTGGGTCTTGCCACCGCGGGTGACGGCACTCTTGAAGCGCAGTCCGGTGTCGGTGCCCGAGAAGCGACAGTTGCGCACCACGATGCGCTTCATGCCACACACGCTCTCGCTGCCGATGACGAAGCCGCCGTGGGCATGATAGACGGTGTTGTCGTCGATGAGAATATCCTCACAACCATTGACTAATGCTTTGGCATTGTAGTTGCCGCTCTTCATGCAGAGTCCGTCGTCGCCGGCATCGACGGTGGTGCCGGTGATGAGCACTCGGTGGCAGTCGCTGATGTCGATGGCATCGCCGTTTTGTGCGTTCCAGGGACAACGCACGGTGATGCCGTCAATGATGACATCTTCACAGTTGAGCGGGTGCACATGGAACTTGGGCGAGTTTTGGAAAGTGACTCCGCTAAGCAATATGCGTGAGCAGTTGTAGATGCGGAACAAGTCGTTGCGGCGCGCTTCTTGATGTTCGGGAGTGTCGGCTACGTCGGCATAGCCGGACTTCATCTGCCAGGGATAGTAGAGGTTGCCGTCTTGGCGCTGCACTCCGCCTTGAGCTAAGTAGGCTTTCCACTCTACGTCGCTCACCTTGCCGCGCTTCACGGGGCGCCATACACCACCGTTGCCGTCGATGATGCCCTGCCCCGTGATGCTGATGTCGGTGCAACGGTTGGCGGTGATGCCGGGCAGGTAGCGAGACGATTTGCCTGAGTTATCAACATAGAGGGTTTTGTCGGGCGAGAAGAGGAGGATAGCGTTCTTCTCGAGGTGCAGGTTGATGTAGCTCTGAAGGGTGATGGGACCTGTCAACCAGATGCCTGCGGGCACGACTAAACGTCCGCCACCCTTGTCGCTTAACGTCTTGATAGCTTGAGCGAAAGCGTCGGTGCAGAGTGTCAGACCGTCGCCTTTGGCTCCAAAGTCAGAGAGTGTGACGCTGAGCTCGGGAATTTGCGGTTCTGCAGGCTGTGCTACCGCCACGGGGAGCTGTTGATAAAGTGCGGAATAGTCCGCTGCTCGTGCAGTTATCCACAACAGTGTGAATAAGCTTACGACAAGCATTGATAAAGCTCTTTTCATTGCTGTTACTATGTTTGGTTATTGTTGAATATTCGAATATTCGAATATTTGAATATACTTGTTGAAGCACACCACTTAATATAAGTGTTGAAGTACATCACTTGATATACTTGTCGAAGCACACCACTTAATATCGTCGTTGAAACAGTTGTGATGTGGTTGTTGAAACAGTTGAGTCTGCTGTTGCTCATGCAAATGTATGGAAAATGTTGGTTGCAACAATTAAAGGCTCTGTTTTTGTGTGTAGAAATAGAACGTCCGCAATGTGGAGAGTGAGTCTCTCGGTCATTGCGGACGCTGTTGTAAGTGAGGTGATGTAGCCTCGAAGATTATTGTTTGCTGAACTCGAAACCAATCTTCATGCCGTTATACATGCTGGCGATTGAAGAGACGGTAGAGAGGGCTGACATCTTTGAAGATATGGTCTGGAAGAGTGTCAACATCTTGCTGGCATCGAAGGTCAACGTCATGCTGCTGCCCGAGATGGTTACGTAGGCTGCTACGGTGTAGCCGGTAGCGGTGGTGATGTTGACCATCTTGTTGGTAGAGTCGAAGGTGTAAGTGCCCTGACGCATGTTAGAGCCAATGCCGTAAGTGCAGTTGCCGTCGTTGTCGAAGGTGAACTTCAATGAGCCGGACTTGATGCCTACCTTGCTGTAGTATTTGGCGAGTTTGGTTTCTACCTTGGCAGCAACAGCTGTGCCACCGGCCTTGGTGAGGGCGTTTTCGCTTTCAAACTGTACGGCGGGTTCGGTGTATGACCATGAGCCAACGAGGTTGGCCTGCGTTGTGGTGGCGCTGCCAGTGACGGAAGCGATGAGGTTGCTAATGAGTGAAGAGGTTTCGCTGCTTGTAGAGTTGCTTGTGGCAGAAGTGGCAGCACTCACCAACTGGTTCAAAATGCTTGAGCCGATCTGAGCCTTTGCAGGTGCGGCTTGCCACATGCCTGCGATCAGCATTGCGCTGAGAAAGAATGTTTTTTTCATTGTTGATTTTTAAATGTTGTGATATTTTGTTCTTGTCGTTTATTCTTATTGTTAGTCCGGCTGTCTATTCGTTAGTCCGGTCGTTTATGCCCGTTGTCTTATTGCTTGATTAACTGCATCGCACTTTCTGTTAGAGTGTTGAAGCCACAGAAGGTTTAATGACAACAAAAGGTTTAATGGCAACGCCCGTGTTTCACGATCAGCTTCTTGACCTGACGGTTGAAACTGTCGGCTGTGAGCAATTTCTCGAGGGAGAGGTGCAAGCGGTAGTGCCAATAGTTGTCGGGGTTGGAAGGGGTGTTGATGCGCTCTTCGGTGGGGTGGGGGTGGCGAAGCTGACCGTCTATGGCGAGCCAGTCTTGTATGGGCAGGATGGCGAGCATGGATGGAGCCTCGAGGTGTTCGTCTATTATCTTGGCGCAAATCCACGGCTCCGCCTTCTCGGAGGCTTGACCTACCCCCTTAAGCATGTCGCGGAAGTAGCGCTGCGTGCGTTCGGGGTCTTCTTCCCACCACACGCGTATGTTGCTGAGGTCGTGGCTCGAGGTGGTGCACACCGAGTAGTAAGGATATGACTTCGGGTCGCCGAACTCGACAAATCCCTTGGGCATGCGTTGTATCTCGAGACTCAAGATGCGGAGGTCGTGCATCACATCGGGCACGCACGATGGAATCATACCTAAGTCTTCGCCGCATGCCAACATGGGTGTGGCTTGCAGCAGCACGGGCAGCTTGCGCATGGCTTCGTCGCGCCAGAAGTCGTTGTGGCGGTGGTAGAAGAAGTCTTCGTGCAGGTGGCGATAGGCAGCCTGTTGGTCGGCAGGGAGCACTTTGAAGGCATAAGTGTCTATGCCGTTGATGCGTGGGTGGAAGCGTCCGGGTTTGTGCGGATCTTCAATGAAGAGCACATCGGTGAGCATGCCGAAGAGTTGTTTCTTGAGCGCAACAGACTCCGGACGGCTGCGGAAGTAACCCTCCACGCTGCGCTGTGTGGCAAAGCGTGGGCAGAAGTGATAGCGCGTGTCGGTGGGCATGCGGATGTCGAGGAACTTATGCTTGACGGTTTCGAGCAGTGCGGCATCGTCGGCAAAGATCTCTTCGAGTGTATCGTCGGTGACGTAGGGAAGGAGTTGCTCGGCATCGAAGCGGAAGCCATAGTCGCGCAGCATCTCTTCGGCGGTGAGCGGTGTGGCGGGATTGAAGTAGCCCAAAAGCCCCTGCACGGCATGCATCGGCACCTCCCAGATGCGGAAGAAGCCGAGGATGTGGTCAATGCGATAGGCATCGAAATACTCCGCCATTTTGGCAAAACGCTCGCGGAACCAGCGGTAGCCTTCGTCGGCCATAGCCTGCCAGTTGTAGGTGGGGAAGCCCCAGTTCTGACCATTGCAGTCGAAGCTGTCGGGCGGTGCGCCCGCCTGGCAGTCGAGGTGGAAGAGCGAGGGGTGCACCCATGCGTCCACGCTGTAGCGGCTGATGCCGATGGGGATGTCACCCTTGAGGATGATGCCATGAGCATGAGCATAGCGGCGCGCCTCGGAAAGCTGACGGTGCAGGTGGAACTGAATGTACTTATAGAAACCTATGGCATTGTGCGTGGTGGAGTCGGGTGACGAAAGGCGAGCGACGAGTTCGGGCGAATATTGCTCGTTCCACTCGTTGAAGTGAGCAGTGTTATATTTGTCGCGCAAGTAGCTGTAGACGGCATAGTCGTCGAGCCAATAGCGGTTGTGCTCATAAAACTCTTGGTAGTCGGCAGAAGTCATATCGCGTTCGCCATTGAAAATATAGAGGCGGCGCAGATACGACCACTTCAGCTCCATCACCTGCTCAAAATCCACGGCGGGCAAGCGGTTGAGCTGCTCGCGGCGGTGATTGAAGGCTTTGCGTTCCGCCTCGTCGGTCAGTTCACCCACGTCTTCGAGGTGGATGTAGAGCGGGTTGAGCGCAAAGGTAGAGTTGCTGTTATATGGGTAGGAGTCGCGCCACGTGCGTGTGATGGTCGTGTCGTTGACGGGCAAGATCTGTATGACACGTTGCCCCGTGCGCACACACCAGTCTGTGAGCAGACGCAAGTCGTTAAACTCGCCGATGCCGGCATCCGCCTCGGTGCGCAGCGAGAAGACGGGCACCGCCACACCGGCACCGCGCCAACGGGGCAGCGGGTTGTTGAGCTGATAAAAGCCCGTCCAAAGCACCTCGTCTTTAGCCGGCTGTCGCAGGGGGACGATGGTGCGATTGTCGCCGCTCTCCCAACTCCATTGCTTCGTCGTGGGGTCGAAGATGACGAACTTAAAGCAGATGGGGTAGCTGCAATCGGCATGCGAGACGGAGACGGTCCAACCCACCGCCGAGATGCGCGTCATGATGGCAGCCTGCTCGGGTTGCCAGTTGCCGAGCACCTGGGTGTTGCCGCACACCGCTAAGCGTTGACCGGGTTGCAGCGACGCAGCCTCGCAACAGATGGTGAGCGTGCCGGGGCTGCCGGCAGTGAGGTTGAGGGTGACAGGCTCCGGTTCGGTACGGCGGAAGATGGACTGCGTGAATGCCGACGAATAGAAGGGGAGGTCGGCAGGGGTGTCACACCACAAGTCGAAGAGTTGCACACTCATCACGCGTCGCGCGTCGCCGTTGACCGTGGGTGCGGCTTCGGGCAAAGCGGGCAGCTTGTGAACCGCTTGCCACTCGGTGCGCGTCACCAACCCGTTTTGCACCAGACAATAGCTATAAGAGCTGCCTGCCGCATACTTCTCGGGCACTTGCAGCGACCACCTGCAACCCTCAATGTCGCTCAGAGGCAGGGCATCGGCAGGCACCACGCGACCACGGCGCGGCGCGTGGTCGAAGCAGACGTAAATCTGTTCGCCCCACCGGGTGTAATATTCAATATGTAGTGTGTAGAATGAACTCAACGTGTTACTGTTTGTATTAGCCATCTTTTCAACTTCGGGCATGAATTGCTGATTTGAAGACTCGGTTCCGACCAAGTCCGGTGTCGATATAGTGGCGGCAAAATTAACAATTTATTTGGATGTAGCCTGCTAACTCGTTTATTTTCATGCTAAATTTTCACTATATAGAAAACTATTGTATCTTTGCGTGTCGAAATAAGGCAAGACACACCTAATAAAAAATACATATACCATCGAGATTATGGCTCAAAAAGAAACTGTGGTGAGCGGCATTCGCTCCACCGGACATCTCCACCTCGGAAATTATTACGGAGCATTGCGTAACTTTGTGCGCATGCAAGATCAATATAATTGTTTCTTCTTCATTGCGGACTATCATTCACTCACGACGCAGCCCGATCCCTCCATCTTAAACCCCAACGTGCGAAGCATCTTAGCCGAATATCTTGCAGCGGGCATCGACCCCGAGAAGGCGACCATCTACGTGCAGAGTGACGTGCCCGAAGTGTGTGAAATCTACACACTGCTCAACATGCATGCCTATGTGGGCGAACTCGAGAAGACAGTGTCGTTTAAAGACAAGGTGCGCAAGAACCCCAACAACGTCAATGCCGGACTCTTGACCTACCCCGTGCTGATGGCTGCCGACATCTTGCAACACCGCGCCAACATCGTGCCTGTGGGCAAAGACCAGATACAGCACCTCGAGATGGCGCGCAACTACGCCAAGCGTTTCAATAACTTCTATCACACCGACCTCTTCATCGAGCCGAAGCCCTATGTGCCCGATGGCGAACCCATCAAGATACCCGGTCTCGACGGCAGTGGCAAGATGGGCAAGAGCGAAGGCAACTGCGTCTACCTCAACGACGACGACAAAGAACTGACCAAGAAGGTGAAAAAGGCGGTGACCGACGTGAGTCCCACCGAGCCTAACTCGCCGATGCCCGATGCCATCGCCAACCTCTTCTACATCCTCAAGATCGTCTCTACCCCCGAGGTCTACAACCAGTTCCTCGCTGCTTGGAACGACTGCTCCATCCGCTACGGCGACCTCAAGGCGCAGTTGGCGGCAGACATCTTGAAGGTCACGACCCCCATCCGCGAGCGTTACAAAGAGATCTACGACGACACCGACTACCTGAACCGTGTCACCGCCATGGGTGCCGAGAAGGCGCGTGAGAGCAGCCGTCGCACTTTGGCAGAGATGCGCCGACTGATGGGCTTCCGCTCGTTCTGACAAGCTCAGCCCGCAGGCGGTCTTCACCGACGCTGATTGATCGATTACCCCCAACACACAACTACCATTATGTCTTTCAATCCAACAATCGTCAATGCCGCAATCGAACAGATGGGCATTGACGATTTTTCAACAATCACAATACGCGACTTAGCCGACCTGAGTCGTGCCATCGAGCGTGCCACCGGCGAGTCATTCATCCACTTAGAGATGGGCGTGCCGGGTCTGACGCCCTCGGCAATCGGTGTCGAAGCCGAATGCGAAGCCCTGCGCTCGGGTGTAGCCGCCGTCTACCCGCCCACGTCGGGCATAGAACGACTCAAGAAAGCCGCCTCACGCTTCATCCGTGCCTTCATCGGTGTAGATGTTGCCCCTGCCGGATGCATGGCAACCGTAGGCTCCATGCAAGGCACCTTTGCCACCCTCATGACCCTGAAGCATGCCCGCCCCGAGCGAGACACCGTGCTCTTCATCGACCCGGGCTTCCCCGTGCAGAAGACGCAGGCTGAAGTCATCGGCTTGAAGCACACCGGCTTCGACATACACAGCTGCCGCGGTCAGCAGATGTTAGACCGCATGGAGCAGCTGCTCAGCGCCGGCAACATCAATGCCATCGTCTACAGCAACCCCAACAACCCGTCGTGGGTCTGCTTCAACGAAGACGAACTAAAAGGCATCGGGCAGTTAGCCACACGCTACGACGTGGTGGTGCTCGAAGACTTAGCCTACTTCGCCATGGACTTCCGCACCGACTTAGGCACCCCCTTCGAGCCGCCCTACCAGCCCACCGTGGCGCGTTACACCGACAACTACGTCCTTGCCATCTCCGGCTCGAAAGCCTTCAGCTACGCCGGTCAGCGCATTGGTGTCTTGGCAATCTCCGACAAACTCTATGCCCGCAGCTTCGAGCCTTTACGTGCCGGCTTCGGTGTGCCTGCCTTCGGACCCTTCTTTGCCGGACGCATCCTCTACACCCTCTCGTCGGGCACGGCACACTCGGCGCAAGTGGCTCTTGCCGCCATGATGGAGGCAGCGTGCGACGGCACCTTCCGCTTCCTCGACGAGGTGCGTGAATATGGTCGTCGCGCCCACTTCATGAAGCAAGTGCTCTTAGCCAACGGCTTCTACTTAGTCTACGACAACGACCTCGGAGCACCCCTTGCCGACGGCTTCTACTTCACGGCGCAATACCCCGGCATGACGGCGGTGCAGCTCACGCGGGCACTCCTCTTCTACGGCATCAGCGTCTTCCCGCTCAACACCATGGGCAGCCGCGAAGAGGGTGTGCGCATCTGCACCTCATTCATCACCGAGCAGCAATTCCCCCTCTTTGAGCAGCGCATCCGCGCCTTCCATGCCGACCATGCCGGCACCGCGCAGTGACGCTTCACAACACACACTCTCCCCCTCTGACATTTCTTAATGCACCACACTAAATATGAAGAAACTGACAATCCTCGAAATGGGACGCATCGACGCCGAGCAGTTTAAGGCGGCAGACAAGATGCCGCTGGTCGTAGTGCTCGACAACGTGCGCAGTCTCAACAACATCGGCTCGGTGTTTCGCACCTCCGACGCATTTCGCGTCGAGAGCATCTACCTTTGCGGCATCTCGTCGCCCCCGCCCAGTCCGGAGATACACAAGACGGCACTCGGAGCCGAAGACAGCGTGGCGTGGCGATACTTCGAAGATACCCACGAGGCGGTGGCGGAATTGCAGCGTCAAGGCTACACCGTGCTTGCCATTGAGCAATGCCAGGGCAGCACCATGCTCGACACCTGGCAGCCCGACTTCAGCGGTCGCTACGCCGTGGTCATGGGCAATGAAGTCAAAGGGGTGCAGCAGACCGTGGTAGACCAATGCGACGGCTGCCTCGAGATACCGCAATATGGCACCAAACACTCGCTCAACGTGGCGGTCACCACGGGTCTCGTCATCTGGGACTTCTTTAAAGCCTTCGAACAAGTGAAACACTTCGACCGCTAACCTCCGCCACCAATCCAACCGACATAACACTCAACACCAAATGGCAAAAACTACCGATCCGAATGATACACCGCTCATGAAGCAATACTTCGCCATGAAGCAAAAACATCCTGACGCGGTGATACTCTACCGAGTGGGAGACTTCTATGAGACGTTTTGTGAAGACGCTGAGACCACGCACGACATATTAGGCATCACACTCACACAACGTGCCGGCAACCCGTTGGCAGGCTTCCCCTATCATGCCCTCGATACGTATTTGCCCAAACTCGTTCGCGCCGGCAAGCGCGTCGCCATCTGCGAGCAGCTCGAAGACCCCAAGCTCACCAAGAAGTTGGTGAAGCGTGGCATCACCGAGCTCATCACCCCCGGTCTATCCATCAACGACAACGTCTTAAACGTCAAAGAGAATAACTTCTTGGCAGCGGTCAACTTCTCAAAAGACGGCTGCGGCATTGCCTTCCTCGACATCTCCACCGGCGAGTTTATGACCACCGAAGGTTCCTACGACTACATCGACAAGCTCATCAACAACTACGCGCCCAAAGAGATGCTCTTCGTTAAAGGGATGCGGCAGCTCTACCAAGAAAAGTTCACCCTCACGCCCTACTGCTACGAGCTCGACGACTACGTCTTCTCCTACGACAATGCACGTCGCTCCCTGCTCGCCCAGTTCAAGACGCACAACCTCAAAGGTTTTGGCATTGAGCAGATGCCCAATGCCATCATTGCAGCCGGAGCCATACTACGCTACCTCGAAGCCACCCACCACACCAACATCGGTCACATCACCACCCTGCGCCGCATCGACAACGAGGCATACATGCGCCTCGACAAGTTCACCGTGCGCAGCTTAGAGTTAGTCGACTCGATGAACGAAGGCGGACGCTCGTTGCTCAGCGTCATCGACGAAACCATCACCCCCATGGGGGCGCGACTGATGCACCGCTGGGTGCTCTTCCCCCTCATACACGTGCAGAGCATCCGCGAGCGCCACGACATCGTCGACTACTTCTTCCACGTGCCCGACCTTGTGGAGGAACTCGAAGAAAACCTGCGTCGCATGGGCGACATGGAACGCGTCATCTCTAAAGTAGCCGTGGGGCGCGCCAACCCGCGCGAAATCGTGCAGCTGCGCTTCGCGCTCGAAGCCCTCAAGGTGGTGAAGCGCCTCTGTGCCGCTGCCGACGACCCGCGCCTCAAAGCCATGGCAGAGCAGATCAACACCTGCGACACCATGGTCGAACGCATTGCGCGCGAAATAGAAGTAGACCCGCCCCTGCTCTTTGGCAAGGGCAACACCATCTGTGGCGGAGTTAATGCCGAGTTAGACGAGCTGCGACAAATAGCCTATTCGGGCAAAGACTATCTGCTGCGCCTGCAACAACGCCTCAGCGAAGAGCACCACATCCCCAGCCTCAAGGTGGCATACAACTCCGTCTTCGGCTACTACATCGAGGTGCGCAACCTCTACAAAGACCGCGTGCCTGCCGAGTGGATACGCAAGCAGACCCTCGTCGGAGCCGAGCGCTACATCACGCAAGAGCTGAAGGAATATGAAGAAAAAATCCTCGGAGCCGAAGAGCGCATCAACACCCTCGAGCAGCAACTCTACCAAGACCTCTTGAAAGCCCTCGAGCAGCAGATACCCCTCATACAAGTCGATGCCCAACTCGTGGCGCAGATTGACTGCCTGCGCTCCTTCATGCGCGTGGCAACACGCTACCGCTACGTGCGCCCCGACGTAGACGACTCCATGATCATCGACATCCGTCAAGGTCGCCACCCCGTCATCGAACGACAGATGGCGGCAGGCGAGGAGTATGTAGCCAACGACGTAGAGCTCGACAACGAGAAACAGCAAATCATGATGATCACCGGACCCAACATGGCGGGTAAGTCTGCCCTGCTGCGTCAAACGGCGCTCATCACCCTCATGGCACACATCGGCTGCTTCGTGCCCGCCGAGTCGGCGCACATCGGACTCGTCGACAAGATCTTCACCCGCGTCGGGGCATCAGACAACATCTCGTTGGGCGAATCCACCTTCATGGTCGAGATGACCGAGGCCGCCAACATCCTCAACAACCTCTCGCCGCGCAGCCTCATCCTCTTCGACGAGTTAGGGCGAGGCACCAGCACCTACGACGGCATCAGCATCGCCTGGGCCATCGTCGAGCACATCCACGAAGTGGCTGAAGGGCACCCCAAGATGCTCTTTGCCACCCACTACCACGAGCTGAACGAAATGGAGAAAAGCTTCCCGCGCATCGTCAACTACAACGTCTCGGTGCGCGAAAGCGAGGGCAAGATACTCTTCTTGCGCAAGCTGAAGCGCGGCGGCAGCGAGCACAGCTTTGGCATACACGTGGCGAAGTTAGCCGGCATGCGTCCCGAGGTGGTGAAGCGCGCCGATGAAGTGTTGCACGACTTAGAGCGGCAACAAAACGTGCCGGGCGATGTCAACCCCTTGGCGGTACCCACCGAGCAGATACGCACCCCGCAGTCGGTCGACGGCTACCAACTCAGCATCTTCCAGCTCGACGACCCTGTGCTCTCACTGGTGCGTGACGAAATCAAAAACCTCGACATCAACGCCCTCACGCCGCTCGATGCCCTCAACAAACTCAACGAGATAAAAAAGATATGTGGCTTCCAATAAAAACCACGTTCAACAAATAAATCGTACACATGACACGTATCACCGTAAAAATTGGCAGCAACGTCTTGACGCGCCCCAACGGCACGCTCGACGTTACGCGTATGTCCGCCTTAGTCGATCAGATAGCCGAACTGCATCGCAGCGGCGTGCAGATTTTGTTAGTGTCGTCCGGAGCCGTAGCCTCGGGGCGAAGCGAACTGAAAGGGAAGGTCGATGACAAGCTCGACACCGTAAGCCAGCGACAGCTTTTCTCGGCGGTAGGGCAGGCGAAGCTCATCAATAAATATTACGAACTCTTTCGCGACCATGGCATCAGCTGCGGTCAGATTCTCACCACCAAAGAGAACTTCAGCACCCGCCGTCACTACCTCAACCAAAAGAACTGCATGGAGGTGATGCTCGCCGAAGGGGTGATACCCATCATCAACGAAAACGACACCATCAGCGTCTCTGAGCTGATGTTCACCGACA
>CAZBWT010000031.1:11506-16107 GCA_964495625.1 uncultured Prevotellaceae bacterium | reverse complement strand
CGCCATAGCGGCTGAGAATATCAGAACGAGAAGTTTAGTGAAGGAAATCTAAAGCGTAACCTTAAATTCCCCCCGACTGCATATTTATGTGTGTAGATTCCCCGGCTGCATATTACGTATGAGTTCCACACGGCTGCGTTTTTATGTGTAACCTGCAATCTAATCTTTCCCCCATACATATATAATATGTGTGTGTACGTAAGAAGTGACAAGATGCCGCACGAGTTACACACGTGGTAGTTATATAATAATGTTCAATGGAATGATGTCCATAGCAATGTCGATGTTCAGACGGTGTTTAGCCGTTGCCTTGATGTGCCTCGGTGCACTGCCTCTGTGCGGGCAGGGCATGATTGCCGACGACGATGACTATCGCCCCCTCTTCGGCGATGAACCTACGTCAGACGGCGATGCCATCATCTACGACTTTGAGCGAAGGTTTGCCGAGTTGGACTCGCTGATCTTCCCTCGCCGCGTGGAGGCTACCACTCATTTTGACGACGACGAGACCTTCTCGATGAACAGCGGCTGGGCTAACGAACCGCTGCACGTTGACCCCTCGCCCGCCGGTGAGGCCATTGAGCGTCGCACCCGCGTGCGCACCTCCGCCCTCAACCGCGAGACGGGTCTTGAGGTGATGGGGCAGGTCTACACCCGCCTGGACGACAAGATTGGTCTGAGCGACGAAGATGATGCCGTGTCGGTCTACACCGCCAAGGTGCAGGCTGAGCTGCGGTGGTACATCTTTCAAAGCGCCCTCTGGAAGCACCACGGCAGACGCGAGGCGATACGTCTGCAGGGCAAGATTGAGCACATGCAGCAGGATAAAGACCAGCTGATGCGCCTCATTGCTTGCCAAAAAGAGGTGTTCCGCATCAAGTCAGACAGCTTGTTGGTGGGCGTGTTGCTGCACCGCTTAGCAAACCTCGACCTGATGAGCGGGGCGCAGTCTTATTTGCTTCGCACCGAGAATATCAGCAGCGATGCGCTGCTCAACATACTCAACGAGAAGGCAGAGGCTGAGCGTCTGCTCGCCACCATCCCCGGCGACTATGCCCCCGCCGGCGACCTTTCTCACCCCTCGGGTGTGGTGGTGACGGTGGATAGCACCGCCCTGCTGCGCGTGGTGCGCGAGGGGCACGTAGACCTCGCCGTCTATGCCCTGCGCATGAAGCTGCTCGAGCAGCAGCGCGCCAACGAGAGCTACTGGGCCACGGTCAATGCCGCCCCCTTCATACGCTATTCGCTCTACACGCGCACCGCTGCCCCCAACTCTAACAACATCGACGCGGGTGTCAGCTTCCGCATCCCCCTCTCCACCGAGGTGCACCAGAAGCGCCGCGTGATGCGTGCCGACATCGAGGTGCTGCGCGCTCAGCAAGAGCATCTGCGCTCTGAGTTGGTCGAGAAGGTGCAGCTCATCTTGCTCGAGATAGCCCGCCTGAACCGCTCGTCGATTGGCGAATATCGCCGCATGTTGGAGCTGCGCAACTACCTGCAACAGCGCGTTGAGGGCTACAGCAACCGCATTGGCGAGTATAGCCGCATGGCGCGCACACGCGAATATAACAGCTATCTGCTGTGTTGGGAGAAGCTCATCTCTTTTCAATACCGCCGCGACTGTTATGTGGCAGACCTTCAGGCTTTCTTGCCCGAAGATGAGTGGATTCTCTACTTCTGCCGCGAAACACCGCTGTCTGAGCTCTATAAATAGGCGGGCAAGCGCGTGTGGGTTGGATGCAAAAAAACGATTAGTACACAAAAGTGTGAGATAAATATATAGATGAATAACTTCACGTATCGGTCGCCCGAAGAGAAAGACAATCTTGAGTCGATACTCAAAGAGCGACGCAAGCAGATTAATCGCCAGCAGATCATCTTCGGCTGCATCTTGGCAGTGATTTTGACCATCGTGGCTCTCTACGTGGGCGTGCACCTCTACTACACGGAGTATGACGGCTACATCCACGTGGACGATAATCACGTGCGCACCCCCATCGACGTGTTCGTCGACCACATGTATGTGGCTCCGGGCGACGTGGTGATGCCCGGCGATACGCTCTACTCTTATTATATGCTCGACATGTTTATTGAGCAGAGCAACCTCAACAACGAGCCGAATGTGGTGGTGCGCGACCGCGACTACCAGCTGCGCTACGTCACCGCCCAGCAGCAAATCGGCGTGCTCTTGGTGCGCATTGACGAGCTGAAACGCCAGATTTCTATCGAAGATCACAACATACGCTTCGGCTTGAGCGACAACGCGCATAAGCTCGACTTGGAACGCCAGCTGAAGGAGGCTGAAGCCAACCTGCGCGCCCTGCAAACCGAGCGCAACACCATCGAACAGCTGCGCCGCGAGGTGAACGTGTCTGTGGCTCGCTCGGGCTATAATCGCCGCGACTCGGCAGGCATGACCCTCTTTAACGACTATAATTCGTTTCGCGCTCGCGATGCCATCGTCTATCGCCTCGCCACTGACACGGCTGTGGTGATTAACGTGATGGCTTCAGACCACAATATCTTCTTCGAGAAGGAGTCAATCGTCACCACCCGACCGCTGAACCAGCGGTCGAACATTCAGGTGATGGCGTATGTGCCCGTCGACAAGATGAACAAGATCACCAACAACACCCGCGCCACGGTCATCGTGAACGACGATGTGGAGTTTCGCGCTCACGTGTCGGTGTTGGGCTTGCGCACCGAGGAGATCCCCGTAGCACTGCGCAGCTACTTCATGAAGAAGAACACTGCCGTGATGGCAAGCCTCAACATCGACAAGGGGCAGGTGTTGCCCTTCTGGGCGGTGACCGACGGCATGCCCATCAAGGTGCGCGTCAAGAACACCGACTCGTGGGTGGGCTATAAGACGGGCGACTACCTGTGGTTTATGTCGGGCAGAGGCGTGTCGGAGCTTTCGCTGAAGGTGTTCATGATTCGCCAACGCCTGCACAAGATGCGCCACGAATGGATCTCGCCGCAGGAGTTGGAGAACATGACCGACGAAGACGACTATCTGCGCCGCATGGAGGCTAACTCAAACTCCTCGCTCAACGAGGAGCTGAACGACGAGATGAGCGACCCCGACACCGACCGTTTGGGGGCGACCCAAAATGATGTGCAACCCTTAGAACAGAGCAACAATTAACGCATGAATACCGCTCGATATGAGATTGTGACCAACAATCACAAACGCCGCATATTGGTGATACACGACCTGGTGGACGTGGATGCCGAGGGTGAGTTGATGTTTGAAGACTTCGACGCTATCTTCATCAACATCATCAGCGGTAGCCGCGCACAAAACATGCTCACCATACGCCTGGCTTCGCCGCTCATCTCTGAGAAGTGCAGGTTTAAGCCCTGCTTCGTCACCGAACGCTTGAAGGGCTGGTTGGGCGATGCCGACGTGATTGTTGACGGCTATGCCGTGGACCCCACCGACCAACGCATGGGCGAAGGCATCGAGGAGGTCTATAATAATATGCGCCGCATGAACTTCTTGCTCGGCACCGAGCCGGTGCGTACGCGCGCCGAGGAGTTCTTCCGCTTGTGCCGCTACGCCATTTCACGCGGTCACTATTCGTTTAACAACCTTTCGGTGACGGGCTTGAACACGGGCTATATGTCGCTCTACTACTACACGCTGTGGTCGCCCAACGGTCGCGACCTGAAGCAGGCCGAGGAGCGTCTCTTCTTCCACACCGAGATGCTGAAGATGGGCTACGTGCGCAAGACGCGCTTCCTGGAGAAGGTGCATTTCTGCCCCAACTGCGGACGTTCGCATCTGCTCTATTTTGAGTGCTGCCCCAAGTGCCGCAGCTCTCACATCGGCGAGGAGCCGGTGCTGCACCACTTCCGCTGCGCCAACGTGGCTCCCGAGTCCGCCTACGCCTGGGACGGCGAGTTGCGTTGCCCCAAGTGTCACCACATGTTGCATCACATCGGGGTGGATTATGACCGCCCGGCTTCGGTCTACACCTGCCGGCAGTGTGGCGAGAACTTTATGTATCCCGACATGCGCGTGCTCTGCACCAACTGCAAGACCACGCTGCGCACCAATGAGCTGCGCGACCAGGATGTGGAGGAGTATGAGTTCACCCCCGAGGGCATACGCGCTTTCGCCTCGAACGATGTGCTTTTCACCATCTCGCAGGTGGGCTTTATGGGCTATTCGTCGATGCGCGACTTCTTAGACTACATCCGCATGTTTGCCGGTGCCGACAAGCCGATTGACGACATGATTATCGTGGTGCGCTTCTTCGTGTTCGACCCCTCGCAAGACGAGGCTGAGGAGTGGAGCGCCATTCCGCCCATCGCCCGCGCCATGTCTCGCTTCTCAATCTATAAGAATTCGCTTTGGGGTAATAATTATTACTTCATGATCACGGCTGAAGAGGGCAGCATCGCCCAGGTGCAGACCAAGATGGAGTTTGAGCTTTCGGCTGAGATGCGCGACTATGGCATGATGCACGACGGCTTCCAGTTTGAACAGGTCAACACCTATTTCTTCCACTACGGCGAGGATGCCGAGACCTTCATCAAGAAACTGAGTGAGGGCAGATAGTTCGGCAAAAGGAAATAATATTAGAGGGTAGATA
>CAZBWT010000031.1:0-11406 GCA_964495625.1 uncultured Prevotellaceae bacterium | reverse complement strand
GTAGATAATAAACCAATAGAACGACAGAGCGCTATGATGTTGCTTGACTACGCATTTGAGATTTTGGATGGCATTGTGGCTTGCTTCACTGCCAACCTGACCTGGCAGGCGGCTGTGTCTACCTACTGGTTCCTCTTTGCGGTGGAGTTTCCGCGCTATTATCTGCTCGACCTGACAGTGGCGGTGCGCTTTCTGTGCACCTTCTCGAAACGGCGCACGCGGCAGGCTTTGGCGCGACGACGGCTCTACATCGAAAAGCCCCTCATCACCATCTTGGCTCCGGGCAAGAATGAGGGCAAGCGCATCTATAACTTGGTGAAGTCGCTGCGCGAACAGACTTATCAGAACTTCGAGATCTTGATTATCGACGATGGGTCGAACGACACGACCCCCTTCATCTGTCGCGACCTCGAGGCTTCGGGCTACATCACTCACTACTACCGCATGCGCGACCGCGGCGGCAAGGCGAGTGCCGCCAACTATGGTGCCTTCCACGCCAAGGGCAAGTACATCGTGCACCTCGATGCCGACAGCTCGCTGGATCGCGATGCCATCGAGAAGATTTTGCTGCCCTTCTATTACGACCCGAGCATCAAGGGTGTGGGCGGCTGCGTGAAGGTGCGCAACGCGGGCGACTCAGTGTGCTCGTCGCTGCAGGCGTTGGAATATTTAAAGACGATACAGATAGGCCGCATGGTGACCAACATGTTGGGACTCTATCACATCATATCAGGTGCTTTTGGCGCTTTCGAGACCGAGGCAATACGCCAAGTGGGTTGCTGGGATATTGGCCCCGGCCTCGACGGCGACATTACGCAGAAGCTGCGTAAGGCGGGCTACCGCGTGTGGTTTGCCGAAGATGCCATTTGCATGACTGATGTGCCCACGTCGTGGTTCGCTCTGTTCCGTCAGCGCATCCGCTGGTGCCGCTCGCTGATCCGCTTCCGCGTGCGCAAACACTCTGATGTGTTTAAGGCAGACAAGAACTTCTCTTTTTCAAATGCCATCTCGAACCTCGATAACATCGTGTTCGACTGTGTGTTTAACTACGTGTGGTGTTTCTACATCTTGCAGTTGATATTTATGAATACCGACCGACTGATGGAGATCATCATTGTGGGCTGGCTGATACGCGGCTGTTTCGCCTGCGTGGCGTTTGGGGTGATTTTGCTCATCTCGGAGCGCCGCAGCGAGGAGTGGCGTTTGCTGCCCTATCTGTTGGTGTCAACCTTCTACACGGGCTACTTCTTGCGCGTGGCGCGCCTGATTGCCCACACGGCGGAGCTCTTCTTCTTCCAGTCGTATAAAGACCCCTGGAACCCCGAGAAGACTTCTATCTATGCGCGCTTGGAGGGCATGTAGCCGTGCCGTGGAGGGTGGATTGAGAAGCAATGAACGCATCGCAAACGGGCGATTGCATTGCTTCGTTTAGTGTGAATAAAAAAAACGATAAGCGATTAAAATAACAAAAGCATCTATTTATTAATTGAACAAAAGAATTGACGTGCGGTGTGTGGGGGCTTGCATAAAGTCCCGCCTTAGCACCCTAAAAACACAATGTTTATGAAGATTGACGAAACAGAGACTATTGGCATCATAGGACTTGGCTACGTGGGTTTGCCACTGGCATGCTTGTTCGCACACCGCTATCAGGTGGTGGGTTTCGACCTCAATGCCGAACGCGTGGCAGCCATCAGCCAAGGGTCCGACATAACCGATGAGGTGGGAGCCGACGAACTGCGCGAGGCTCTCGACAACGGGCTGATTTGCACCACCGACAGCGAACAGCTGCGTCAGTGCACGTGCTACATCGTGGCTGTGCCCACCCCGACAGGAATCGACCATGAACCCATATTGACACCGCTGAAGGATGCCAGCAGAACGGTGGGCAGCGTGCTGAAGCCGGGCGACGTGGTGGTGTATGAAAGCACCGTGTGGCCCGGAATGACCGAGGAGGTGTGCGCCCCCATCATCGAACAGGTGTCGGGGCTGAAGCTCAACCGCGACTTCTCGTTGGGCTATTCGCCCGAACGCATCAACCCGGGCGACAAGCAGCACAAGGTGGCTACAATCTTGAAGATCACCTCCGGCTCCACCCCCGAGGCTGCCGAGCGCATTGACGGCATCTACAACTCGGTGTTGAAGAACGGCACCTTCCGCGCAGCCTCAATCAGAGTGGCTGAGGCGGCTAAGATACTCGAGAATACGCAGCGCGACGTGAACGTGGCGGTGATGAACGAGGCGGCCGTCATCTTCGACGCTATGGGCATCGACATCTTTGAGGTGCTTGCCGCAGCGGGCACCAAGTGGAACTTCCTCCCCTTCAAGCCCGGCTTGGTGGGCGGTCACTGCATCGGCGTGGACCCCTATTATCTGATTGAGAAGGCTAAGGAGCATGGCGTGGTGCCCCACCTCTTTATTGAGGCGCGCCGCGTGAACGAAGAGATGGGTCCCTATGTGGCAGAGCGCGTGGCAAAACGCCTGCAACAGTCGGGACACGAGGTGAGCGAGTCGAGCATCTTGGTGCTCGGCTTCACCTTTAAGGAGAATTGCCCCGACGTGCGCAACACCAAGGTGGCGGATGTCTATCACGTGCTGCACGGCTACACCCCCCGGGTGGAGGTGTTCGACCCCTGGGCAAGCCCCGAACAGGTGCGCCGCGAATATGGCATCGGCATCTTGAGCAACGCCGACAGCTTGGCGGGCAAACACTATGACGCTGTGGTGCAGTTGGTGGAGCACGATTGCTTCAACACGCTCGACATCAAGGCACTATTGGCTCCCGGCGGAGTGTATTGCGACATCAAGAAAGCTCGCAGCCTTGCGGCTGAGATGTTGGGCGAATGACTCCAAACGAGTTAATGTTGTTTTTTTACCCCCATTTTCGGCATGGTTTTGTGTCATTTTTGAGCATTTGTGTTTCATAGAATGCAAAAAAATTGCTTAAATTGTAGGAAGTCGGGTAAAAAAGTATAAATTTGTGGCGAGAAGTTGGTATCCACTACCGATTGTCACATAAAACATAGCCCATAAATTCTCATCTGAGAGTGTTCACCTGAGGAGCAGCAAAATGAAAATCTTAACATTGAAATTGATGTATATAAAATCTTAAGTAAGGGCATGTGTGAGGCTTGGATCACCCTTCCCCACCTTTAAGAAGAGACTTTAAACTATTTTTTAATTATGAAAAAGACATTATCAGACATTCAGGCGCCGACACTGTACGGCCGACGTTTGATCTGGGGGGCTTCATTGCTCTCTCTCTGTGTGTTGCCCGCATGCTCGGACAGCGACAGCGACGATGCGCAAGGAGGTGAGACGGAGGCTCCCACACTGACAACATCTGCTTTGGATGTTGATGCCGATGCTGCAGCTCAGGCTCAGCGAGTAACTAACTTCCGCATCGGAGCTACGCGTGCCGTGGCTGAAGATGACGACACTGAGGTTGTAACCTTGGCTGCCGGCGCTAAGTTGCCGGCCGAGATCCCCGCCGGCAAGACTTATGTCGTTGAAGGCGAATTGGAGCTCGAACAGGGTTCTACACTCACCATCAAGGGTGGCTTGAAGAGCAGTGGCATTGTGGCTCTGCCCGGCGTTACCGTGGTGGTTGAGGGTGGCACACTCGACGTGGCTGACCTCAGAACGCGCGACATCGTGGTGAACAGCGGCGCAGCCAAGTTGGCTAAGGTGCTGATTGCCCAGAGCGCAAAGATCAACGGCGGCGAAGTTTCGCTGGCACAAGACGCTTCATTCCCGACACTCGCCATCAACGGCGAAGCTAAGGTGACTGTGGCTACGGGTGCTACCATCACCGTTGAGGGCAAGTTGAGCATCGGTGCTTCTACCGTGAAGATTGCGAACGACGTTGACGCTAAGACGTTCTCTTACATCAAGGCTGAGACTTTGAGCTTCGCCGACGCAGACCTCACCACAAACTTCGGTTATGGCTACTTCGCCGTGCTCGGCGAGAGCTTGCAGTTGGCTGACGCTGCCACTGCTGCTTCAAGCTTGGTTCAGCCCGCTTCGTTGCAGCTCTTCACCAGCATTGCCGAGTTTAAGTCGTTCGTGCCCGAAGTGGGTGAGACCGGCTCATTGACGGTGTTGGAACAGACTTCTATCATCAAGAACGGCACAGACAAGGCTAACCTTTCTGCCACAGGCATCGCCGTAGACGGCAACAACATCTACGTTTCGTTCCACAACCGTGGTGGCGACGTGAATGGTGCTATCGACGTAGCTACGATTCAGAGCGACGGTTCTGTAGCTGTGAGCGCAACTTTGTCTTCAACCGACGACAACAAGTTCGAGTTCAACCACATCGCCGTTGCCGGTGGCAAGGTTTATGCCGTAGGTAACCGCGAGGACAGCGGTCTCACTGCTGAAGGTGTGCAGAAGGACGGTGGTAAGGGTGTAATTGGTGTCATCACCACTACAGCTCCCTACACGCTCTCAACCCGCAACCTCTATGCAGGCGACGGCAACAGCATCATCCTCAACGGTGACTACCTGCAGGTGGCTTCAACCTATGGTGTTGAAACTTACGCTGTGGACGGTTTGCGTCGTGAGGCTGCTGTGCCCACCGCAGGTCACGTGAAGTCTATCATCAAGAACGGCAGCAACGTTGTGACGTTGAGCTACTCTGGCTCTACTTCAGCTTCTGCTTCGTTTACTGACAAAGACGGCAATGCCCTCACCGAGACTCCTTTCGTTGTGAGCACTTATGCTTCTTATGACTACACGTTCCAGAACGCTTCAACCTACAGCGGCAGCTTCGCAGAATCTGCTATCGTGCCCATCAACGGCAAGAACACAATCGCTGCCGATGGCGACTACTATTATGTAGCTGCCGGTGCCAACGGTTTGCTCCGCTCAGATGGCAAGAAGTTCTTCGTGGCTCGCAACCAGGGCTCTAAGGTGGCTACCGGTTATGCCAACAGCGTAACGATTGACGACAGCTATGTTTACGTGGCTTACGGTTCAGCAGGTGTTTACGTGCTCAACAAGAGCGACCTCAGCGAGGTGGCAAGCTACAAGAACACTGCCGGCAAGTCTGCTAACTTCATTGCTGTTTCAGCAGGTAAGATCTTTGTTGCTTACGGTGAAGATAGCTGGCAGGTGCTCCAGTTGGCTACTGTAACGAAGTAAGTTAACAACGCAGGGGTCGCCCCGCAATGAGCGAACCTCTATAAACACAGAAACAATCTTCTTTCACGTCGGTCGTCCAAGTAAAACCGACGTGAAAGAAGAATTTCAAGACGATAGAATATTGGTGTAGGTTAGGTCGATGCTACGCGTTTGGCTGCCTACGCTGCCGCCCGTGAATGCGGGTATCGTTCATCTAACATTAAAACTATTATTCTAATCATTCGGCTCTCTCCTCGTGAAAACAAGCAAGAGTCCTTTTTAATCTAAATCATAGTATGAGACAAGTAACAAACCAACCAAAAGCATGGCTCTGGGGACTCCCTTTGTTGATGCTTTGCGCCACCACTGCGTGCTCCGACAGCGATAATGACGAAGTCGAAGTGGAGACCGACCCGACTGATGTGGTCGAATTAGCTACAACACCGCTCACTATTTCAAGTGACCAGGCTTCTCTCTCATCGCGTGTAAGAAACTATAGCGCCGCCGGAGTGGTTACGCGCGCCGATGCCGCATCAATCACCGATGTGGTCATGCCCGCAGAACCTACACCCGCCACCATGCCTTCCGACACCATTTTCTGGAAGGACCAGGTCGAGCTCGCTCATGCCGAGTATAATGAAGACGGGTCGTATAAGGGATGGGTAGGCAAAAAAGTGAATGGCTACAACTGCGTGGTGCCCGTGGGCGAATATTTTGAAGACACTAATGCCAACCCCTATGCAAAACCTGACGGTCAGGCATTTTGTGATGGTAACTATTACATCCGTGGCGAGGCAAAACTCGACTTCCACTGGTGCTACGTTTCAAGCGGCATTAACATCTATGTGATGACCGGCGGTAAACTGACCATTACGGGCTCTATTCCGTGGGGCGTGCATGTGTATGTTTACGGCGAAATCGACGTGACAGCCGTTGAAAATCTTGTGAATGGCGGCTGGAATGCACCGAATTCCGCAGGTCTTTTCTGTGTGAACGACTTGGATCTTGGCGACACCAAGCACACCATGAACAGTGGTACGCTCTATGTGGGCGGTGCCCTGACCGGCGATTTGCACGATATGCCTAACGGCACATGGGTGATCATGAACTGCGGTTCACACATCACCGGCACGTTCAATATCAATTCATTTTCTTCGGTTGATTTGCGTGGCAACCTCACCGTGGATGACAACGTGATTACCAGCTCCGGCACTAAGGAAATTTATATGAAGCCCGGCGTGCTGCTCAAGGCTAATGCGATAAAGTTGAATAATGACGAAATTCGCGTCGTGATTGACGGCAACGACGAAGGCTATGCCTACATTCAGGCTGACTCAATCTATTCTAACGGCTTCGACCTCACCACTAAGTTCGACGGCTACTTCGCCATCAGCTGCCCCGCATTCCTTGAGGACTCTAAGGTGTTTGACGTTGAGAAGTTCCAATTCGTAGCTCAGGTGAAGGTGAACAGTGCCATCACTGAAGCCGGCATGACAATCCCCACTTCGTGCGGCGGCAATAAGCCTCAAACTCCCACCAAGGAGGTGACCGTGCTCGAAACGATTTCAGACATCACTCCCGATGCTACACATACTCACCCCATTTCAGCTACCGGCATCGACGTGGCTAATGGCAAGATTTATGTGTCTTGGCACTGGCGTGGCGTGAACTACCACGGCTGTGTGGAAATTGGCGAGATGACAGCCACAGGCTTGAAGCTCGACCAGTTCTTCGAGACTCCCGCCTCTGAGTCGAAGCAGGTCATCACCGATGCTTCACTCTATGGCAAGGACTTCAACCACATCATGGTAGATCCTATCGACAACCGCATCTATGTGGTGGGCAACGAGGCTAAGGGTGGCTTCTTGGCTTATGTAGACCTGAATGCCAACGGTTTGGTAGCCGACGGCGGTGCCTTGTCTTATCGCCGCTTGTTGGGTGGCGACGGCAACTGCATCATCCGCAATGGCGACTACATGCAGGTGGCTTCAACCTACGGCTACGAGTCGTATGTATTGCCTAAGCTCGACCGCGTGGGTCGCAATCCGCAGCCCGGCAAGGCTAAGTTCATCACCAAGGTGGGCGGCAAGTTGTATGGCATGCACTTCAACACCGATGTCTATACGGATGCTGAATTTGTAGACACTGACAAGACTTCTAAGCTCCAGAAGGTGGGCATCACCGTTGATAGCTTCGACGGTTTCGACTATACGTTCGAGAACGGTCAGACAGCCCTTTCAACCACCTACGAGGTTTCACCGATCGACGGCAAGAACGTTGTGACGGTTGATGAGACTACAGGCGACGTTTATGTGTGCCGCGGTGCTTACGGCATCACTCGCCTCTCAGACGGTGCTACCTTCCAGTTGCCGTTGGTTGACGGCAAGATGCCGCGCGGCTATGCCAACGGCTCGGCTGTAGACGCTAACTACGTCTATGTGGCTTACGGCAGCGCAGGTATCTACGTGCTCAACAAGAGCGACCTTTCAGTGGTGACTAAGTACACTTATGTGGGTGGCAACTCTGCCAACTACGTGAAGGTGCCCGGCGATGGCTACATCTATGTTGCCTACGGCGAGAATGGCTGGCAGGTTTATCGCCTCACTACCACTCAGGTGGCTGTGTCGAAGTAACCATGAGCATTTTTCTCTGCAAAGACTTCGGGGCTTGAACTTGAGTGTGAGTGCTAAAAAGCATGAGCATAAGTGCGAAAGCTAAAAAGCATAAGCATAAGTGCAAAAGCCAAAAAGCATAAGCATCAGTGCGAAAGCTTCCGGGTCTGAAACAAAGACAGAACACCAAACAATATCGAACATTGCTCTATTGACATTGAGTCTATGATGATATTTGTCAAACAACAGACATTTGTTAAACAAAGACACTTGTCGATGACATTCTGAGTTATTCCACTCCTCCGAGGCGCAGGTCCAAAGGGTCTGCGCCGACGGGGAGGGGAATTTTCCCGTAATCACCCACCCTCTTTCATCTAAAACATTTCTTGCCGGTGCACACATAATGACCGGCGCAATTTAAACCGTGACTCAATTCCGCAGTCACAACATCGTGAACATTATACTAACTTGACTTATCGAATAAAAACACAAGCGACTTTTATTATGAAAACAGAACGTTTTGCAGCCGTCAGAAGGCTGCTGTTGGGAGTTATCTTATTAGTCCCGCTCAAAGCGATGGCTGCCGATGATGCCGCCTCGAGCGGAGCGGGTGGTGGCACAGTGGCGCTGTTAGCAGTGTTGGCAGTGGCTATTGTGGCTTTGGTTGTAGTAATCATGCTTTGGCTGAAGCAGAAGAAGGTGATCGGCACTTTGCGTCGGCGTGAGTCGCTGGTGCGTGACATGCCGGTGCTCTATGCTCAAGTGAAGCTCTCGGTGGATAGCAACGACATCCCCACCGACTATGAGTTTATTGCCGCCAACGGTTCGTTTAACCGTCTCTACGACGCTAACCGCGACGACTTTAAGTCATATCATGATGAAATCCTGCGCTATGCCACTCAGGTGGTGAAAGAGAAGCGCAGCGTGTCGTTCCCCCTCTTTTTTAACAAGACTCGCGTCTACTGTGAGTTCGTCATCTGCAACACGAAAGACCAAACCTACATCTTAGACCTTTTTGCTTGCGACATCACCGCCCGCCACGAGATGGAGGAGGAGCTGCGCGAAGACAAGAAGAAGATGGATTTGGCATTCTCACTCTCTCACGTCATCCCCTTTGTGTGGAATGTTGAGCAGCAGAACATCTCGTTCGAGACATCGCTCAACGTGCTGGAGCGCGCCAACTGGTCGGCTATTGTGGCCGACGGCAAGAATGGCTACCGCCTCAGCTTAGACGAGTTTACGCGCCGCGTACACCCCGACGACCGTATGCGCATCCAGGAGGTTTACAGCCAAGTGGTGCAGGGTCAGGCAAAGATGCTGCGTGCCGAGGTGCGCGTGCAGATGCAGAGCGACGTGAAGACCTATGAAGACTGGATTGAATTTGTGGTGGCTCCGTGGCAAACCACTGCCGACGGCAGAGTGCAGAGCCTGATTGGTTCGTTCATGCTCGTCACCGAGCGTAAGCGCCGCGAACAGTCTCTGATTGATGCCGGCGAAAGAGCTAAGGAGAGCGACCGCATGAAGTCTGCCTTCCTTGCCAATATGAGCCACGAAATACGCACTCCGCTCAACGCCATTGTGGGCTTCTCAAACCTTTTGGCTCAGACCGACAACGAGCAAGAGCGTTTGGAGTATGTTTCTGTGATTGAAAACAACAACCAGCTGCTGTTGCAACTGGTAAACGATATTTTGGACTTCGCCAAGATCGAGTCGAACACACTCGAACTTACCTACAAGCCCACGGAACTCAATGAGTTGATTCGCGACGTGGACAACACCGTGCGCGGCAGATTGCAGCCCGGTGTGGAGCTGTTACACTCGTCGGGCACAGACCATTGCGTGTCAATGTGCGATGCCAACCGCTTGTCGCAGGTGCTCATCAACTTGCTGACCAATGCCATTAAGTTCACCCCGCAGGGCAGCATCACGTTTGGCTATATGCTGCGCGAGAGCGAGATCTACTTCTTCGTGCGCGACACGGGCATGGGCATCCCCAAAGAGAAGCAGCAGACCATCTTTAACCGCTTTATCAAGCTGAATAAGACCATTCAGGGCACCGGTTTGGGTCTGTCTATCTGCAAGAACTTGGTGGAACTGATGAACGGTCAGATTGGCGTTGAGAGCGACGGTGTGGGTCAAGGCAGCACCTTCTGGTTCACCGTGCCTTATCAGCCCGTAGGCGTTGACGGCAAGCCGGTGGTGATTCAGCCCATTCAGCAGCGCAAGGTGGCGACGGGTCGTGCCACGATTTTGGTGGCTGAAGACAACGACAACAACTACCTGCTCTTTAAGTCTATCTTGCAGAACGACTATCAGCTGTTGCATGCCCGCGATGGTGTGGAGGCTGTGGAGCTCTTCAACAGCAATCAGCCCGACTTGATCTTGATGGATATCAACATGCCGCGTATGGACGGCAATGAGGCTACGCGCGAGATCCGTAAGGTATCCGACTCCGTGCCGATTGTTGCCGTGACCGCCTACGCTTTCGCCTCAGACAAGGAGCGCATCATGGAGAACGGCTTCAACGAATATGTGTCGAAGCCTATCAATGTGAAGCGTCTGCGTGAAGTGGTGAAAGCTATGCTCGACCGACGTAAGTAAGATCTTTATAGTACACAAGATTACGTATCGTTAGTTAGTACGTAAGATTATGATAGTACATATAAGATTATCATAGTAAGTAAGATCATTAGTAAGTAAGATTATTAGTAAGAAGATCATTAGTAAGAAGATCATTAGTAAGAAGATCATTAGTAAGAAGATCATTAGTAAGTAAGATCATTATAGTTATGACCTGCAACGCCTCAGAAAGGAGAACCTTTCTGAGGCGTTGCTCTTTTAAGAGGAGGCGCACGCTTATTGCACCCCGTTTGTTTCTACCATTCCATGAGTGGGCAGTGGTGATTTCTATCTCACACAGTTTGTTTTTACCTGCGTCCTCTCATCCCAACAGCGGGCAGGGATTGATTTCTTTCTCACACAGTTCGTTTCTACCGGCTCCCTCTCATCCCAACAGTGGGCAGGGATGATTTCTTTCTCACACAGTTCGTTTCTACCGGCTCCCTCTCATCCCAACAGTGGGCAGGGATGATTTCTTTCTCACACAGTTCGTTTCTACCTGCGTCCTCTTTCATCCCACAAGTGGGCAGGGATTGATTTCTTTCTCCCGCTCCATTACCATCGTAAGAGGGGCACTCCACCCCTACCCCAACGGCGGGTAAAAAGCGTCTGCAATATGCGAAACGGAGGGTTCACCCTTGCGGGGGATGACGATGCCGAAGACATCGAAGCGATAAGGCTGTGTGATGTTGTTCAGCTTGAAATAGGCATTGGCGGCACGCACGATGTTCATGATTTTGCGATAAGTAATAGCCTCCATCGGGTCGCCCCACGTTGCCGTGCGGCGCGTCTTGACCTCTGCCACGATGAGCGATTTACCGTCGGTGGCAATGATGTCAAGCTCCAAGTGGTTAAGCCGCCACCGCGTCTCGATGATGCGGCAGCCTTCGCTCTCTAAATGCCGGCACGCAAGGGCTTCACCCTGCAGACCTAAGTCATAGCTCTCTGACATATCTCTCTGACAAATATCTCTGTAACAAATATCTCTGACAAATATCTGACAAATATCTCTGTAACAAATATCTCTGACAAATATCTGTGACAAATCTCA
>CAZBWT010000030.1:6251-16108 GCA_964495625.1 uncultured Prevotellaceae bacterium | reverse complement strand
TGCGTCGCCCGCTCATGTCGTGATTAAAAAGGTGCATTTCTCACGCACCCAGCACCCACATTGAGTGAGTAGCCCGACTTTGGCTCGGCGACGAACACCCGCGACGTTCGCGGTCGCATCTTGATGCTCGTCGGTAGTGCACTCGTAGTTTGAGCTCGAAATATACGCCCCTGCGCAGTGCGCCCCGTTTGTGGGTGCACGGCGCAGGGCTTTTTGTCGCCTTTGGTCTCAACATCCGCGCGGATACCCTAACGATTGTCGCGCGGCAACCACGGTGTGGGTGAGGGTTGATGGAACAGCGATGGAGGCAAAACAGTGTGGGTTGTGCGCGCCAAGAGAACGGCGGGGAGGAGGGGTGACGTGAGCGGACAATGCGGGGAAAAAGCTCGATTTTTATAGGAAAAATCCACCTGAACCACCTAAAAACGTGAGTAAAAATACCGATGCGATGAAAAAAGAGGCTGTGTCAGAACGACACAGCCTCTCAAACCTAACCAAAAAAATACCAAAGGGCTTCGGGGATCCAATGGAACACCCTTTGGCTAACATGTTGCTGCAAATTTCTGATGTTTAAACGGTTATGCCAAATTTGCTTAAGGCTTTTTTAGGGTGGTGTTTAGATTTTCATGTATTTTGCACCTCGCCGTCTTAAAATAGTGCAACGAGGCTCGGCAAAATGCAATATCTTTGCCACAAAATTTCATCTGCCATGGTTCACCCTTCTGTCGCGTCTGCTGTGATAGTTCCGGCTTGGCTGCGTGCCGTCGGTTCGCAGTTCTTTCCCCTTGTGCATCGGTTTAGGCTTTGCTGTTTGGTGTTGTGTCTGATGGTGTCGCCCTCGGCTTTGCTGTGGGGCAAGTCAAAGGGGCATGCTGCACTGTCGCTCCCCACGGCGTGTGTTGCCGATGCGGATGCCTCGGCTCAGCCGGGGTTGCGTGTGATGTTTTGGAATGTGGAAAACTTGTTCGACACGAATAACAATCCGCTGACTGCCGACGATGATTTCTTGCCCGAGGCGGGTCGCCACTGGACGAAGCGCCGCTATTTGCGCAAGCTGCGTAACTTGGCGCAAGGGGTGACGGAGTGTGGCGCGTGGCGCGGCTCGGAGTGGCATGCTGCCGACATTGTGGCGTTGGCAGAGGTGGAGGGTGAGGCGGTGCTTGCTGATTGGCTGCGCCTCACGCCCTTGGGCGAGGCGGGCTATGTGCCTATCGTGACGCATTCGTCGGACGTGCGCGGCATACAGGTGGCGCTGCTTTATCGTCCGGAGCAGTTCGAGCTGATGGGCTGGGAGGAGTGGGAGGTGCCGTTGCCCCCGAAGTCTCGCCCTACGCGCCACCTGCTGCATGTGTGGGGTGTGAAGCGGGGCGTGTCCCTAAGGGATGAGGTGTGCGCCGGTAGCGACACGTTAGACTTGGTGGTGTGCCACTTGCCGAGCCGCTATGGCGGGGCTGCCGCCTCGGTGCCGTCGCGTTCGGCGGCACACCGTTGTCTGGATGCGCATCTCGACTCGTTGGAGCAGGTGCGCGCCGCCTTGCGCCTATTGGTGATGGGCGATATGAACGACTATCCGCGCACGACGCTGCTGCGCCGGGAGCTGCATCTTGAGACTCCGCCTTTGCAACGTGTGCCACCATCTGAGCAGCATCAGCAAGCTGTCGCCTCCGGTTTGTATCGCTTGCTCCAAGTGGAGCCTGCGGTGCGTTATAATTTAATGCTTACCTTGCAGAAAACAAAAAAGCCTGTCGTGGTGACAGGCTCTCATAAGTATCAGGGTGTGTGGGGCTATCTGGATCAGTTTTTCGTGACGGGGCGCATGTTGCACGAGGTGCAGGCATGGGGTGTCTTTGCCGTGCCGGATATGCTTGCCGACGATGCGTCTCACTCGGGCTTACGCCCCAAACGTAGCTATTATGGCTATAATTATGAGGGCGGGTATAGCGACCACCTGCCCATCGTTATTGACTTCCGTTAGTTGTCTATCTCCGCTTCGTCGGGATTGACCAGCCCCGGGGGAAGATCCATGTAGACGGTGCGGGTTTCGTCGTCGATGTTGAGTATTAGGTCTTCGGCTGCGGGTATGAGCAGGTCGGTGTCGTTGTGGTCAACGATGAAGAGGACGTTTTCTGTTTCGTCGTTGATGTCGATGATTTCGCCGAGGTCGCCGAAGTGGGCATCGTTCAAGGTGTAGCCTACGAGTCCGTCTTCGTCATCTTCTTCGCTCGCGTCATAGTCGGCTTCTTCGTCGGGTGTGAAGCAGCGGCGGTCAAAGAAGAGGTCGCGTCCGGCAAACTCGAGGGCAGCCTCCTGGGTGTCTACTCCCTCGAACTTTAGGAGCATCGTAGTGTCGGTGCGAAACCGATAGTTTTCGATGAAGAACGGCACGTAGATGCCGTCGATGGGGCAGATGAAGTAGGGGCAATGCTTCACCGTGGAGAACACGTCGTCGGTGACGGTGACGTTCATTTCGCCCTTCAGTCCGTGTGGCTTGTTGATGCGCCCCACGGCTATCAGTTGTTCGGTTTCAATCATAATGCAGAAAATGGGTGTGGTTATGTGAAGTCAGCTTTTATGCTTGGCGGGTAATCTTGGCACCGAGGGCGTTGAGGCGTGTGTCGATGTCTTGGTAGCCGCGGTCTATCTGCTCAATGTTATGTATGGTGCTCACGCCGTCGGCGCTCATGGCTGCTATGAGCAGCGCTATGCCGGCACGTATGTCGGGCGAGGTCATGACGGAGTGGCGCAGGCGGAACTGGTTGTCGAGACCGATGACGGTGGCGCGGTGCGGGTCGCAGAGTATGATTTGCGCCCCCATGTCGATGAGCTTGTCCACGAAGAAGAGTCGGCTTTCAAACATCTTTTGGTGTATCAGCACCGCACCGCGCGCCTGGGTGGCGGTGACGAGCAACACGCTGAGCAGGTCGGGGGTGAGTCCGGGCCAAGGCGCGTCTGCCAACGTCATGATGGAACCATCCATAAACGACTCGATGGTGTAGTGGCTCTGTGCCGGTATGAGCAGGTTGTCGCCTTGCTGCTCGATGGTGATGCCGAGGCGGCGGAAGGCATCGGGTATCATGCCGAGGTCGGCGATGCCGGCATTTTCGATGGTGAGGTCTGAGCCGGTCATGGCTGCCATGCCGATGAAGCTGCCCACCTCAATCATGTCTGGCAAGATGTGGTGGGTGGCTCCGCCCAAGCTGCTCACGCCTTTGATGGTGAGCAGGTTCGAGCCAATGCCCTCGATGTGTGCTCCCATGGCACTGAGCATGCGGCAGAGCTGCTGCACGTAGGGCTCGCAGGCGGCATTATAGATGGTGGTGGTGCCCCGGGCGGTGACGGCTGCCATGACGATGTTGGCGGTGCCGGTCACCGAGGCTTCGTCGAGCAGCATGTAGCAGCCCTTGAGTCCGTCAGTGGGGGTGGTGATATTATAGAGCGAGCGTTCGGCATCGTAGCTGAATGTGGCTCCGAGTTTGGCGAGCCCCACGATGTGGGTGTCGAGGCGGCGACGACCAATCTTGTCGCCTCCGGGCTTGGCGAGCACGGCTACACCTAAGCGCGCCACCAACGGTCCCAACAGCATCACCGAGCCGCGCAGCGCAGCTGAGCGGCGGGCAAAGTCTGCCGAGGCAAGATATTCTGTGTTGAGTTGATTGGCGCGGAAGGTGAAGCACCCTGTGTGCGGATGGCTGACTTCTACGCCTACGAGTTGCAAAAGTGAGATGAGGTTCATCACGTCGAGTATCTCGGGCACGTTGTCGATGGTGACCGTCTCGGGGGTAAGCAGCGTGGCGCAAATCACCTCTAATGCCTCATTCTTGGCACCCTGAGGCTGTATGCGTCCGTTGAGGCGATGACCGCCCTCGATGATAAATGATGACATAAGCTGTGTAATGAGGTTGTGATAGCCACCCCGTGAGGCGCAACGCGTGTGGCAGGGGTGGGTGTTAAGAAATAGGAGCCGGGGCGGGCGACGTGGGGGAGCACGTCACCCCCGCCCGGTTAATCGGCATCAACGTCTTTCGTGAGGTCGAGCTTGAAGTCGTCTTTGCCGCGCGGGTTCCACTGTTTTTGCAGCGGGTTGTGTGAGGCTATGGCGTAGCGGCGACGGTTGCGACAGATGTCGATGGCGGAGTAGAGCGCCAGACGCAGCGAGTCGAGCGCGTCGTCGAGACGATTGGCAGCGAAGGGCGAGGCTTGCAGGTAGCGCAGCCCCGTGGTGTAGCTGAACGACTCGGTGGGTGATGCCTCGGCGGTGAGGCGGTGCAGGGCTTCGTCATCGCCGGGGACGATGACGGCATCGTAGTGTGCTGCCATGCCTTGCGCCAAGAAGACCTCTTCATCGAAGGGACCGAACAGCAAGATGCCCTCGTCGTGCAGTGTGCGGCATACGTCGTGCAGCACGGTGGTCTCGAGGGTGCTATGGGTGGGCATCACTAAGGCGATGCGCGGACGCAGGTGGGTGAAGTCGGTGCGCATGGCGGTGTGTATGCGGCGGGTGGACTCGAGCAGCGACGAGGTGGTCTCATCCGTCAGCTCGGGGCAGAAGTAGCTGCATTGCTGCACGCGCAGGGCGGTTATTGCCTCGGGGGCGGGGGTGGTGAAGTTAGGCTCGGTTAGCGTGATGAGCACTTGCGTCACCCCCTCGGTGCAGGCACGTGTGGCGGCTTCGTCAGCCCACCCTTCGAAGCGTTCGTAGATGTTGGCTTTGCCTTCGGCTATGTCTTGCGGCTTGCCCACCACGTTCCACTTCACGGGGTCGAGCGCGGCTTCCTTCACCGCCTGTGTGGCAGCTTCGGCTGAGCCGAAGAGCAGCGGAGTGCAGATTTCCAAGAGTTCGGGCACCGCCAAGAGGCGTGCTAAGAGGTCGTAGCTATTTTTGTCGCCGGAGCCTTGCGAGAGGCTCACTTTCAGCAGTCTATTCATTAGAGTCGATGGTTATTTCGATGGTTGGAATTACGTTGTCAGAGGGCAAACGGAGGGTGTAGAGCACAGCCTCTAAGTTGCGTATCAAGGTGCGCTTGTCGTCGCTCGGCGCGTAGCAGAAGCCTTCGGCAAACACCACACGTTGGTTGAATTCGTCGAGGCGGATGTGGCAGACGAATGGACCTGCCATCAAGCCATTCTCCATGCGCCAGATGCCGCGCAGCTCGCCTACATATTTCCCGTTGAGCGATATGGCTTGATATTCGGGCTGTATGATTTTGCGATTGGTGGTCATGTAGCTGCCTACACCGCCGCCCTCAATGTTGGCTTTCATCACAGAGTCGCGCACAGCCACGGCTCCCTCTAAGCTGAAGACGTTGGCATCGGTGTAGGGAATGGAATAAACCACGATGTCGCTACGCTTGCGGGCTCCGTCGTCGGTGACCCAATAGAAGGTGCTGTCGCTCTTACCCACACCGGGCACGTTCAGCTCCTTGGGTATCTGCATCACCACGTTTTGCAGCTTGGTGAGGCGTTCGCTCTCCTTGCGTCCATATTCTTTGGTGAGCAGCTTGGTGCGGCGTTTTATCTCAGCCTTCACAAACAGGTTGCGCAGGTTTTCTTGATAGGTGGGCAGATATTCGGCGAGGTCTTTGATGCTGCGTGCATAAAGCTTCACAATCACTTGCCCAAGGGCATAGGCATCGCGCTCTAAGGTCATGATGGGTTCGGCGGCATTCTGCGGGTCGATGTTGACTTGCACCACGTTGCCCACACGGCGAATCACTGCCGACTTGAAGTTGTCGGGTGTGAGGTAGTAGATCTTGAAGTAAGGCTCGCCCTGAGGGGTGCACTCCATGGGGTATTCAAATATGGCGCGAAGTGTGTCACCAAGAGCGGAGTCTTTGGCTCCATCGTCCATCACCAGGTAGAGGTCGTAGGGTGAGCCTGTAGCGTCGGGCATCACCGCCTCTTGCCAATTCTTCTTACAGCTGCCGCACAGCAACACGAGTGCTAAGAGGGGCAGTAAGTAACGGTAGAAATTATGATTTTTCATATTCAATAACAACCATTCGCCCGCGGCTTAGGTTTGAATGTGCGCGGTGAATGCGGAGCAAAGATAATTGTTTTTTATATCGAAGCCAACTGTGGACGTTCAAAAAAGCTGAAGTGCACGGCTCCATAGGTGCGCAGCTCGCGGAAGAGCGGGTGCGCCGAGAAGTCGTTGGTCTTGCCGTGTTCCATCACAAAGAGTCCGCCGGGACGTAGCAATTCTCCCTCGAGCACCAGGCGTGGCACTTCGGGCAGTTCGCGCAGGTCGTAGGGCGGGTCGGCAAAGATGAAGTCGAAGCCTTCGCGGCAGGAGTTGAGATAGCGGAACACATCGCCGCGCACCAACTGATGTTCGGAGCCTAAGTGCAGCAGGTCGTGCACCTTGGCTATGTAGTTTTGTTGTATGCTGCCTTTCTCGACACTCACCACGCGCTCTGCCCCGCGACTCAACAGCTCGAAGCTGATAGAGCCGGTGCCGGCAAAGAGGTCCAGGGCGCGGATGCCCTCGAGGTCGATGCGGTTGGCAAGTATGTTGAATAGACTCTCTTTGGCAATGTCGGTGGTGGGTCGTGCCGGCAGGTTGCGAGGCGTGTCAAAGCGACGACCTCCGTAGGTTCCTGATATGATACGCATAGGGGTGTGTGATTGGGTGGGTGTTTGAGTTGTTGATAAATAATGTAGCAGCCGTGTCAGTTGGCCTGGCAGCCGCTCAAGAGGAGCACGTCCCACGGCGCGTCGAGTGTGCCTTGCCCCAGGCGGAAGAAGCCCGTGGGGAACACGGCGGGCATCGTTTGGCGCACGATGGGTGTGAGTTGCGTGGTCAGTTCTTTCAAGATGTGCTTGTCGCCTAACAGCAGCAGTTGGTCGAAGCCGTTATCCATGCCGCATTGCACCCAGGTGTTGAGCAGATAATAGAGCATATTGGCGGGCTCTTGCTCGCGGTAGGCATTGGCGAGCTGCAGACGACCTTTGCGGTAGACGAGCAGCTGCTGGTCGCCGCTGCACATCTGTGCCACCATCTTGGCTTGGTTGCCCTCTTTGCACTTCTCGGCGAAGTAGTTGTGGAGTGTGGCGAGCGACAGGTGGAAGCGCAGTCCCTGGAAGGTGCGCGTCAAAAAATGGTGTAGCTCCTCGCTCAGTGCGTAGACGAAGTGCACACCGCCTTCGTGGCTGTGAAGCAGCTGTTCGGGTTCGTCGGCTGTGCCACACACTAAGTGGAACATCTTTTCGCCTTCAGCCTCGTCGCACTCGGGCGGCACCACGGTGAAGCGGGTTGTCACCACCGAGCAGTGACACTCTTGGTAGTCTGCCAAGAGTCGCGGATGGGCAAACACTAACTCTTGCAAGCGTGCGTTGAAGTCCGCCCCGGGAGCAATCTCAACGTTCTCGCGGCAGAAGCTATCTTCTTCGAGCACGTTGTAGGTATAAAAAGAAAATCCATCCGGACAGAGCCGGATGGATAAATTGTCTTGTAGGATCATTCCTATTTGTGATAGTGAAGAATGAGATATTATTCCCAGTTGCCGGCGTTGTTGTTGGCCTGCTCGGCATCGCCGACCTTCAAGCCCGGATACTTATCCTGCGACTTCTTATCGTCAATCTTGTTAGCCAACTCCTGAGCGTTGAGGTCGCCGAGATAAGTGTTATATTCGGTCTTAGCCTCAAAGAGCTGCATCACATAGCCTGAAGCGGTTTCCACGCTGCCAATCACCAATTCGAATGTGTCGCGGTTCTGGCTGAAGGGCACGTACTGGATAGAGTCGATGTTGAAGTCCGTGCGGCTCATGAACGAAGAATCCTTCTGAAGCACATTCACGTAGATAGTGTCACGGCTGAACTTAGAGCGATCCAAGTCGAACTTCTCGATCTCCTTGGCATACTTCTTGGGGTCCTGAAGGTACATCCAAGCGTCCTTCTCGTTCAAGCCGTCAGCCAACTGGTAGTCGGTCAACGAACCAATCTTCTGAACGATGGGGAGTGAGTCGTGCTTAGCGAAGCGGATAAGCTCGCTCCAAGAAGCGGCATAAGCCTGATACTTGTCGCGGTGAGCCTCCTGCAAGGTGCGGATGTCTTTCAAGCGCTGAATGACCACGGCTTCGCGTGCATCAACCTGCTCATTAAACTCAACGGGAATACGAATGCTCTGATAGCACATTACCACCAATACGGCTGCTGCTGCAAGGAGGAGTAGTTTGAGAACGATTTTCATGATGATATAATTTTTTTAATGTCTGTTTTAGTGTGAAGGGAGTTTTATTGAATTAAAAGGGTTTTAAAGGGTTTTAGTGTGTGTCACACATGCCTCACATCATCGCCTCGCGGCATCAATTCGGCATTTAAAGACAAAATCACGGAGCAAATATACAGAACTATTTTAGAAAAGGTCTATCTTTGAGCGTTTTTTAAGCGAAAAAGTCATGGTTAACGATATTTTTGTAAGCAAAGTCACCGAAAAATTACCTTTCACACCCAACAGTGGTCAGCAGCAGGCATTGCAGTTGTTGGCGCAGTTCTTGTTGGAACCTGCGTCGCGCGACCGTGTGTTCTTGTTGCGCGGCTACGCCGGCACGGGCAAGACATCGTTGGTGGGTGCGTTGGTTAAGGCGATGACCGAGGGGAATATGAAGACGGTGCTCATGGCTCCCACTGGGCGCGCTGCCAAGGTCTTCTCTTTCCTCTCGGGACGCACGGCTATGACCATCCACAAAACCATCTATCGTCAAACCAAGTTCAACGTCGAGCAGGAGGGCTTCCGGCTGATGGATAACCGCATGAAGCAGACACTCTTCATCTGCGACGAAGCCTCGATGATTTCTGCCGACGACGGCAGCTCCACATTCGGCACGGGCAATCTGCTCGACGACTTGATGGAGTTTGTCTACAGCGGCGACGGCTGCCGCTTGCTGCTCATCGGCGACGCAGCGCAGTTGCCGCCTGTGGGTCAGCAATATAGCCCCGCCTTAGATGCCAAGCGGCTGCACAGCTATGGCTTGGATGTGATGGGCATAGAGCTCACCGAGGTGGCGCGTCAGCAACTCCATTCGGGCATCCTCAGCAATGCCACCGACTTGCGTAGCATGATGATGCAAGGGCAGATAGGTCAGTTCCCCAAGCTACACTCCTTGGGCTTCAAAGACGTGCATCGCATCACGGGTGTCGACCTGCCGGACGAGCTCTCTTCGTCGTATGCCCGTTGCGGACTCGACGACGTGGTGCTCGTCACCCGTTCCAACCTGCGCGCCAACCGCTTCAACACCGGCATACGCAATCAGATCTTAGACCGCGAGGAAGAACTCACCGCCGGCGACCGACTCTTAGTGGTGAAAAACAACTATTATTGGGGCAAAGAGTTCGATGCGCTACCCTTCATAGCCAACGGCGACATCATCGAGGTGGTGCGCGTGTTGGGGCGCATCGAAAAATACGGCTTCCGGTTTGCCGAGGTGGCAGTCTCTTTCCCCGACTATGAGGTAGACACTGAAGTGCTTATCTTGCTCGACACGCTCATGGCGGAGTCGCCCTCGCTGCCCGTGGCTGACGTGCAGCGGTTGTTCTATGCTGTGATGGAAGATTATGCCCACATTGCAGGGCAGCGCGAACGAATCAAGGCAGTGCGCGAAGATCGGTTTTTCAATGCCTTGCAGGTGAAATATGCTTATGCCGTGACGTGTCACAAGTCACAGGGCGGACAGTGGAGCGATGTTTATCTCGATTTAGGTTATATCAATCCCGAACATCTCGGGTTGGACTTCTATCGCTGGCTCTACACCGGCATCACTCGTGCGCGTGAACACCTCTATTTAGTCAACATGAGCGACGAGATGGCTGCTGAGGCGGATGATTGAAATCTTAGTTTCTGTGGGAGTGTTAAGGTTATA
>CAZBWT010000030.1:0-6151 GCA_964495625.1 uncultured Prevotellaceae bacterium | reverse complement strand
AATATGCATTTGTAATCTCTTGAATATATATCCCGGAGCCGTTCAATATTGTTCCCAATCCCTTCAATTATTTGATCTCTTGCAGCAGCAGTTCCTGCAGACGGCTGGTCGAGAGATTGCGGTGCAGCTTGCCGCGATAGGCAAGTGAGATGCCGCCCGTTTCTTCCGACACCACCACAATCTTAGCGTCCACCACCTCGCTCAGTCCCATGGCAGAGCGGTGGCGCAAGCCGCATGACTTGGGGATGCGTGTGTCGTGCGACACCGGCAAGATGCACGCGGCAGCCACCACGCGGTCGCCGCTCACAATCATGGCACCATCGTGCAAGGGGCTGTTCTTGAAAAACACATTCTCTATGAGACGCGTTGAGAGGCGCGCGTCGAGCTGTTCACCCGTAGCCACATAACGGCTCAGGTCATCAATCTGGCGAATGGCGATTAAGGCTCCCTCCTTACGCTCCGACATATTCTTGCAAGCCAACACCAGGCGGTCAATAGTCACATGCGCCGAGTCGCCCTCCTTCACCTCCTCTTTATCAAAGAAGCGCAACACCGAGTGCCACTGCTTGCGCGACCCAACACGAATCAACATGTGGCGTATCTCCTCTTGGAAGATGATGACCAAAGCCACAGCGCCCACGCTGAACACCCTATCCATGATGGAGCCCAACAGCCGCATGCGAAACACCTGCGACACCAAAATCCAGAACAAAATCAGCGACAAGATGCCAGTAAAGATATTGATGGTGCCATTCTGTTTCATCATCTTATAAAGATAAAACAGCAGGGCAGCCACCACTAAAATGTCAATCAAGTCTTTAATGCCAAAGTCCCACATAACGTCCGCACAGGTTCAGTTGAAACACATCAATATATTAACGCGAAGCATAGTGCTGCACCTTCTCGACAATCTGCACCGCCTCGACGGCAGCGCGCACATCGTGCACGCGCAAGATGCGTGCGCCGGCTTGCAGCGCCAAAGTGTTGAGCACGGTGGTGCCGTTGAGAGCCTCGTTGGCGGAACCACCCACTAACTTATAAATCATGCTCTTGCGTGAAATGCCCACCAACACGGGCAGTCCCAACTGCGTCAGCTCGGGCAGAGCGGCAAAGAGCTCATAATTCTGGTCGAGAGTCTTGGCAAACCCATAGCCGGGGTCGAGTATGATCTCCTCCACGCCCAACTGGCGCAGTGCGTCGATTCTTTCGGTGCAGAACGTGCGCACCTCGCCCACTAAGTCGGCATAATTGGTGAGCTGTTGCATGGTGCGCGGAGTGCCGCGCATGTGCATCAGAATATAAGGCACACCCAACTCTGCCACTGTGGCAAACATACGGTTGTCGAGCGTTCCGCCGCTCACGTCGTTAATCACATCCACCCCGAAGTCGAGCACACATTGGCGCGCCACATCGGCTCGGAACGTATCCACCGAGATCACCGCTTCGGGAGCTTCGCGGCGCACAATGGGCAGTGCGAAGGCGAGGCGCTTCATCTCTTCCTCAGCCGAAACCTCGGCGGCATCGGGGCGGGTGGAATAAGCTCCCACGTCAATCATCTTACCCCCTTCGGCCACGATTTGTCGTGCGCGGGCAGCTATCGCCTCCTCATCGCGGCAGCGACTGGCGGCATAAAAAGAGTCGGGGGTGGCATTCAAGATGCCCATCACTTGGGGGTTCTTCAGCAGTATGCTAACAAAGTTGCGAGGTTTCATAGAGTTACAGATGGTTTTGTCGGCGCGCGTCACACCCTGTGGACAGCCGCCGGTTCATGCTTACAGCCGCAAATATATGGCTTTTCCACGAATGTCGAAAACAAAAAGCCACAAACTACGCCGCAGCCTACTATATTCGCAATTAGGCAACTGCACATGCCAAAACCGTCATCTTCGTGTCGTAAACGTTGACCGCGCCCCGTAGTTTTCGCACCTTGGTAGGGGAGTGGCGCGCCAAAACGTTTACCTTTACCCGGAGTTTAACCTCCACAGCGCACGCCCCACCCGGCGGCGCACACAGCCTTAATAACCCATCAATAAACATGCCTTATGATAGAAACATTTCAGCGCATGGACCTCATGCTACAAGTCTATTGGATTGCAGCCATAGCCGCCTCGGCAGTCTTTGTGGTGCAAGCCATTGCCACCTTCATCGGTTTTGACAGCGACAGCGACTTCAGTGGCGGCGACGGAGCCTTCGACAGCGACGGCTTCTCGCTCGTCTCGATTAAGACGGTGGTCTGCTTCATCCTCGGCTTTGGTTGGACGGGAGTGCTCTTCCACGCTCAGATAGCCTCGCCCTTCTTGTTGGGACTCTTGGCCACCGGTGTCGGACTCCTCTTCATGACCCTCATTGCCGTGCTCTTGGGGCAAATGATGAAGCTCACGCGCGACAACTCCTTTCATGCCGCCGATGCAGTCGGCAAGGTGGCAGAGGTCTACCTGCGTGTGCCGCCCGCCAAGAGTGACACCGGCAAGGTGATGGTCAGCGTCAACGGTTCCATGCACGAACTCGAAGCCATGACCCTCGAGACCGAAGCCCTGCCCACCGGCATGCGTGTCCGTGTGGTGGCTGCCCTCGATGGCGACGTGGTGCTCGTGCAGTCTTTGGGCTGATCGCACGGCTTCACCGCCAGGCGGCGCATCCCCCGCCATCACCTCCCGGAAGCGCATCCTCCACATCACAACGGTGCGTCCTCCACATCACAACAGCACGTCGCCCACACCAAAGCATCCCCCCACACCTACATTTATATAGCATACAAAACTAACCATGCCGCGAGTGCCCGGCACCCCGCCTCTGGGGCAACGGAGCTCAAAGCCTAACACAACACTTACACACTATGGAAGGAGGAATTTCCCTTATTTTCATCATCATCGTGGTGGCAGTGGTGCTCATCGCCGCGCTGCTCAACCGCTATCGTCGCTGCCCGTCAGACAAGATCTTGGTCATCTATGGCAGCACCGCCGGCAAAGGGTCGGCAAAGTGCATCCACGGCGGCGGAGCCTTCGTTTGGCCCGTGTTGCAAGACTATGCCTACTTAAACCTCACGCCCATCTCCATCGAGGCGAACCTCACCAGTGCGCTTAGCCGTCAGAACATCCGCGTCGATGTGCCTTGCCGCTTCACCGTCGGCATCTCCACCGAAGCCGACTCGATGAACAATGCCGCCGAGCGCCTCTTGGGGCAGTCTGCCACCGACATACAAGACATGGCGCGCGACATCCTCTTCGGTCAGCTTCGTCTCGTCATTGCTTCGATGAGCATTGAAGAGCTCAACCAAGACCGCGACAAGTTTCAAGACAGCATCAAGAAGAACGTCGAGATAGAGCTCAAGAAAATCGGACTCAAACTCATCAACGTCAACATCACCGACATCAAAGACGAGTCAGGCTACATCGAAGCCCTCGGCAAAGAAGCGGCTGCCAAAGCCATCAACGAAGCCAAGGTCAGTGTGGCAGAACAAGAAAAGATTGGTGAAATCGGAAAAGCAGAAGCCATGAAAGAGGCGCGCATCCGCACCTCCGAGGCAAATGCCCAAGCCATACAAGGCGAGAATGCCGCCAAGGTCGAGATTGCCAACTCCGATGCCACCCGCCGCGAGAAAGAGGCTGAAGCACAACGTCGCGCCGTAGCCGCTGAAAAGGTAGCCGAAGCCAAAGCCCTCGAAGAGGCCTATGCCGCCGAGCGAGCTGCCGAAATGGCACGTGCCGAACGCGAACGCTCCACCCAGCAGGCCAACGTCATCGTGCCGCAAGAGGTCGAGAAACAGCGCAAAATCATCGAGGCGGAAGCCGAAGCCGAGCAGCGCCGTGTGGGTGCCAAAGGTGAAGCCGATGCCATCTTTGCCAAGATGGAGGCAGAAGCCAAAGGTCTTTACGAGGTGCTCACCAAGCAAGCCGACGGTTACGACCGCATGATACAAGCCGCGGGCGGCGATGCCACCAAGGCATACACTCTGTTGCTCCTCGAGAAACTCCCCGAGTTAGTCAAGACTCAGGTAGAAGCCATCAAGGGCATCAACATCGACAAGGTCACTGTGTGGGACTCCGGCAACAGTGCCGATGGTAAAGGTTCCACCGCTAACTTCTTGAGCGGACTGATGAAGTCCGTGCCCCCGCTCAGCGAGCTCTTCGACCAAGCCGGCATGAGCCTGCCCGAATATTTAGGCAAGAAAGCCAACGAAGAAGCTGCCTCCGCCGAACAGCCGACTTCCGCCGCATCCGCTGCGCCGTCGTCAAGCAAGCACTGACACCGACGAGCGACACCGCTGATGCCAAAATAAGGCGCAGTCAAATAGGATAAAATAGAAGATATATCTCCAATAATCGCCAAAATTGATGGTTTTAGGAGGTATATCTTCTATTTCTTATTATATTGCTTAATGGTCACCATGAGTTTTGAAGATTTGAAGAAATATTTTCAAATTTACCCCATCGTTTCCCCACCCATGTGTCCCCACATAGTCCGCCCACCCCGCCGGGCACTTTGGGGGCACCACGCACGTGGGCATATCTCCCTGCCGACAGCGCGGCGGGCATCACCGATGCCGCGTGAGGTGTGCGCCGTGCGGCGCGCGCCTCACTCCCCGATAGCCTCCGCCTTTGCAGACAGCTCGCCGAGGTGCGCTAACGGGGGCGGAGCCACTTGTCGGGCGCTCGGTGAGAACCGACCCCGGTGGGGGTGCAGAGCGCCGGGAGCTTTTTCATCGGCACCCTCGATGTGGCGGAGCGGCAGAGCCATCGCCGGGCTACGCACACGGCGTGAGTGGGCATCGCAGACGAAAAACTTGCCGAAAGTGTGGGAGGGGATGCCGAAAATGATGCCACAAAAGCATAAAAACGAATTTTTTTTGACAAATGACAGCAAATTTTGTGTGGTAGTCACCGCCACACAAGGTGCGACGATGTTTAAGAAAAATCACATTTTTGGAGCTATTTTAGCCTTTAAAACCGCCTTTAAACCCCTAAAACCGCACAAAATGAAAAAATATTGATAAAAAGTCAAGATAAAATTTGGAGGGTATGAAAAGAACCCCTATCTTTGCGCCGTCAAAAAACGAAAGGGATTTGACAAAGGAAAGTTCGGGATGTAGCTCAGTTGGTTAGAGTACACGTCTGGGGGGCGCGAGGTCGCCCGTTCGAATCGGGTCATCCCGACTTATTAAAACGCTTGCGAGCCGCTTGGTTAGCAAGCGTTTTTCTTTTTACACCTGTTTCCTATTACACCTACATTCTAATTATTATGACTTCGGTTCGCGTTAATTCCCTACGGGCATGGTTGCTCGCCATTCGCCCCAAGACGCTCTCGGGTGCACTCATACCCGTGCTCATCGGTTGTGCTGTGGCTTGGGGGCATGGGGTGGCTCCGCGGCTCTATCCTGCGCTGTGCTGCATGCTGTTTGCCATGCTGATGCAGGTGGCAGCCAACTTCATCAACGATTTATATGACTACCTGAAGGGCACCGACGGCGACGACCGCTTGGGACCGGCGCGCGCTTGTGCCTCGGGGTGGATCACCCCCACGGCAATGCGCCGGGGCATCGTGGTGGTGTGCATTGTGGCTTGTCTGTGCGGTTTGCCGTTGGTCTACTACGGCGGCTGGTGGCTGGTGGCTATCGGTGCGCTGTGCGTGCTGTTTGCCTACCTCTACACCGGCGGACCCTATCCGTTGGCCTATCACGGGTGGGGCGACGTGCTTGTGTTGGTCTTCTTCGGGCTGGTGCCCGTGGGGCTGACGGCGTGGCTGCAGGGCTGCACCCGGTGGGGTGCTATGCTGCGTGCCGGGGTGGCTTGCGGGCTGGTGATAGACACGCTGCTGATGGTGAATAATTATCGCGACCGCGACACCGACCGCGCCTCGGGCAAGCGCACCGTGGTGGTGCGTTTAGGTGAACCCTTCGGGCGATGGGCATACCTGCTGTTGGGGGTGGCGGCTGTGCTGTTGGTGGCTTCGGCTGCCTACACCGAGGGTCGCCCGTGGTTGCTCCTGCCGCTGCTCTACCTGCTGCCCCATGCAGCCGCTTGGCGCGCCTTGGTGCGCATCGGTTGCGGCAAGGAGCTGAACGCTGTGTTGGGCAGAACGTCTATGGATATGCTGATTTTCGGCATACTGACGGTGGTGGGGGAGCTGATGTGATGCCATCTATTGCATTATA
>CAZBWT010000029.1:0-16172 GCA_964495625.1 uncultured Prevotellaceae bacterium | reverse complement strand
AGCCACCGTTACGTATCACAGCGCACCTGTGAGTACCTCGGCATCGACCCGAAGAAGACCAAGATGATTTGCTGCCACATCGGCAACGGTGCCTCTATTTCTGCCGTGCTCAACGGTCAGTCAGTCGACACCACCATGGGCTTCACACCTGTTGAAGGTTTGATGATGGGCACCCGCTCGGGCGACATCGATGCCGGTGCGCTCACCTTCATCATGGAGAAGGAAGGTCTCGACGCTAAGGGCATCTCTACGTTGGTCAACAAGAAGTCCGGCATGCAGGGCTTGACCGGCATCTCGAGCGATATGCGCGACATCTACAATGCCATGGTCGAGGGCAACGAGCGAGCCAAGATGGCTCTCGATGCCTATGCTTACCGCATCAAGAAGTACATCGGTGCCTATGCAGCAGCCATGAACGGCGTAGACGTTATCGTCTTCACCGGTGGCGTGGGTGAAAACCACACCTACACCCGCGGATTGGTTTGCTCCGACATGGAATACCTCGGCGTGAAACTCGACGAGGCGATGAACGAGAAGATCCACGGCGACGAGGCAGTCATCTCTACTGCCGACTCTAAGGTGAAGGTCTGCGTCATCCCCACCGACGAGGAGTCAATGATTGCCCGCGACACGCAGGCTATTGTTGAGAAGTTGAAGTAACAACAACACGTTATAATACGGTCAGCGCCCCGAACTCCACAGTTCGGGGCGCTGATTGTTTTCTGCCTGTTTCATTGTGTCGCCTCTCGGCTTGCCTCAACCTTTAATCATCTCGCTAAAGATTGCGCACGCAGCCTTCACGCTGCGCACCTGGTTGAAGACCACCGAACGACGACCGTTCTGGTCGCGCAGCTGGCAAGTCTTGATGTGAGACGTGATGTAGTTGAGCACACGCCCGAACGTCTCGCTCTGAAAGTAGAAGGGCGACGTGGAACAGAAGTATGCCGTCATCTTGCCTTGCTTCAGCGACAAGCGTTCAAAGCCCAACTGCTGCCCCATGCGGCGCAGAGCCACAACGCGTATCAGCTCTTCGCCCTCGGGCGGGATGGGACCGAAGCGATCCACCAGTCGGGCGCAATAAGCGTCGATCTCCTGCGGACGGGTGATGCGGTCCAGTTCCTGATAGAGCGCAATGCGCTCCGAGCTGTCGGGGATGTAGCTCTCGGCAAAGAAAAGCTCCAAGTCGCTGTCGAGGTTGCAATCTTGCACAAATATCTGACCCGACAGAGCCTGCTGTCTGCCCTCGCGGTGCGCAGCCTTGGCGGCGGCTTGAGCGTCGCGGTCGCTGCTCTCGGCTTTGGCGGCGAGTTTCTTGCCTGCGTCGGCAATCTTCTCGGCGGCATCTTCGAGTCGCTGCCCCGTGGGAATCTCCACGTCGGTGAAGTCTTCCATGGGATGCTCGGCGGCATCTTCTTCAAACAGCTCGGCAAACTCTTGCGACTTGAGTTCACCCACCGCCTCGCGGAGTATCTTCTGATAAGTCTCATAGCCCAAGTCGGCAATGAAGCCGCTCTGCTCGCCGCCAAGCAGATTGCCCGCGCCGCGTATGTCGAGGTCCTGCATCGCCAGGTGGATGCCGCTGCCCAAGCCCGCAAAGTTCTCGATGGCCTGCAAGCGGCGGCGTGCGTCGGGCGTAAGTGTCGAGAGGGCGGGAGCCAAAAGATAGCAGAAAGCCTTCTTGTTGGTTCTGCCCACACGACCGCGCAGCTGGTGCAGCTCGCTGAGTCCGTAGTTCTGCGCATGGCAGATGATGATGGTGTTGGCATTGGGGATGTCCAACCCCGCCTCGATGATGGTGGTGCACACCAACACGTCGAACTCGTGGTTCGAGAAGTCCATAATCAACTTCTCCAGCAAGTTGCTCTCCATCTGTCCGTGCCCCGCCGCCACACGTGCGTCGGGCACCAGGCGCTCAATGCGCGCCACGATGTCGGGCAACTGGCTGATGCGGTTGTTGATGACGAACACCTGTCCGCCGCGCGACAGCTCGAAGTTGATGGCTTCGCGCAGTATGTCATCGTCGTCATGATGCACCTCGGTGCGGATGGGATAGCGGTTGGCAGGCGGGGTGGCGATGATGCTCATGTCTCGTGCCCCCATCAGCGAGAATTGCAGCGTGCGGGGTATCGGGGTGGCAGACATGGTGAGCGTGTCCACATTGACACGCAGTCGCTTCAGAGCCTCTTTGGTCTTCACGCCGAACTTCTGCTCCTCGTCAATGACGAGCAGACCGAGGTCGTTAAACTTCACCTCCTTGCCGATGAGTTTATGCGTGCCGATGATGATGTTCACCGAACCGTCGGCAATGTCATGCAACAACTGGCGGGTGTCTTTCGCCGAGCGGGCACGCGTCAAGTAGTCCACGCGCACGGGGAACTCCTTCAAGCGGTCGCTAAACGTCTTGTAGTGTTGAAAGGCGAGCACCGTGGTGGGCACCAACACCGCCACTTGCTTGCAGTCGGCACACGCCTTCAGGGCGGCGCGTATCGCCACCTCGGTCTTGCCGAAACCCACGTCGCCGCAGATGAGGCGATCCATCGGGCGGTCGCTCTCCATGTCGTGCTTCACGTCGATGGTTGCCTTCAGCTGGTCGGGTGTGTCTTCATAAATGAACGATGCCTCCAACTCTTGCTGCATGTGGGTGTCCGGACTGAAAGCGTAGCCCTTCTCTTCGCGGCGTTTGGCGTAGAGCAAGATCAGCTCGCGCGCCATGTCTTTCATCTTCGACTTCGTCTTGTCGCGCAAACGCTCCCACGCGCCGCTGCCGAGTTTACTCAGCACGGGCGGAGTGGCATCTTTGCCGCGGTATTTCGACAGCTTGTCGAGGGCATGGATGCTGACAAAGAGAATGTCATCGTTCTTATAGATGAGCTTCACCACCTCTTGCGTCTTGCCTGCCGCACCCGTCACGGGCAGTCGCACCAAGCCGCCGAACTTGCCGATGCCGTGGTCCACGTGCACAATGTAGTCGCCAATCATAAACTCTTGCAGCTCTTTGAGTGAAAGAGCTATCTTGCCCGACCGCGCACGGTCACTCTTGAGGTTGTACTTATGATAGCGGTCGAAGATCTGGTGGTCGGTGAAATAACACTGGCGGGTGTCATCGTCGGCAAAGCCGGCGTGTATGGGCTTCAGCACGGGGTGAAGCGTTAAGTCGCCATCGCCGCGGTCGGCAAGGATGGCGCGTATGCGTTCAATCTGGTGCTCGCTGTCGCTCAAGATGTGCAGGGTGTAGCCTTGCTGCACGTAGCGGCGCAGGTCGGCACTAATCAAGTCGAAGTTCTTGTGCCACAGCGGTTGCGGTGTGGTGTGGAACTCTATGACCGTGGCTCCGGGGGTAATGTCCTCGCGGTTGGAAAGTTCCACGCGATTGAATTGGCTAAAGCGGGCGGCAAACGGTTCGGGGTCGATGAGCTTCTGCAGAGCTTGCAGGTCGCCCTCTTCGCTCTCGATGAGCTGTGCCGAGAGGTTCTGGGTGCTCACGGCACGCACCTGCTCCACCACCCATTGGGCATCGGCGCAAATCACGATGCTGCCCTCGGGCAACACCTCGGCAAGCGATGTGCCGTGGGTAGATTCCTCGCCCAAGTCGGGCATGATGGTGACAGTGTCCACGCGGTCACGCGACAGCTGACTATCCACCTCGAAGGTGCGGAGCGAGTCCACCTCGTCGCCGAAGAAGTCCACACGATAGGGATATTCGCTCGAATAGGAATAGACATCAATGAGCGAGCCGCGCACTGCATACTGACCCGGTTCGTAGACGTAGTCCACGCGGCGGAAACCATAGTCGTGCAAGGTGTCTACCACCGTCTGAAGCGACAGCGCCTCGCCGCGCGAGATGTGCAGCAGGCGTTGCTGCAAGCTGCCGCGGGTGGCGACCTTCTCGGCAAGGGCTTCGGGGTAGGTCACCACCATCAAGCCGCCGGCTTCGCGGCTGCGCACCTCTATGGCACCCATCACCTCTGTGCGGAGTATCTCGTTGGCAGAATCCACCTGCCCGTATTTGATGGAGCGTTTGTAGGCCGAGGGGAAGAAGAGCACCCCCTCGTCGCCCCCCACCTGGCAGAGGTCGTGATAGAAATAGCCGGCACTCTCTTCGTCGTTGAGCACGCAGAGATAGACGCGCGGCAGTGCCCCCTTGATGGGGGCTAAGAATGTTGCCGGTGCCGAGCCGGTGAGACCTCGCAGCTGCACCACGTTGCCACCGTCGGCGGGCAAGGCTCGCAGGCGGTCGCACAAGGCGTTAAACCGAGGTTTGGCAAGCACCAATGATTCAATCGACATTGTTTTATTTTAGACGGTCTTTTGGTCTACTATCAGATAATGTGTCTTCTCGCCCTTGATCTTCTGTCCGCGCAGACTATCGACCAAGGTCTGCGCCACCTCGGCACGCACGGCGGCATAGGCGCAATGCTCTTGCACGTCGATGCGACCAATCTGCTGTCCCTCAATGCCGCCACAGCGCACCAAGAAGCCCAACACGTCGCCGCGCGAGATTTTCTCGCGCTTGCCGCGACCAATGTATAACGTGCGCCACGGTGCGGGGGTGAAGGGGGTGAGTTGCGCCGGCAGGCGGTGATAAGGGATGTCGCTGCCGATAAACTCGGGCAAGTATTCGTTGGGACCCACAATGAGGTATGCCGTGCCGCGCGCTCCGGCGCGGGCGGTGCGTCCGTTGCGGTGGGTATAGACCTCGAGCGATGCGGGCAGGTGGTAGTGCACCACGTGTTCCACCTCGGGGATGTCTAAGCCGCGCGCCGCCAAGTCAGTCGAGACGAGCACGCGGATGCTGCCGCCGCGAAAACGGATGAGAGCCTTCTCGCGCAGGTCTTGCGGCATGCCGCCGTGGTAGAGGGCATTAGCCACCCCCTGCTCGCTCAGGTAGTGCGCAATGCGCTCCGAGCTCTCGCGATAGTTGCTGAAGATGATGATCTGTGCGTCGGCGGGCAGCGAGCACACCAGGCGCAGCAACGTCTCGAGTTTGTCTGCAATGGGCGACTTCACCTGGCGCAGCTCTAAGGCGGCGGGCACAGAGGTGTCGTCGGTATGTTCGGCGGTCTTGGGCAAGAAGTCTTGCATCACAAACCGCTCAATGCCTAAATATTTCGCCACCGGCACAGCGTGTGTCGCCGAGGTCAGCAAGCGTTGCTTCAGCCCCGAGAGCTGCTTCACGATGGCTTTCATATCCTCTTCAAAGCCCAACTCGAGGCTCTTGTCATACTCATCGAGCACGAGGCGGGTAATGGCGGCGGGGTGGATGTTGCCACGCTCCATGTGGTCTTTCAGTCGTCCCGGTGTGCCCACAATGAACGTCGGGGCGGGTGCGGCGGCAAGCATCTGCTGCTCGCGGCGCAGGTCGTGTCCGCCGTAGCAGCACACGGTGCGCAAGCCGCAGTGCAAGCGTTGAATCACCTCGGCAATCTGCAGGGCGAGCTCGCGCCCCGGCACGATGATGAGCACCTGTTCCGCCGGGGCATTTGCCCCCTCGGTTGCCGCAGCTTGTGCATAAGCTACCATGGGGAGGAGGAAAGCCACCGTCTTGCCCGTACCTGTGGGCGACAACAGCAACACATCGCTGCCGGTGGTGGCGGTGGCGAGCATTTGTTGCTGCATCTCGTTGAGGCGGTCGAAGCCTAATGCTTGCACCGCTTGCTGTTTTAAAGACTCTAAATTCATAAAGGCAGGAAAAGATTAGTCCTCATCAAACTTCAGGTCGCCCGCCTTCCATTGGTTATATTTGGCGGCGAGGAAGCCGATGAACTTGCTGATTTGTTGAATGGCTGCCGTCGTTTCGGCAGAGATTTCTTTGCCCTGCAGGCGCAGCATCAGCACGCCATAGAGGGCAGTGAAACACGTCTCGAGTTCGCCCGTCTTGCTGTCGCCCTCTTTGCCGCGCAGCTCCACAATGTAGGGCAGTGTGGCATAGAATGCCGAGGTGTAGATGGCATCTTGCCCCGTCTTGAGCAGACGCAGGTGCAGATCTGTCAAGTCAATGAGGATGTTCTCATTGATTTGCAGATGCCCGTGTTCGCGCTTACCCTCGGTGCGCATCATGTCTGCCAACTCATGATACCAGCGGCGCACGTCGTCGAGCTGCTGTTCGGTGATGCCTTCTTGCTTGAAACGGCTCACCAACAAGCTGTCTATACGGTCGTCGTCGAGCTGACAAGCTCGCAGCAAGTCTTCCACCTGCCACATATAGAGCAAGTATTCTGCAATATTCTCTTTCCGCTTTTGTTGAGCTATAAGCATAGGCGTAATATTTTCGAGTGTATAATAAACAGATGTGTATAATAAACAAGTGTGTAATAAACCGATGTATCGGGGTTACCGATGTGCAATGTGTACACACATCAAGCTTTCCCCCCGACTCAACTGATCGTCACGGCGCGTTCCACCTCGTGAATCTTCTTCAGCTCCACACAGAGCTTATTCACCTCCTGCTCGGTGGTGTTGCCCAACGTGAGATAACCTTTAAAGATGCCGTCCTTACACTCCAAGTGCACGTTCAGGATGTTGGCGGTGATCGTCTCGCTGATGACGCGGGTGATGGTGTTGAGCAGACCGCGACCATCTATGCCGGTCAGCTCCAACGTCGTGTTGTGAGCTGCGGTGGGCACAATGGGCTTGGGCAACTCCTCGGCGGGTTGTTTGCCGGTGAGGTTGAAGTGCAGCCCCAAGTGCAGTTGCTTGCGGCGCTTCGTCACGTGCTCATGCTCCTCGGGCGTGGCGGGGGCAGAGGGTTCTTCTGTCGAGACGGATTGCTGCGTGTTGCGCCCCTTGCCGAAGCCGAAGAAGCCGAGTATGGGGTTCCGCTTCTCGGGGCGGATGTGCTTGCGCGTCGTCTCGTCGAGCACGATGGTGCCTGTGCCGATGCCTTGATAGAGGTCACTGCGTTTGGGCAGCTTATAATAGTGCAGCAAGCTGTCAATGGTCTGTTGGTCGAGCGCTATCTCGTGGTCCGTGCAATATTGCTTCAGGCGGAGTTCGCCGCGGTCAATGACGATCTGCTTGCGGCGGTTCAACACCGCTTGTATCTTGGTGCGTGCCTTGGGGGTAGTAACCCAGTTGCGCCACTCCTCGCTCACGCGCTCCTCGTTGGCAGTGATGATCTCCACCTGCTGACCGTTGGTCAAAATCGTGCTCAGCGGCATCAGCTGATGGTTGATGCGGGCAGCCTCGGCGCGCAAGCCGATGTCGGTGTGCAGCGCAAAGGCGAAGTCGAGGGCGGTGGCACCCTTAGGCAACTCCTGCAAGTCGCCGCCCGGGGTGAAGAGATAAATCTCGGTCGAGAGCAAGTTGAGGTTAATCGAGTCGAGGAAGTCTAAGGCATTGGGGGCGGGGTTATCCAAAATCTCCTTGATGTTCTTCATCCACTTATCCAGCCCCGGGTCACCCTCGGCAGCCTTGCCTCGCTTATACTTCCAGTGGGCGGCAAGACCCTTCTCGGCAATCTCGTTCATACGCTCCGAGCGTATCTGTATCTCAATCCAGTTGCCGTCGGGTCCCATCACCGTCACGTGCAGCGCCTCATAGCCGTTCGACTTTGGGCGGCTGATCCAGTCGCGTATGCGGTCGGGGTGCAGCTTATAGACACTTGTGATGGCATTATAGATGCGCCAGCAGTCGGTCTTCTCGGTAGCCTCACTCTCGGGCTGAAACACGATGCGCGCGGCAAAGAGGTCATACACCTCCTCAAACGGCACATTCTTGGTCTTCATCTTGCGCCAAATGGAGTAGATTGACTTCATGCGATACTTAAAGCTGTACTTCAGCCCCAAGTCGTCGAGCATTGAGACAATCGGAGCCGAAAACGTGGCGAAGATGCGTTGCATCCCCTCCTCCTGCTCCTGCAACTGCTGCTTCAGGCGGGCATACTCATCGGGGTGTTCATACTTCAGGCTCAGGTCTTCCAACTCACTCTTGATGTTGAAAAGTCCCAAACGGTAAGCGATGGGCGCATAGAGATAGAGCGTCTCGTCGGCAATGCGGTGCTGCGTCTGCGGCTCTAAAGCGTCCAGCGTGCGCATGTTGTGCAGGCGGTCGGCAATCTTGATGAGAATCACGCGCACATCCTCGCTGATGGTGAGCAGCAGGTTGCGGAAGTTCTCCGCCTGCGTCTCGGGGTCCTTCACCGTGTGGTGCGTCGGGTCGCCCGTCGTGTCGGTGGCAAAGCGCAGATTGCCGCCCGAAATCTTCGTCAAGCCGCGCACCAACCCGGTGATGCGCGCGCCGAACTCGCGCTCAATATCGTCGAAAGTGACATCGGTGGCACTCACCACATCGTGCAGCAGCGCGCCGCTAATTGAGGTGGAACCTAACCCAAGGTCGTTGCACACAATGCGTGCCACCGCCAACGGGTGGCAAATATAGGGGCGACCCGAGAGCCTGCGCTTGCAGCCGTGAGCCTGCTTGGCAAACTCAAAAACGCGGCGGATGAGGTCCGCCTTGTCGCCATTGCGCGTGTGGGCATAGTCGCGGAGCAAGGCTTCAAACTCCTCCGCTATCATCGCCTCTTCTTGAGGCGTTATAGGACGTTCTTCCGATGTTTTCATGATGGTGGTAATATTGTGTAGGGGCAGGTTCTCAGGGGGTGAGGCTCCCCTGCCCGGTGTGGTTGGTTATATTGCAGTGCCTGACGTTGCTGAGGTCAAGCACTGCCTTGATGCAATTATTTTACTTCACACGTATGCGCTTCTTCACCGTCAGCTTGTCGCTCTTCATGTGGTTGAGCTTCTTGATGGCGGCAACCGAGGTGCCATACTTGCGGGCAATCTTATAGAGAGTGTCGCCGTTGCGCACCACGTGATAGGTGGCACCCGCCACCTTTTGTCCGCCGGCACGCTGCGTGCTTTGGTTCACAAATTCAAGATAGTTGCCGTTCTTCGGCAGCAAAGAGTCTGCCTTATAGGCGGTGATGCTCTCTTCGCGTTCGATATACTCATAGAGCTTCTGAGCCGGCAGTCGGAGGGCACTGGGGCGGTAGTTGCCCGGCACGAGGTCGTAGGCATACTGCGGGTTGAGTGCGCGAATCTGCTCCAACGGCACGTCCAACATCGTCGCAATCTGCTTGAAGTGCACCATGTGGTCCACCATCACCGTGTCGCTCACCGGGGGCAACTCGGTCTGCACGCCGCAGAGGTTATGCTCGCAGTGATAGGTCATGATGTAGTTGGCGGCGATAAAGGCGGGAATATATCCGCGCGTCTCTTGGGGCAGGTAGAAATAGATGTCCCAAAAGTTCATCTTGCCGCCCGAGCGTTTAATAGCCTTGTTCACATTGCCCGGACCGCAGTTATAGGCGGCAATGGCAAGTGTCCAGTCGTTGTAGATGTTATACAACTCCATCAAATAGCGGCAAGCGGCATCGGTCGACTTCACCGGGTCGCGGCGTTCGTCGAGCACCGAGTTCACCTCGAGCCCCATCTTTCTGCCCGTCGAGGGCATAAACTGCCAAAGACCGGCGGCACCGGCGCGGCTCGTAGCCGAGGGCTTCAGTGCCGACTCAATCACGGGCAGACAGCGCAGCTCCGTGGGCATGTGGTAGCGACTCAAAGCGTCTTCAAAGAGGGGGAAGTAGAACTGACTCAGTCCCACCATATACTCCACCAACGTGCGGCGGCGATGCACATACATATCTATATATGAACGCACCACCTGATTATAGGGCATGTCGATGATGGTGGGCAGCGCCTTGAGGCGCTCAATATACACCGAGTCGGGCACCGGCGGCACGTCGTCGTTGCTGATGCAGTTCTCGTCGGTGTGAATGAAATGTTGCGACAGCCATCCGCTGAGCAGCGAGTCGAGCCCGGTGTTGAAGCTCTCGGGCATCACAATGGCAGAGTCGCGAATCTGCGTCATAGCGTCGCTCAGCGTCGTGTCCGGCAACTGTTCCGGGGCAGTGTGAGTGCGCGCCTGGGTGTGGGTACGCGCCTGGGTGGTGGCATGCGCAGCGGGGCGCTTTGTATTGGTGTGTCGTTTGTCGGGAGCGGCTTGCAGCGAACCGAAAGCGGTCAGAGCCAAGCCGAAAGCCAACATCGCAGTGTATAGGGATCGTCTCATGTTTTCGTGTGTCTGTGTCTCTCTCATTAAATAAATCCGTGATAAAGAATTCGTGAATAGATGGGTGGAAGTCAGAAATTATATGTGTAGCTGACGCGCAACACCGGCTCGTTATTCATTCCCAAGTCGGGCGACACGTCGAAGTGGTAGAGCGAAGCGTCAACATACGCATCGACCATAGCCACCAAGTAGACCGCCATCATGCCCACCACGCAATAGTCGCGATAGTTGCGGTAGTTATTCTTCTTGCGCTTAAACACGCGTTCCAGATAGTCACGGCGCGCCTCCACATCATAGTTCGGGGGCAAGAAGTCTTTATAGCTTGCGTTGGGGCTGTTGAGCACCAAGTCGCGATAAGCGTTAGAATACGTCTTGTAGTAACGATTGTTCCACTGATAGCCGTAGAGCAGACCGAGGAAGCCGCCGTAGACGATGGGCAACTTCCAATACTTGCGGTTGTAGATCTGACCGCCGCCGGGGAAGAGGGCGGCATACCACACCGCCTTGGCGGGTATGGGGTTGAAGTTATCGTCGTCATACCACTCAATCTCGGTGCTGACAGAGTCGTAAGCTGCCACCAACGGGGGCAAGCTGTCGTTCACGTAGTTCAGCTCCTCGCCTATGATGCGGTCGTCCCACGGGGCGGCAATCGAGTCGTCAGCCTCCTCCAGTCCGAAAGCCTCTTCATAGAGCTTCGCTTCGGGCAGCGTGTCGTTCACCAGGCTTGCCGGCAAGGTCACCGCCACAGAGTCAGCTGCAGCCTGCGCCCGCAGCCACTGCGTGCAACACAGTTGGCAAAGCAGCAGGCATATAATGCGTGCAACGAAACTAATGCGTGCCATGAAACGGCTCACAGATTTTCTCATCGGTGGTTATTTAGCTTTGACCTCGTCGAGCAGAGCAATGATGTGCTCCAACTCCTCATCGTTTTTAAAGGGGATGGTGATGCGCCCCTGCCCCTTGTCATTGCAGGTCATCTTAACTTTAGCGCTGAACATCTGCGAGAGGTGTTCGGAAATCATATCATACAGCTCAGCCTGGCTCGCATCCATCTTGGGCTTCGGGGCGGCGGGGGTGACGAAATCGGTGATTTTTCCCTCCAGATAATCGCGCACCAAACCCTCCACGCGGCGCACGGGCAGTTCGTTCTCCACAATGAGTTTGTAGAGCTGAATCTGCAGCTCGGCATTCTCGAGCGGCAGCAACGCGCGGGCGTGTCCCATGCTCAGGGTCTTATTCTTCAAAGCCAACTGAAGCTCGGCGGGGAGCTTCAGCAAACGCAAAAAGTTGGTCACCGTGGTGCGCTTCTTGCCCACGCGTGCAGCCAACTCCTCTTGTGTCAAGCCATATTGATCAATGAGTTGCTGATAAGCCAACGACACCTCGATGGCGTTCAGGTCCTCACGTTGTATGTTTTCAATCAGAGCCATCTCCATCACAGAGCCTTCATCGGCGGTGCGAATATAGGCGGGCACGTGCATCAAGCCTGCCTTCTGGGCGGCACGCCAACGGCGTTCACCGGCAATGATGAGGTAGGTGCCGTCGTCCTGGCTGCGTAAAGTGATGGGTTGAATAATGCCGATATGAGCTATCGATTCTGACAATTCGTTGAGTGCGTCTTCGTCAAACTCACGTCGGGGCTGGTTGGGGTTGGGGTGAATCAGGTCGATGTCCACATCGCTGATTGAGGCTCCGCTCGTGCCGACCACTGCCGGTGTGTCGTCCATGGAGATGAGTGCGTCCAAACCGCGACCTAAGCCTGTCTTTTTCTGAATCATATTCTTCTATTCGGGTAGGATTGTATCGCAAAGATACTGTAAAATGTAGATATTAACAACTTTCCGGTCAAGCGCGCCGGAGATTTTGTAACTCTTAACGTAGTTTTGTCCGGTAGTTCCTCTATTCGGGGGCGCAGCCGCGTGGCTGCCACCCCATCAGGCTTGCTCCTCTTTGGGCAAGTCGTGGTGTTTGGTCAGCAGCTCGCGCGCCAACATCAGGTAATTGCTGCTGCCCTTCGACTCGGGTGAGTAGAGCAGTGCAGGCAGTCCGTAGCTCGGGGCTTCGCTCAGGCGTATGTTGCGTTGTATCACCGTGTCAAACACCAACTGCTGGAAGTGACGCTTCACCTCCTCGTAGATCTGATTTGCCAGACGCAGACGTGCGTCATACATCGTCAGCAAGAAGCCCTCAATCTGCAACTTCGGGTTCAGCTTCGTCTTGATGATCTTGATGGTGTTCAGCAACTTGCTGATGCCCTCCAAGGCGAAATACTCCGCCTGCACGGGTATGATCACCGAGTCGGCAGCCGTGAGGCAGTTCACCGTGATGAGCCCCAACGACGGCGAGCAGTCAATGATGATATAGTCGTAGAGTGCGCGCATGGGTCGCAGCTGCTTGCGCAGCACGAGTTCACGCGCCTCCATGTTCAGCAGTTCCAATTCCGCGCCGACCAGGTCGATGCGTGATGTGATGATGTCCAAACGCTCCACGCAGGTGGGCAGAATAGCGTCGGCGGCAGTGGCATTATTAATGAGGCAATCATAGACAGACGTGTCGACATCCTTCAGGTCGATGCCGAGACCCGAGGTGGAATTAGCCTGCGGATCTGCGTCGATGAGAAGCACTTTTTTGCCGAGAGTAGCCAATGAGGCAGCAAGGTTTATGGCGGTGGTGGTTTTACCGACTCCGCCTTTTTGATTTGCAATGGCGATGACAAGTCCCATAGTCGATAATTTGAGTTTTTAACAGTGCAAAGATAAAAGGCTGTTGAGGCAAACGCAACAATATTCTGTTGATAATGAGAAAACTGTGGATAACTCGCCGTTTTGTTGATAACTCACTCCGTTTCAGCAGCAGTAGGTCAGCACATAGTCCGCCGTGAGGCTGTAGCGGATGCACAGCGGCTGCTCCACACCCTCGGCGCGCAGCTCAATGGTGTGCGTGTCGGGGTGCACCGCCGTCAGCGTTGTTTTGTGTTGCAGGTCGTAGTGGGTGGTGCCGAGCACCTTGTAGGCGGTCTCCTTGGCGCTCCATGCCAAGTGCAGACTGAGGGGGTCCGCCTCCGGTCGCTCCGCCGTGGCGGCGCGCAAGGCTTGGGGCAGACGGGGCTCCACGGCTTGCAGCAAACGCAGCTCCTCAGGCATCAGGAAGCGCTCAGCCACACGCGCCACGCGGTGACCCAATCGCTCAATGTCGATGCCCGGACGCACCGTCGGGGCGGTTATCAACACCGCCACATGCCCCTCGGTGTGGGTGATGCTCAGTGCTGCCGCGTGGTCTGTGGCATAGGGGCGGCCGTCGTTGTCATACGCCACCGACCACTCCGTTCCGCTCGCCTCCTTCAGCAGCCTGCGGGCAGCCACAATCTCGCGCAGACGGCGACTCTCGGGCTTCAAGTTAGCCACCTTGGCGGCATAAAGCTCGGGGTGCGACAACCCCGCCGCCAATTCGTCGGCGGTTTCGGTGAGGTGCCACACGGCAAGGGTCGAGGTGGGCGAGAGTGAGCGGCTGTAGGCAAGTGGCATAGTGATGCAGTTAAAAAAAACGGATTGCAATGAAAATGAAACGGTAGCGCGGCGTGTTTTTAGGGTGCAACCACCTTCACGCGAATGCGGTCTATGCGGCGGCGATCCATCGCCACGATGGTGAACTCGCAGTGCTGATAGCGTATCACCTCATGCACACGGGGGAAGGACTGCTTCAGCTCCAAGATCAAGCCGCCCAACGACTCGCAGTTGTCGGTCTTATCTTCAAACAAGTCGGGGTCGAGACCGGTCACCTTATAGAAATCATTCAGCGGGGTGCGCGCCTCGAAGATCCATTCGTTGCGTCCCACCTTTTGCCAGGTGGTCTCTTCGTCGTCATACTCGTCGCGAATCTCGCCCACAATCTCTTCGAGCACGTCCTCCATCGTAATCAAGCCCGACGTTCCGCCGAACTCATCCACCACGATGGCCATGTGCATGCGCTTGCGGCGGAAGTCGTCGAGCAAGTCGTCGATCATCTTATTTTCGGGCACGAAATACGCCTCGCGTATCAGGTCCTGCCAGCGGAAGGTGTTGCTCTGGTTCAGATAGGGCAGCAGGTCTTTGATGTAGAGAATGCCGCGTATGTGGTCCTCGCGCTCCTCATAGACGGGGATGCGTGAATAGTTGGTCTCCACCACAAGTTTTATCACCTCCGAGAAGGGGGTATTCACCTCTATGGTGGTCATATCCATGCGCGAGGTCATTGCGTCTTTCACCGTCTTGTCGCCAAACTTGATGATCTCCTCAAGCATCTTCTTTTCTTCTTTCACCACCTGTTTGGTCAGCTTCAGTGCGTCCGAAAGGTCGTCGATCGAGACGTTGCCGTTCACGCGCGCCGCAAAGTGGCGGTTGATGGCACCCGTGGAGTGCACCAACACCGAAATGAAAGGGTGGAAAAGCGTCAGCATGCCCTGCATCATGTGCGCCGTGCGGCGTGCAAAGTTCAGAGGGTGGTGAGAGGCATAGACCTTCGGCATAATCTCGCCGAAGAGCAGCAACAAAAAGGTCAGAATCACCGTCTGCAACAAGAAGTTCAGCGCGGGAGATACCTCGTGAAACACCTTGCCCATCACATAAGTGAGCAACATGATGATGGCCACGTTCACAAAGTTATTGCCAATCAAGATGGCTGCCATCAAACGCTCCGAGCGTTGCAGCATCTTGTTTATCAGAGAGTCGGCGGGGTCTTCCTCGTCATCGAGACGTTGCCTGTCGTCAGGCGAGAGTGAAAAATAAGAGACTTCAGAGGCGGAAATCAAACCCGACACCACCAACAGCAGCACAGCTATCACAAAGGCTATGACGGCACCGGCATCGGGTGCTTGCATTGATAACGACCATGCGTGGTGCATGGTCACATCCGCCGCAGGTAAAGGTTCTGAAGATAAATAGACAGAGTCCAAAGAATAGGATATTAGTTACACAAGCCCCTGCTTGAGGGGAACTTTTCAGTTTGAAAGGCGGCGCAAAGATACGTAAATATTTGTGACGCACTGCAAAAGGTGACTGATTTTCACCGAAAAACTTCCAAGCTCGCCTCAAGCCGGGCTTATGTCGTGTTTGTCAGGCCTTTGCCGTCCAGCCCAAAGCCGAAGCTCCGAGCACGGCGGCATCAGCGGCCTTCAGTTCGGAGAAGAGCACCTTGATGTTGTCTTTCCAGCACTGCATCAGGTTCTCGTTCATGGCTTCCACGATGGGTTTGCGCAGCAATTCGCCCGCCTGAGCCAAGCCGCCGAACAAGATGAATGCCTCGGGCGAGGTGAACGCGGTGAAGTCGGCAAAGGCGGTGCCGAGTATGCGACCTGTGTAGTCGAACACCTCTTTAGCCAATGCGTCGCCCGCGATGGCGGCATCATAGATGTCGCGCGACGTGATCTCTTCGGGCTTCAGCGAGCGCAGCGAGCTGGGGGTGTCTCGTTGCTCCAAGAACTCGCGCGCGGTGCGTGCCACACCCGTGGCGGAGCAATATGCCTCGAGGCAGCCGCGCCGACCGCAGCCGCACTGTCTGCCGCCGGGGCACACGTTGACGTGACCCAATTCGCCGGCAAAGCCGTCGTGACCGTACACCAGGTTGCCGCCCACCACGATGCCGCTACCCACACCGGTGCCGAGGGTGATCATGATGAAGTCACGCATGGTGCGGGCTGCGCCATAGGTCATCTCGCCGATGGCGGCAGCGTTGGCATCATTCGTCACCGAGATGGGGATGCCCACCTTTTCATAGAGCAGTTCGGCGAGGGGCACTACCCCCTTCCACGGCAGGTTCGGGGCATATTCAATGTTGCCGCTATAGAAATTAGCGTTCGGTGCCCCCACGCCGATGCCGGCTATCATCTGGGGTCCGCCCACGCTGCCCATAATGGTGCGTAGCTTGCCCGTCAGGGCTTCTAAATAATCATCAATCTCAGGGTAACATTGCGTCTTGATTGAGGCTGATGCCAACACCGTGCCGCGTGTATCCACCACGCCTGCCACGGTGTTCGTGCCTCCTATGTCAATGCCGATGGCATAAGGTTTGCTGTGACTCATAGTTTATAGACTTATTTATTGTGTGTTAGTTGTTATAATATGTGCGGG
>CAZBWT010000028.1:10766-16312 GCA_964495625.1 uncultured Prevotellaceae bacterium | reverse complement strand
ATTAGCCACAAGCGTCTTAAAACCTGCATTGTGAAAGCCTTTATCCAGACCACCTGCACCAGAGAATAAACTAATTAATGTCATATAATGCGTTGATTTACTTAATTTTTAAGAAGTTTCGCGGCAAGAGCCGTCTCAACTCCAACGGCAGTCTAATCTTAGAATAGCCATAGGGATGCCAACAATTTGCACGTCAAATTTCAGCGAGGGAACTGCCACCTTTTCTGCATTATGGATTCTAAGCGTAAATTGCCAACCGCCATCCATATACAGCTCGGCAGTGGTAAGCTTGCCCGGAACGAAGTCGAGTTTGACGATGCGTGTTGGCAATTCCAGCAAAGGAATGGTGACACTTCGCCTAACAGCTGCCACAGGAGCTTGCCCCAAGGTGCCATGCAGATTGAAACATTGTATCTGTGTGTAGCGCAAGCGGTCTTCACTAATCATCTTGTAGAAATCATACTTACCCAGCAAGTACTCCACCAAACGTTTGGGCAATTCGCTATGTTGCTCATACTGCCTCAGCACTTCATCAATAAAAGCTCTGAGCACAGGCACATATACGTCATTATCTTTATCAGGCAATGCCTCAAACAATGTGCCTTGGCGACCTTCAGACTCAAGATACTCAAACACCGGGCGCACCGCCTGCCAATAAGCTTCAGAGCAGGGCACTCCATACCACGACAATCCGAAGTCTTTGGTGGCACTCAATCGGCTATGCTTCACTGCAAAATGGTTGTGTTTTAAGCTCAATCCTACTTCCCAGCTAATGCCTCGGCGCATAATGAGTATGTCGCGCACATCACCATCTATGCCCTTGTCGTCAGACTGCAAGCCAAGCTCAAGACAATCATCACTGCACTCCAAGATACGCGGCTCAAGTTCAAAAATCTTGACAACACCGGCTCGGGCACTCATGTGATAAATCTCCTGCTCCTCGGGTGACAGTGTTTCCCAAGCCGATAGTGCAGCATTTAGACTTGAGTTTTCTACCACCTTCACTCGGCGCACTTGCGCAATTTCTTGCTCCAATGTCTTTAAGGTGATATACTCAAACGCCCTTCCTTGGTTGTTACTTTTGCTACTCATGGAGTTAAATATTAAGCTGTCTCGCTCTGTCATAATTTCAGCACAAAAGAAGCCCAATGAACCACATCATAGGTCACCTTGTGGAGCCGCGAGAACATCGCGTGCAAAGGTAACAAATTATTTGAAGTAATAGTCAGCGCGAGGGGATAAATAGCCCCGATATAACCAAGGGGCTGTACTTTCACAAGCACAGCCCCTCCAAAAAATACCATGAAAAACATATTACATAAACAAAATCTATCATCACAAAGGATTTACAACTTGATAACGTGGTGCCGCTGAAAAAAGTTCACCGACGCTCATCCTTTTTCGGTCTTAAAAGCACAAAGACCGAGGTGAAAGACCTACGGCGTAACCGTCTGTCATGATATTTTCTGTCTTTTCGAGAATTATTTTAAGCCTGCTTCTCGGCGGCTAATCATTATGTACATGTAGATGCTCTTCGAGATTTCGTCGATATTGGTCGGCACTTCGCCCGACCATGTAACCAATTCATCCAAGTAGTCTCTACTCTGTTGTTTCGCCGTTTCAAAAATGCGGCAACAAGATTGAGTCATGTCGAATTTCAACGAGCCGAGTTCAGCTCTATCCGACTTCACAACGGCATAGCCGTCCTTAATGCTGATGGAACATTCCATAGTAATTTGATGTTTTTATGTATAAGTTATTAGGTAGACAAATATCCAAAAGTCGTCCAATCGCGGCACAAAAAAAACCGCCATGCATAATTGAAAAGCACATTGAAGCACATGAAAATGCAACGACGCACATCGAAACGCACATTGAGACGCTCACTATGCTTTCGGGGAGCAAATGTAGCACGTTTTGCTCAATAAGCAATGCTTCTGCCTGTTATTTTTTCTACTTTTTCACACCTTTTTTTCGCGACCCTCGATTAGATATGCTGCATCAATGCCTTCGGGCAAATGCTTGTTGTAGCGCTGATAGATTCGGGCACGTTGCTCCGCGTCGGTCATGTCGGCCATGAGGTCGTCTGCCACAGCCAAAAGCACCGGGGCGACCTCCAAGGGGATGGTGTAATGATTGGGTATGGCAGCGTAGCCCAAGATGGCACCGATGATGTTGCCGGCTATGGCTCCGGTGGAGTCGCTGTCGCCACTGTGGTTGACAGCCGCCACGACGCACGCCTCAAAATCGTCGATGTGACGCAACACGCAAAACAGGGCTATGGCTATCGCCTCGTCGCCAACCCACCCTTCGCCCAAGTGCTCAATGCCCTCGGTGTCGGTGCAATCACTATCCACCAACTCCATGGCATCCAAAATCAGCGAGGCAAAGCCGTGGCGCGCATCCGCCTGGTCGGGGTAACACGTCGCCAAGGTGAAGAGACAGTCATGGATGATGGCGGTGAGCAGACCGCGGTCTACGTGCTCCTCGAGCATGCAACGAGCCACCACACCGCCCATCAACGCAGCCGAGAGGGTGCTCGCAATGTGGTGATGAGTGACCTCGGCGGCAGCTCCCGCCAAGCGCATCACAGACTCCAAGGCAAAGCGTTCGGCATGAGTGGCACCCAACAGCCCCACCGGAGCCACACGCATCACCCCGCCACACCCCTTGGAGTTGTTGAGCAATGTGTAGCCCGCCACTAAGTTTTGCAGCGACGAGAGGCAGGTAACCCCCGGCGCACGGCGTGCCCAAAGTGCCGACACATGGCAGAGCCAACTGTTGGGCAAGCGATGCGGAGCGCTGCACTGGGTGTGATACCAATTAATATATGATTGCTGCACGGTGGAGATTAGGTCCACCGTGGCATCGGTTTGCCGAGCCTCCACCCCATTCATCAAACCTTCGGCAGTGAAGAGGCTCATCTGTGTGTCGTCTGAAAAATGCGCCACCCCACGATGGTCGAGGGCATAACGCGTGATGCCTTGCGGTCCGTACTCCTGCTGTATGTCGTGCAGGGAACTGAATTCCACCTTATAACCAAGGGCATCGCCTACCGCTCCGCCCACCACCGAGCCGCGGCATTTATCTTGTATTTTCAAAGTATCCATGTTGCTCTATTTCTCATTACAATCCATCGCTGACAGTCTGATATCCATCACAAACAAATAGGGGTCTTCACGAGGGATAAGTGTTATCCGTAAAAGTTGTATGCTAAAAGTTTTTTTGACGCAACCCATGCAAGCAGCACTCACGCAACCCGAGTTGGCTATCGTTGCCCCGCCGAGCTTCCCTCACCACATTGGAGGGAAGCTCCGCGGGCTTGTTTTGCAGTTGTTCATAGCCAGACCTTATCGCCGGGCAACGGCGACCTGCACACACAATGCAGTCACCGCTCAAAAGGCTCTCGCCACCCGTCGCCCACGGCGTGGGTGCACCGAGCCGAACAAACACCGACGTGCGCCGCCAAGAACAGACCCGGGTGTCGCTCAAAAACGAGCCACCACCCACGTCATAATTGCGGCACAAAGCCGTCGGCGAGCATCACCCACGACGCGGTGGGCGAAAACTCACTCCGTCCAGATGCGGTAAGCCTCCAAGGCCTGTCCCTCAAGCATCTCTTGACCGCACTTCACGCGGGCTCCGTGTTCGGCAGCGCGCTTCATGAAGAGCGTCTCGGCGGGGTTATAAATCAAGTCGAAGCACACGTGGCGCTCTGACAACAAATCATAAGGAATGGGCGGACACTCATCGACGTGCGGGAACATGCCCACCGGGGTGCAATTCACCACCACCGTGTGCTCAGCCATCACCTCAGGGGTGAGATCGGCATAAGTAATCAGCCCCGGAGCTGCGTGGCGCGACACGCTGAGCGGCTCGATGCCTAACTCACGCAGACCATAGCACACCGCACGACTGGCTCCACCGGTGCCGAGCACCAGAGCCTTGGTGTGCAGACAGATGGGACCGCGCTGGTCGCGTGCGAATGAACACTCGGCTTTGTCGAACACCACGTCGGGCGTGACGAGCAACATGGGGCGAATGCTCTCCATAAAGCCCACCACATCTGAATTGTAGCCTGTGAGCCACAGACCCGGTATATGCGAATGTACGCGCTTCGCCTCCACCTCGTTCATGCGGCGTATCTTGATGACGTTGACGGCACCGATGCGCGCAGCACGCGGCTCCAAATCGTCGAGATAGCTCATCACAGCTTGTTTGTAGGGGATGGTGACGTTCAGTCCTTCCAACTCGGGGTCAGACTGCAAGATGGCAGGTAAGTCAGTAAGGTCAGCCAAATCAAAATTCTCATACACAGCCTCAATGCCTTCGCGCTGAAAGCGATCGTTGTGGAACTTCCTGGAGAACGAATGCCCCAACGGATGCCCCAAAAGTCCGTATTTTCGCATATTATTAGAGCTAATTTTATTGGGAAAAGCACTGCAAAGGTAATAAAAACAAAACAAATGCGCCGAGTGTCAGTGATATTTTTGGCAGAGAGTTGTGAAATCTAAACAATTTCAATACCTTTGTGGCAATATATAGCACAAAGAGCTTATAAGTAGTGAAAACGTTATTTTCTCTAATACTCATCTTCTTGCTTTGCGGTCCGTGTGGCTTTGCCGGGCAAAAAGAAGCGTCAGGTCACAAAGACTTCATCATCGTCATCGACCCCGGTCACGGTGGTAAGGATGCCGGTTGCATAGGTCGCATCTTGAAAGAAAAAGACCTCAACTTGGCCATTGCCCTGCGTGTGGGGCAGCTCATCTCGACTAATTGCCCGGGGGTGCGCGTCATCTACACCCGCCGCACAGATGTCTTCATCACCCTTATGGACCGCACAGACAAGGCTAACAAGGCGAATGCCGACTTGTTCCTCTCGATTCACGCCGATGCCGTGCCCCGCACGAGCAAGGTGGTGGAGCAGACTTACGGTGCCGGTGTCTTCACTATGGGTACGGCGCGCACGCAGGAGAACCTCGACGTGGCCATGCGCGAAAACCGCGCCATCTTGCTCGAAGATAACTATGAGACACGCTATGCAGGGTTCGACCCCTCGAAGCCGGAGTCGTATATCATTTTTGAGATGATGCAAAATGCCCACCAGGCGCAAAGCTTAGAGTTTGCGCAAGCCATACAAAAATCGCTGGTGAAGCGTGGCAATCGCCACGACCGCAGCGTGCGCCAGGCGGGCTTCTACGTGCTCCGCACCGCCGCCATGCCCTCGGTGCTCGTCGAGACCGGATTCATCTCTAACACCAAAGAAGAGAAATGGCTCGCCTCTGATGCCGGCAAGGAGACTATCGCCAAGTCTATCTATATGGGCTTTGTAGACTATAAGAAGTCGTGGGATAGCCGCAACGCCACCGGACATGCCGCTCAACCCGCCCCTGCCCCGACCCCGGCACAGACGCAGCCCGCCGAGAAACCTCAAGGCGGCAAGCCGGCAGGCAAGCCTCAGGCAGGCAACACCCCTGACGCGCAACAGCCGCAGCAACAACCCGCCAAGGCGAACTCGGCTCCGGGCGCTCCTTATTATTATAAAA
>CAZBWT010000028.1:0-10666 GCA_964495625.1 uncultured Prevotellaceae bacterium | reverse complement strand
CAGCAACAACCCGCCAAGGCGAACTCGGCTCCGGGCGCTCCTTATTATTATAAAATACAGTTCTTGTCGTCGCCCAAACAGCTCAAAAAGGGTGCACCCGAGCTGAAAGGCTTGTGGCCCGTGGAGTGGTATAAAGATGGCTCCGTCTATCGTTACACCTATGGCAAGGCTCGCTCAAAGAGTGCGTTGCAGCAAAAGATCATCGAGGTGCGCAAGAAGTTTAAAGATGCCTTCGTGGTGACTTTTGACGAACAAGACCGCCGCGTGAAATAACCCGGCTCTGACATGACCAACTTAGAAACATAAATAGCTATATGAAGATTTCTAACGAATTTAAGATAGGCTTTTGGGCACTCGTGGCCCTGTTGGTGCTCTTTTTCGGCATCGACTATTTGAAAGGCATCAACCGCTTCCGCCCCGGCAAGTATTATTACCTCACGTGCCAAAATGTTGAGGGGTTGGCGGTGTCGGCTCACGTGATGCTCAACGGCTATAAGGTGGGCTTGGTGCGCAGCATGGAGTATGACCGCAAGCACCCGGGTCAGATCATCGTAGAGATTAATTTGGGCGACGAAATAGACCTGCCCAACGATAGCCGCGCCGAGGTGCAAACCGATTTGTTGGGCACCGCCTCGGTGGTGCTGCACTTAGGCTCCAGCCCCACGCTCTATGCCAACCGCGACACGCTGCTTGGCGGCGAGAAGGCTGCCGGACTGATGGATCAGGTAGCCCCCATGCTGCCCGAGGTGAACGCCATGTTGCCGAAGTTGGACTCCATCCTCACCGGCATCAACGAGTTGGTGAACAACTCCGGTCTGCAAGAGAGCATGGCAAACATACAGACGCTGACCAACAACCTGTGTGAAACCACCACGCGCCTCAACACACTGCTGCGTGGCGACGTGCCGCAGATGATGGCTCATGCCAACCATGCCGCCGCCAACCTCGACTCGCTCAGCGCCGAGCTGAAGGATGCCGAGATAGCCCGGCTGTTGAGCAATGCCAACCAAGCGCTGAGTGAGGCGCAGGCGGTGTTGGCTCATCTTAACGACACCACCGGAACCGCCGGCAAGCTGCTGACCACCCCCGAGCTGCACGACCAACTGGTGCAAGCCATTGGCGACCTCGACGCGCTGCTGACCGATCTGAAGGAGAACCCCAAGCGTTACATCAACGTGTCGGTGTTCGGCAGTAAGAATAAATAAGTGACGCGCCCCACACAAAAAAAATGAAGCATTTCTTCTAATTACAATAATAGTTATGAAAATCACAATCATCGGTGCCGGCAATATGGGCGGTGCCATTGCTCGCGGCTTAGCCACGACAGGTTTGTTTCGACCGGAAGACATCACCGTAACGGCGCACACCGAAGCTACGCTTGGCAAGCTGAAGGCTTTCAACGGCAACCTGCATACAACACTCGACAATGCCGCAGCCGTAGAGGGTGCCGACATCGTGGTGCTCGCCGTGAAGCCCTGGCTGATGAAGATGGTGGCTGACGAGATACGTCCACACCTCAAACAAAAGGGCTTGATTTTGATATCGGTGGCTGCCGGCGTGTCGTTTGCCGAACTGCGCGAGATGTATGGCGAGTGGGCAGCGCTGTTTCGCGTGATACCCAACACCGCCATTGCCATTCGCCAAAGCATTACGCTGATAGCCGAGTCGGGCGCTTCTGCCGAACAGATCGACTTGGTGAAGCATATCTTTGACCTGCTTGGCAGCAGCGTTTTGACCGAGGAACGCCTGATGGGTGCCGGCACGGCTGTGACTTCGTGCGGCATTGCCTATGCGTTGCAATATGTTAAGGCCGCCATGCAGGGTGCCATCGAATTGGGCTTCTACCCCAAGACGGCACGTGACATGGTGTGCCAAACGCTGCTCGGCGCTGTGGAGCTGCTGAAAGCCAACGACTCGATGCCCGACACCGAAATCTATAAGGTGTGCACCCCCGGCGGAGTGACCATCAAAGGGCTCAACGAGATGGCGGCACGCGGCTTTGACACTGCCGTGATTGAAGGCTTGAAGAAGGCTACGAAATAATCTTGCGTCGGGGGCGGCAAATGCCACACCCGACTCTTCTCTTATAACCCCCTCACATAAACTCGCAACGTGATTCTCAACTACATCTGGTTCGGCTTCTTTGCCGTGGCTTTCATCACCGCTCTGTTGGTCTCGACCGTGGGCGGCGACATCGAGATTTGGAGTCGTTTGATGAACACCACTTTCTCGTCGTCGAAGACGGCTTTTGAAATCTGCCTCGGGCTTACCGGTGTGCTCTCTTTTTGGCTCGGACTGATGAAGATTGGCGAGAAAGGGGGTGTCATCGCCCTGTTCTCAAGGCTCATTCACCCGCTGTTTTCACGCATCTTTCCCGGCATCCCCGCCGGACACCCTGCGGCAGGCAGCATCTTGATGAATGTCTCTGCCAATATGCTCGGTCTGGATAACGCCGCCACCCCTATGGGACTGAAGGCGATGAAGGAGCTGCAAGAGCTGAACCCCAAGAAAGACACAGCCACCGACGCGATGATTATGTTTTTGGTGCTCAACACGTCGGGGCTGACCATCATCCCCATCAGCATCATGATGTATCGCTCGCAGTTTGGTGCCGCCAACCCGAGCGACATCTTCTTGCCGCTGCTCATTGCCACGTTTTGCTCGTCGTTGGCGGGCTTGCTGTTGTGCTGTCTGCGTCAGCGCGTCAAGTTGTTCGACAAGGTCATCATCGGCACGTTGGGCGGCGCTATCTTGGTGGTGGGCGGCATGGCTTATTTCTTTTCACAGCTCTCGCAGGAGCAACTGACGCTCTACTCCACCGTCATCGCCAACGTGTTGTTGTTTGGGGTGATTATGCTCTTCCTCGGTGTGGGCATCCGCAAGCGGCTCCCCTTGTTCAGCACGTTCGTGGAGGGGGCTAAAGAGGGCTTCCAGACGGTGGTCACCATCATTCCATATCAGATAGCCATGTTTGTTGGCATCAGCGTGTTTCGCGAGTGTGGTGCGTTAGACTACATCACCGACTGTTTGGGTTGGGCGTTTGCCCACATGGGGCTGAACACCGACTTTGTGCCCGCCTTGCCCACCGCCATGCTCAAGCCGCTGAATGGCTCCGGCGCGCGCGCCATGATGCTCGACGTGTTTCAGACTTATGGTGTAGACTCGTTTGTGGGGCACGTCGCCTCGACGATTCAAGGGTCTACCGACACCACGATGTACGTCCTCGCCGTCTACTTCGGCAGCGTGAACATCTCCAAGATTCGCTATGCCGCCACCTACGGTTTGTTGGCAGACCTCATCGGCATCATCGCCGCCATCAGCGTCAGCTATCTGTTTTGGCATTAATTAGAGTCAAATCGACCGAACTAAACAAAAAAATAGACTTGACAGCTGAGACCAGCGTCAAGTCTATTTTTGTTTGACTGATTATATTTCGGCTGAGAAGGCTTCTCAGACTGTCAGCTTGCCGAGAGCAATCAGAACGGAAGGTCGTCTGTGGCACTCGGAGCAGCGTTAAACTGCGGAGTGGCGGGAGCCGGAGCAACATACTGAGGCTGAGCACCTGCACCAAACGGAGCCTGCTGCGAGGGGTCGCCATAGACGGGTGCCTGCGGAACGGCATCAGCCTTCTCAATCTTCCAAGCACGCACGTCGGTGTACCAACGTCCGTTGAACTCACGACTCTCGAGGTCGAAGCTTACCACTACGTCTTCGCCTACCTGTACGGGATACTGATCAACGCGATCGCCAAAGAGATTGAAGCAGACCTTGCGGGGATACTGATCGTTCGTCTCTAATACATATTCTTGCTTCTTCCAGGCATTTCCCGACTTGCTTGTGCCGGATGCTAAGGGCAGGACCTGGATAATACGTCCTCTAACTTCCATTGTGCTTGTGTTAAATTTAAAGATTTGTATGTTTGACATCAACCTTATCTGCCGCCTAACATCGATTAAGCACGCTTAACGAAGCTGCAAGCATGAAGAAAAGGTCGCTTAAAGTTTGCGCAAAGATAGCCGTTTTTAGATTGGTTGGCAAAAAATTGAAAGAGAAATGCGGATGTCGTTCTCTAAAAATTATAAAGAGTGGTCGAAAAAGCACAATTCTGTTTTCTATTTTGCAGCGTAGGCTGTTAAAATGAAAAAAAGTGAGTATATTTGCCGCGATATGAACGATAAATTAGTAGAATCAATCGTAGAGGGACTGCAAGAAACCAAGGCTCGCAACATCCGCGTGGTGGATATGAGCGAGATTGAAGAGGCTGCTTTCTCTTATTTCGTGATATGTGAGGGCACGTCTGCCACTCACGTCTATGGCATCGCCGACGGTGTTATGGATTACCTCAAGGAAAAATATGATGTGCGCTCGCTCGGCACGGTGGGCTTGCAAAGCCGTCAGTGGGTGGCGATTGACTATGGGCACGTGTTGGTGCACGTGTTCCAGCCCGAAACGCGCGCATTTTATAACCTCGAAAATCTGTGGGCCGACGCTCAGCTGACCGCCGTCGAAGACAACGCATAACGCGAAAAAAACGGCAACGGATAAAAAGAACGACAACCAACAAGAACAATGTATAAATTGACGTTTTAAGTTGCGCTTTAACCACACACTTAAACGCGCACATTAAAACGGACTTTTTTAACGCACACTGAACACACAATGAGTTATAATAAAGACATGAAGAGCAAGCCGCAGAACACCTTCGGCAGCAATAATAAGCCACAGGGCAATAAGAACGACAACGGTTCGGATAACCGCGGTGGCTTCCGCTTCAACTTTTATTGGCTATACTCCCTCATCGCCATCGCTTTGTTCGGCATCTACCTATTCTCGTCGGGCGACGCAAGCCGCGAGGTGGGCTATTCCGACTTTGCCCGCATGGCGCAAGAGGGCGACTTCTCGAAGATGGTGGTCTACACCAACAAAGATCAGGTGGAGGCTACCCTCACCAAGGCTCCCGAGTCAGAGAATATGAAGGGGCTGAAGACGCTCTACGAGAAGGCAAAGAGCGAGGGAAGATCGCTCACCATCGAGACAAGCATCCCCTCGGCAGATAAGTTTGCCGACGACGTGGAACGCTGGAAGTCGGAGCCCGACAGCAGCTTCAATGCCGACGTGCGCTATGAGAAGAGCAGCAACCTGTGGGATATGTTTTGGAGCTTCGGCTCGCCCCTGCTGATTTTGTTGGTATTCTGGTTCTTCATCTTCCGCCGCATGGGTGGTCCCGGCGGCATGGGTGGAGGCATCTTCTCGGTGGGCAAGTCGAAGGCTCAGGTGTATGAGAAGGATAACCGCGTGAACGTTACATTTAAAGACGTGGCAGGTTTGTCGGAAGCAAAACAAGAGGTGCAAGAGATTGTGGAGTTCTTGAAGAACCCGCAGAAGTTCACCAACTTGGGCGGTAAGATCCCGAAGGGTGCCCTGTTGGTAGGCCCTCCCGGCACGGGTAAGACCCTTCTCGCCAAAGCTGTGGCAGGCGAAGCCGATGTGCCCTTCTTCTCAATGTCCGGTTCGGACTTCGTAGAGATGTTTGTGGGCGTGGGTGCCAGCCGTGTGCGCGACCTCTTCCGCCAGGCCAAGGAGAAGGCTCCGTGCATCATCTTCATTGACGAGATTGATGCCGTGGGGCGCGCCCGTGGCAAGAACCCCAATATGGGCTCGAATGACGAGCGTGAGAATACGCTCAACCAGTTGCTGACCGAGATGGACGGTTTCGGCACCAACAGCGGTGTGATTATTTTGGCGGCTACCAACCGCGCCGATATATTGGATAAAGCCCTGCTGCGTGCAGGTCGCTTTGACCGTCAGATACATGTAGACCTGCCCGAGCTGAACGACCGCGTGGAGATTTTCAACGTTCACCTCCGCCCCTTGCATCTCGACCCGAATGTCGATGTGAAGCTCTTGGCTCGCCAAACTCCGGGCTTCTCCGGTGCCGACATTGCCAACGTTTGTAATGAGGCAGCTCTGATAGCCGCTCGCCGCGGCAAGACGCAGGTGGAAAAGCAAGACTTCAACGACGCAGTGGATCGCATCATCGGCGGCTTGGAGAAGAAGAGCAAGGTGATGACCCGCGAGGAGAAGAACGCGATTGCCGTGCACGAGGCAGGTCACGCCACACTGAGCTGGCACTTGCAGTATGCTTCGCCCTTGGTGAAGGTGACGATTGTGCCGCGCGGCAAGGCTTTGGGCGCTGCGTGGTATATGCCCGAGGAACGACAGATTACCACCAAGGAGCAGATGCTCGACGAGATGTGCGCCACCTTGGGCGGTCGCGCTGCCGAAGAGCTGTTCTTGGGTCGCATCTCAAGCGGCGCTGCCAACGACTTGGAACGCGTGACGAAGCAGGCGTATGCCATGGTGGTGTACTACGGCATGAGCAATAACCTGCCCAACATCTGTTATTATGACAGCACGGGGCAAGACTATGGCTTCAGCAAGCCTTATAGCGAAGATCGCGCTAAGATTATCGACCAGGAGATTAGCGCAATGATTGCCGAGCAGTATGAGCGCGCCAAGAATTTGTTGCAGCTTTATGCCGAGGGGCACAAGCAGCTGACCAATGTGCTGACCGAGCGTGAGGTGATTTTCACCGAAGACGTGGAGCATATCTTCGGATCCCGTCCCTGGGCTTCGCGGTCGGACGAATTGATGCAAGATCAACCCGCCCCCGCCGACGATAAGACGGTGAAAGCTCCGGAAGCACCCACTGACACCAAGACGGAAGTGCCCACTGGTGCCAAGACAGAGGTGGCTCAAGAAGCCCCGACTGCCGACGCTGTGCCCGAGCAATAATCAACCACAGTTACTGAAGCCCCGCTCCGGTCTCGACCCGAGCAGGGCTTTAGCATGAACCAACGGTTTACAATCCGTGTTAGCGAATTAACTTTAAGTACAACACATACACAATCGATGTTCATTCGTTTAATGTTCATTTAAGCAATGTTCATTCAAGCAATGTATTTTTATTCAATGTCATTTTATCAGTTAGTCATCTCATGAAAAATATGTTATTGCGCACCATCACCGGCATTGGTGTTGTAGCCGCCATCGTAGCCGCTATCTTGTGGTCGCCTTATGCGTTTTTGACAATCTTCTGCATCTTAACAGCCGGCGTGCTGTTTGAATTCTATACGCTGATTAATGTGTCGAAGGAGGTGCACATCACCCGTTTGGTGCATTGCACGGGCGGCATGCTGCTCTTCGCCAGCACATTCCTGACGAGCTCCCACCACACGCGCGACACCATCTATCTCTATTTCTTGGCATATATGATGACGTTGTTCATCTCGCTGCTCTATAGCAAACGCAGCAATCCGATACGCGAATTGGCTTATGTCATCATCGGGTTGGTTTATATCGCCATGCCTATCTCAATGCTTAACATCGTGGCGTTCCACACGGTGACGTTCACAGTCAATTCGCCCGAAGACTACTCCCCCATCTTCCTCTTGGCTCTGTTTATGTTCATCTGGATCTACGACACGGGAGCCTATCTGACGGGCATGACCTTTGGCAAACATAAGCTCTTTCCGCGCATCTCACCCAAGAAGAGTTGGGAAGGTGTCTATGGCGGCATCTTGTTTTGCATCTTATTGGGTTGGGGGCTGTCGTATGACACGTTCTGGAACTTCATCCACATCAATGTGCACGACGGCATCCGCCTCTCCACGTTAGAGTGGATCGGCATGGGCATCGTGGTGGCTATCTTCTCGACGTTCGGCGACTTGATTGAGTCGTTTGTGAAGCGTTCGGTGGGTGTGAAAGACTCCGGAACGATATTGCCCGGTCACGGTGGCTTGTGGGATCGCTTCGACAGCTTGCTGATGGCTACGCCGGCGTTGGTGATCTACCTCAACGTGATTAAGCTTTTCTGAGCACCTCCCTTCGCGCACTGCCCCCGGCGGGGCAGCTGTTGTTTTAGGGAGCGGTTCTGTTGATTAATTGGTCTTAGTATTTTGTAATTAATTTAGTTGATTAGAGACACACACATGATAAAGATCGGTGATAAGGTACGCTTCCTCGACAGCAAAGGAGGCGGCATTGTGCGCCGCTTCAGCGGCAAAGACTTGGTGATGGTGGAAGACGAAGACGGCTTCGAGATTCCCACGATGGTAAACCAATGCGTGGTGGTCAACGATAAGGATGACGACCGCGCCGCCGGCAGAGTGCCGAGCGCTAAACCGACCGAGGAGAAGCCCACCGTGCCCACCTTGGAGCAGCTGAAGGAGCTGCGTAAACCGGTGCGTACCCCCGAACGTAAGGACGGTGACGTGCTGAACCTCTACTTAGGCTTCATTCCCGCCGACGACCGCAGCTTGCAAAACAGCAAGTTCTATGCTTATTTCGTGAACGATAGCAATTACTGGGTGTTCTTCACCCTGCTGCAACCGGCAGCTACGGGCGAAGAGCGCATGGAGTGTCGCTATGCCGGTGTGGTGGAACCGAACACTAAGATTCAGCTGTTCTGCATAGAGCGTAATAAGTTGGAGCAGTTGGACCACTGCTCTACGCAGCTCGTGGCCTTTAAGCGCGACAAACCGTTCGAGCCGCAAAGCCCGATGCATGTTGACATCAATCTCAACACCAACCGCTTCTTGAAGTTGCACTCGTTTGTCGAAAACGACTTCTTTGAGCAGGATGCCTTGATGCAGCCTTTGGTGCGCGACGGTCGCCCATACCTGCCCATGCGCCTCGACGAGGAGGCTATCAGCCGCGGCATCCGCGAAAAGGTGAAGGCTACGCAAGGCGAACATAAGCCTAAGGTGCAGCCCGTGGTCGAGAAGAACGGTTGCCTGGAGGTGGACCTGCACATCAATGCGCTGCTCGACACCACCGCCGGCATGGAGAATGGCGACATGCTGCGCTATCAGCTCGACACCTTCCGCAAGACGATGGAGGCTTATCGCAACTGTAGCGGTAAGAAGATTGTCTTTATTCACGGTAAGGGCGAAGGGGTGCTGCGCAAGGCTCTGATTGACGAACTGAAGGCTCATTATGCCGGTTGCCAGTGGCAGGATGCCAGCTTCCGCCAGTATGGGTTCGGCGCTACGTTGGTCACTATACGCAAGAAGTAAACCACTATGGCTTCATCAAAATATTATGTGATATGGGTGGGCGCTGCCCCCGGGGTCTACGACTCCTGGGAGGAGGCTCAGATACAGGTCGAGGGCTACCCGAATGCCTCTTACCGCAGCTTCAAGACGAAGGAGGAGGCGGTGGAGGCATTCCGCAACGGTTATGACAAAGACGGCTTGATAGCCGAGGTGGCACAGCAGGTGCGTAAGATGAACCGCGAGGGGCGCAGCATTGAGCTGCATCGCGAGCAACCGGCGCAAACACCTTATATTTTAGATAGCATTGCCGTGGATGCCGCCTGCAGCGGCAACCCGGGACCGATGGAGTATCGCGGCGTGTATGTGCGCACCGGGCAGGAGTTGTTCCACTTCGGACCGATGGAGGGCACCAACAACATTGGCGAGTTCTTAGCCATTGTGCACTGCCTGGCATTGCAAGAGAAACAGGGCACTCACCTGCCTATCTATTCTGACAGCGTGAACGCACAGAAGTGGATATCGGTGGGCATCTGCCGCACTAAGCTTGAATGCAACGAGCGCAACCGCGCCTTGTTCGATTTGATTCGCCGCGCCGAATCGTGGCTACGCACGCACCACGCGCGGGTGCCTATCTATAAATGGGAGACGAAGTTGTGGGGCGAAATCCCCGCCGACTTCGGCAGAAAGTAACACTACTCACTTTAGCCAAACCGCTTATGAAAATAATCTGCGTGGGCATGAATTATGCCTTGCACAATCAAGAACTCAACGAAAAGACAACACCGTCCGACCCGGTGCTCTTCATGAAACCGGACTCGGCACTACAGAAGGAGGGATGGCCTTTCTTCATCCCCGAGTTTTCGTCGCAGGTGGAATATGAGACCGAACTCGTGGTGCGCATCTGCCGCTTGGGGCGCTGCATACCCGAACGTTTCGCGCACCGCTATTATCAAGAGGTGACTGTGGGTCTCGACTTCACGGCTCGCGATTTGCAGCGCGACCTGCGCAGCAAGGGCTTGCCCTGGGAGCTGTGTAAGGCATTCGACAACTCTGCAGTGGTGGGCAACTTCGTGAAGTTAGAGGAGTTGGGCAAACCGGTGCAAGACCTTCACTTCGAGATGCAGCTTAACGGCGAGACGCGCCAACAGGGTCACACCGCCGAGATGCTCCACTCGGTAGACAAGATCATTGCCTATGCCAGCAAGTATTTCATGCTGAAGACGGGCGACCTTATCTTCACCGGAACCCCAGCAGGTGTGGGGCGTGTGGCAGAGAATGACCTGATTACGGCTTCGCTCGAAGGGCATCAGCTCTTGAGCTGCCGCATTAAATGAAATGCAAACTCCCAACGTTGAAGCGGTGTATAGCCGAACCTCAGCGTTGGGAGTATTTTTGTTTGAATAACCAAAAGTTATAATAACAGAACCAAAGGCTATCAAATAACGTAACCAGGTCTATCAATAACATAACCAAGGCTATCAATAACATAACCAAGGGTTATCAATAACGAATGATTAATAAGGGAATATCGATAACAAGTAATCTATAGGGGAATTAATACGGATTATTACGATTATCAATAAGTTTCAAAGATTGTGTAAAGGGCATCA
>CAZBWT010000027.1:14683-17310 GCA_964495625.1 uncultured Prevotellaceae bacterium | reverse complement strand
CGGCAATGTCGTCGATGGTTTGGTAGACGGTCAGCTCTTCGTTGAGCAGCGAGGCGCTGTTTTGGGCGAAGTAGCCTATCTGGACGTTATGCCCCAAGGTGAGTGTGCCGTCGTGGTCAATCTCTTGCATGATGGCTTTGACCATGGTGGATTTACCTTCGCCGTTCTTGCCCACAAAGGCTACCTTCTCGCCACGTTCGATGGTGAAGGTGGCATCGTGAAAGACGTTGTGCCCGTCGTAGCTCTTGCCTACCCCTTCACAAATGACGGGGTAGTTGCCGCTGCGGGGCGAGGGCGGGAACTTGAGGCGCAAGGCGGAGGTGTCTTCTTCATCAACCTCGACAAGCTCGAGCTTTTCGAGCCATTTCACCTTGCTCTGCACCTGGAAGGTCTTCGAATAGGTGCCCTTGAAGCGCTCAATGAAGTCTTTGGCATCGGCAATCTGCTTCTGTTGGTCGTCATATTGCTTCTGCTGTTGTTCGCGACGCTCTTTGCGCAGCTCAAGATAGTGGCTGTATTTGGCTTTGTAGTCGTAGATGCGACCTAAGGTCACCTCGATGGTGCGGGTGGTGATGGTGTCAACAAACTTGCGGTCGTGGCTGATGACAACCACTGCCATGGGGCTGTTGATGATGAAGTCTTCAAGCCATCCGATTGACTCGATGTCGAGGTGGTTGGTGGGTTCGTCGAGCAGCAACACGTCAGGGTTCTGCAACAGCAGCTTAGCCAACTCGATGCGCATGCGCCAACCGCCGCTAAACTCTGAGGTGGGACGGTTGAAGTCGCTGCGTACAAAGCCGAGACCGAGCAATGCCTTTTCTACATCTTCTTCGAAGTGCGTCATGTCGATGGCATAGAACTTCTCGCTCACTGTGGTCACCTTCTCGATGAGCGCCATGTAGCTGTCGCTCTCGTAGTCGGTGCGTGTGGCTAACTCTTGGTTCATGGCTTCGATTTCTTGCTCCATCGCCTTGAGGTGGGCAAATGCTTGCGAGGCTTCTTCAAAGACGGTGCGACCGTCTTCGGTCATAAGGTGCTGGGGCAGGTAGCAGATGGTGCAGTCTTTGGGCACCGACACGGATCCGCGCGTGGGTTGACGCACACCGGCAAGTATCTTGAGCAAGGTGCTCTTGCCGGCTCCGTTCTTGCCCATCAAGGCGATGCGGTCTTTGGGGTTAATCACAAACGAAACGTCTTTGAAAAGGGTCGTCCCGCCAAACTCTACTGTCAGTGCATCTACTGAAACCATGTATGATAGATTGGGTTTGAAAATATTTGCCTTATGGCAGAACAGCCGCCGCTCTTACAGCGTCGATGCTATTCCGCCACAAAGATAGGGAGAAAAAATGAGACTGATTGGTTTTGGTCGTCAAAAGTGGGTAAACGGCACATTGTCACCACGGTTGCCAGCGTCGTCGTCGCGGTTACGTACAAAGAAGCGACCACTCCTCCCCCGCCCCGATGTGTGGGGCGGGGGTCTGAGTGGTCGCTATGGGGAAACCTGACTGTGGGGAGGAGGGGATTACTTCTTGTTGATGTAATCTACAATCCACGCGCCGACTTCGGTGGTAGAGTATTTCTTCTGACCCTCGACGGCAATGTCGCCGGTGCGCACCTGAGCGTCGAGCGAGGCATTGACGGCTTCGCGAATCAACGAGCCTTCTGCCTTGAGGTCGAAGTACTCGAAGAGCATGGCGCACGAAAGTATCTGAGCCAAGGGGTTGGCAATGTTCAAGCCCTTAGCTTGGGGCCAGCTGCCGTGGATGGGCTCGAACACCGGGGTGTGCTCGCCGGTTGAAGCCGAGGGGAGCAAGCCCATAGAGCCGGTGATGCATGAGCCTTCGTCGGTGAGGATGTCACCAAAGGTGTTCTCGGTGACCATCACGTCGAAGAAGCGCGGGTCTTGTATCATGCGCATGGCTGCATTGTCTACATACATATAGTCGGTGGTCACCTCGGGATATTGGGGAGCCATCTCTTGTGCTATCTGGCGCCACAGACGGCTCGATGCCAAGACGTTGGCTTTATCGACCACGGTGAGGTGCTTGCGACGCTTCATGGCATATTCAAAACCGACCTTGAGGATGCGTTCGATTTCGGGACGTGAGTAGTAGTTGGTGTCGTAGGCCTTGTCGTTGTCTTGGTATTTCTCGCCGAAATACATACCGCCGGTAAGCTCGCGGATGCAGATGAAGTCGGCACCACGCACAAGCTCGTCTTTGAGCGGCGACTTGTGGATGAGGCAGTCGAAGGTTTCAACGGGACGAACGTTGGCAAAAAGTCCTAACTTCTTGCGCATGGCCAGCAAGCCCTGCTCGGGACGCACCTTGGCTGTGGGGTTGTTGTCGAACTTGGGGTCGCCCACCGAGGCAAAGAGCACGGCATCGGCAGCCATACACTTCTGGAAGGTGTCTTCGGGGAACGGGTCGCCCACCTTATCGATGGCATCTGCACCACAGATGGCATATTCGTAGCTTAATTCGTGTCCGAACTTGGCGCATACAGCCTTCATCACGGCTACGCCTTGTTCCATAATCTCCGGTCCGATACCGTCGCCCGGAAGTACGGCTAATTTCAGTTTCATCGTATTTTCTTTAATTTGTTAGTGTGTTAATCTAATCTGTGTG
>CAZBWT010000027.1:0-14583 GCA_964495625.1 uncultured Prevotellaceae bacterium | reverse complement strand
GTGTGTTAATCTAATCTGTGTGGTTTTATCGGCATGTTAAACCGGAGTGGCGACTTCGACTGCCTCATACTCGCTCTCAATGAGGTTGAGCATCTTGATGGTTGCCTTGATGGCAGCCTCGGTTTGGTCAGCATCGAGTCCGCGCGTGCGGTAGACTTTCTCGTCGAAGTTCCAGGTGATGGCGGTTTGCACCAAGGCATCGGTGCGACCGCCCGGGGGAATCGTCACCGCGTAGTTGGTCAACCAGGGGAAGCTGCGCTTTAGGTTGTTGCGATAGATGTGGCGCACGGCACGCACAAAGGCATCAAACTGTCCGTCGCCCGAGGCATTCTCTTCGAATGCCTGACCATTGACCTCAATCTTGACACATGCCATGGGTTTCAGCCCGAAGGCGGTCGAGACCATATAGCTCACGAGCTTCACGCGGTCGCTCGGGGCATCGTGTTTCAAGACATCGCTGATGATGTATGGCAGGTCTTCGATGGTCACAATCTCTTTCTTATCACCCAACTCGTTGATGCGCTGCGTCACTTTGCGCATAGCTGCGTCATCTAAGTGCATTCCGAGCAGCTCGAGATTGCGCTCAATGTTGGCTTTGCCAGACATCTTGCCTAAGGCATACTCACGGGTGCGACCGAAGCGCTCGGGCAGCAAGGCGTTGTAATAGAGCTTGTTCTTCTTGTCACCGTCGGCATGCACACCGGCGCACTGGGTGAAGACGTTCTCGCCCACGATGGGGGCATTGGCGGCGCAATGGATGCCGGAGTACGACTCCACCATGCGGCTAATCACATTGAAGCTCTCTTCGTTGACGTTGGTGCGAATGTTAGCCTGGTCGTGCAACACCGCCACAACACTCGCCAAGGCGGCATTACCGGCTCGCTCACCCAAACCGTTGACGGTGCAGTGCACACCCGTGAAGCCCGCCTCGGCAGCCTCGAGCACGTTCGCCACGGCTAAGTCATAGTCGTTGTGGGCATGGAAGTCGAAGTGCAGGTCGGGGTATCGCTCGGTCATGAGGCGACAGATGCGACGCGTTTCTTGCGGGCAGAGGATGCCCAACGTGTCGGGCAGCATGAAGCGGCAGATGGGGAGGTCTTTGAGCGCATCGACCATGTGGAGCACATAGTCGGGCGAATGGAGCATGCCGTTCGACCAGTCTTCGAGATAGAGGTTCACGGCAATGCCCTGCTCTTGCGCCATCAACACGTTGCGACGCACGTCAGCCCAATGTTCTTCGGGCTCCTTGCGCAGCTGCTCGCGGCAGTGCTTCAGCGAGCCTTTGGCGAGTAGGTTGATGACACGTCCGCCGGCTCGCTTAATCCAGTCGATGGAGGTGCCGTTGTCGACAAAGCCGAGCACCTCCACGCGGTCGAGCAGCCCCGCCGAGGCGGCCCAAGCCGTCACGCGCGACACACACTCAAACTCGCCCGCCGACACGCGCGCCGAAGCCACCTCGATGCGGTCTACGTGCACCTCTTCGAGCAGCTTGCGCGCTATCGACAGTTTCTCTAAAGCACTAAATGCCACACCGGAGGTTTGTTCGCCGTCGCGCAGTGTTGTATCTAATATTTCCACAACCACAGTTTCGTTCGATGTTTTATGGGGGTCAATCACTTCTTCTGCTCATAGGCTTCGATGTCGCCCTTCTTGCTCAGCAAGTAGTCGATGTCGTCGTAGCCGTTCATGAGGCAATATTTTTTGTAGCCGTTGATCTCGAAGTGCTCGCTGCGACCGGTGGCTTTGTTGGTCACGGTCTGCTCGGGCAAGTTCACCTCGACTTCGGTCTTGGGATCTGCCTTGATAGAGGCGAACAACTCACTGAGGAAGTCCTCGGTCACAACAACGGGGAGCACGAAGTTGTTCAGCTCGTTGTTCTTATGGATGTCGGCAAAGAAGCTCGAGATGACCACGCGGAAGCCGTAACCGGCAATAGCCCACGCAGCATGCTCGCGGCTACTGCCGCTGCCGAAGTTCTTGCCTGCCACGAGAATAGTGCCGCCGTAGGTGGGGTCGTTGAGCACAAACTCCTTGTTGAGGGTTCCGTCGGGGTGATAGCGCCAGTCGCGGAAGAGGTTGTCGCCAAAGAACTTCTCTTCACGCGTGGTAGCCTTCAAGAAGCGGGCGGGGATGATCTGGTCGGTGTCAACGTTCTCTAATGGGAGCGGCACACAGGTAGAAGTGATGATATTAAATTTCTGTTTCATTGTTCTGACGTGTTAGAGCTTTAACGATTTAGTGGGGTAACTCACTGTGTTGTCTCAGAGCAGCGTGCGCGGGTCGGTAACGACACCGGTGACAGCCGCTGCGGCAGCCACCAACGGGCTTGCCAAGATGGTGCGAGCACCCGGACCTTGACGACCCTCGAAGTTACGGTTGGAGGTTGAGACAGCCAACTTGCCGGCGGGGATCTTGTCGTCGTTCATTGCCAGACATGCCGAGCAACCGGGCTGACGGATCTCAAAGCCGGCAGCCTCTAACACTTTGTCGAGACCCTCGTCTTTGATCTGTTGGCTCACCATCCACGAACCGGGCACGAGCCATGCCGTCACGTGGGCAGCCTTCTGCTTGCCCTTGACGAGCTGAGCAAAGGCGCGGAAGTCTTCAATGCGACCATTGGTACAAGCGCCGAGGAAGACGTAGTCTACCGTCTTGCCCAACAATTTCTCGCCCGGTTTGAAGCCCATATAGTCGAGCGACTTAAGGAACGACTGGCGACCGGCCTCGTCGATGGTGTCGATGGTGGGCACAGCTTCGCTGATGCCGATGCCCATGCCGGGGTTGGTGCCGTAGGTGATGCGAGGCTCGATGTCTTCCGCCTTAAAGGTGAGTTCTTTGTCAAACACAGCGTCGTCACCGCTCTTGAGGGTCTTCCAATAAGCCACTGCCTTATCCCAATCAGAGAGGCTCTTATCCTCGCCCGAGAAGACATCTTCACGCGGAGCGTATTCACGACCCTTGATGTAAGCGAAGGTCTTCTCGTCAGGCGCAACGAAACCACCGCGCGCACCCATCTCAATCGAGAGGTTGCAGAGGGTGAGTCTGCCCTCCATCGAGAGGTCGCGCACGACCTGACCGGCATACTCCACGAAGTAGCCGGTGGCACCCGATGTGGTGAGCTGCGACATGAGGTAAAGCGCAACGTCTTTGGCAGTCACGCCGGGCTTCAAAGTGCCCTCGATGTTGATGCGCATAGACTTCGGCTTAGACTGAAGGATGCACTGCGAAGCCATCACCATCTCGACCTCAGAAGTGCCGATGCCGAAAGCAACGGCACCCATAGCGCCGTGGGTAGAGGTGTGCGAATCGCCGCAAACGATGGTCATGCCCGGCAACGAGAGTCCGCGTTCGGGACCTACCACGTGGATGATACCATTCTTCGGGTTCATCATGCCGAAATGCGTCAAACCAAAGTCTGCGGCGTTCTTAGCCAACGTGTCGACCTGCGTCTTCGATACGGGGTCGGCGATGGGTTTATCTTGATCGTGAGTCGGAGTGTTGTGATCCGGCATGCAGACGATATGGTCGGGGCGGAAGCACTTGATGCCGCGCTCACGCAGTCCGGCGAAAGCCTGCGGTGAGGTTACTTCGTGACAATACAGACGGTCGATGTAGAGCTGTGTCGGTCCGTCGTCGATGATGTTCACCACATGGGCATCCCAGATTTTGTCGAATAAGGTATTCATCTCTTCTGTGTTTTTATATTTAGTTTTAGTATGTTTGCTTAAACTGATCAAATGTTTGCATTAAACTAATAGCACATTCGCTTTAATCTAATAGCACGTTTGCATTAACTAATAGCACATTGCATCAACTAATAGTAAGTTCGCATCAACTAATAGCGTGTTTGCATTAAACTGAAAAAGACCTTCCGCCACGATGATGTAGGGAAAGGTCTTTTCTATCTTTTGTAACATTGTCTATGCCATATACCCTGCATCATCACTCTTGCTGAAGCAAAATGATGTTGTCAATAATAATGGTAATATGTAGTGACGGTGTATGCATAGATAGTGTATTTATTGACAGTGTTATCGACAGTGTGTTACAACAGTTGCATTGACAAGCGTATTGACAGCGTATTATAGCAGCGTATGTATCAACAGTGTGTGTGTTAAACAATGAGTGCATCAACAGCGTGTGTAAAGACGCGTGCAAGTAAACAATGTGCTATTCACCGGTTTACTTGTTTGAGTTTACTCGCTGAACACGGCTGCAAATATACGTAACATTTTCGTTTCGCCAACTTTTTTCCAAAATATTTCGGTGTTTCGTAGCAGAATGCCGTTAAAATGGGACGTTTCGTAACAAACGAACAGAGGCAGACACTCTTTAGCGTCTGCCTCCGTAGGGGGTGTTATTTATCTTTGCTATCGCGCAGAGCTATCAAGTCTTCGCGATGGCGATTATGCGCGGGTAGCTGCTCAAGGCGCGAGATGAAAGCCTCGTTGTCGAGCTCATTATCTTCTAAGATGCAATAAGCATTACGCGCCGAGTGCGTGCGGAACTGATCGACAATCTCGTTGCCGTAGTAGTTGCCAATCTGCTCATACTCATCTTGCTGCTGCTTGTTGATGGCAGCGGTCGGCTGCGGAGCCGGAGCCGGAGTGGCTGCAGGGGCAGGCTGGTCGAACATCGAACGCTCCTGCGGCAACGTGCTGCGCACCGGCTGCGGCGCGGGTTGCGCGTAGGCAGGTTGAGCAGGTTCAGCGGGCTGCTGGTTCACCGGTTGCTGATATTGTGGCTGAGCCACGGGCTGCTGCGGCTGAACCGGCTGTTGATATTGCGGGGCGGCGGGCTGAGCCACGGGCTGCTGTGCTGGCTGCGAGTAAGCAGGCTGAGCCGGTTGCTGATATTGCGTATGAACGGGCTGCTGAGCCACCGGCTGCTGATATTGCGGAGCGGCGGGCTGAGCCACCGGCTGCGGGGCGGCTTGCGTGTAAACCGGCTGAGCAGCGGCGGGCTGCTGATATTGTGGCTGAACCGGTTGTGCCACCGTCTGCTGATATTGCTGCTGAGCCACGGGCTGCTGCGGCTGAACCGGCTGTGCATAACCGGGCTGAGCAGGCTGCGCATAACCGGGCTGCGCAGGTTCAGAACGTTGCACGAAAGGCTGCGGAGCGGGCTGAGCATAGGCGGGCTGCTGCGGCTGAGTGGCTGCGGGTTGAGCCGAAGTCTGAGCCTGTGCGGCTTGCGCCGGATCGTTGGTCGGAGTCTGCTTGCCGGAGTTCTCCATATTAAAACCGCTCGCCAACATAATCATCTTCACCTTGCTGCCAAGCGTGTCGTCGTGAGTGGCACCCCAAATCACTTCGATATTCTCATCCTTAAACTCGCTGATGAAGTTATTCAGCTCACCCACCTCCTGCATCGTCACCGGACTCTCATCGCTAAAGCAGAGATTAAAGAGGATGTGCTGTGCGCCATGAATCTCGTTACCCATCAAGAGGGGCGAGTTAATCGCGTCGTTGATGGCTGTGGTCACACGGTTCTCACCCTCGCCATAGCCGGTGCTGATGATTGCCACACCACTGTTCTCAAGTGTACTCTTGATGTCGGCAAAGTCGAGGTTGATGTAACTCTCGAGCGTGATGATCTCCGAGATGCTGCGGGCAGCCACGGTCAGCGTGTCATCAGCCTTGCTAAAGGCATTGCTGAACTCAAGGTCGGGGTAGATCTTCGTCAGGCGATCGTTGTTCACGATGAGCAGCGCGTCCACCCATTTGCGAATCTTCTCCACGCCCTCGAGCGCCATCTTGATCTTGCGCTTACCCTCGAAGCCGAACGGAATCGTCACGATGCCCACGGTCAAGAGCCCCATCTCCTTAGCCACTTGCGCCACCACGGGCGAAGCACCGGTGCCGGTGCCGCCACCCATACCGGCGGTGATGAACACCATCTGGGTGCCGTCGTTAAGTGCCTTGCGGATATCCTCGATATTCTCCAAGGCATACTGATAAGCCACCTCGGGGCGCGCACCGGCACCCAGACCGGTGCCTATTTCCAACTTGTTAGGCACGGGCGAGCTCTTCAGCGCCTGGCGGTCGGTATTAATAATGAGGAACGAGACGTTGTGAATGCCTTCACGATACATGTGGCTCACGGCGTTGCCGCCGCCACCGCCCACACCAATCACCTTGATGATGATGTCGCTGTTCTTCTCCTCAGTCGGGGCATACGAGAAGTCCAACGTGTCGTCGGTCTTCGCCGAGTCGGCAGCATCAGTTGCCACCTCGGGAGCGGCGGGTTGAACCTCGGTGTCGGGAGTAGGTTGAGCCTCGGTTGGCTGGTTGTTATTTAAGTAGAAATTTTCGTCCATATCGTTGGGTGGCGCAAGTTGCGCCGCGGGTTTTAAGATTATTGGGGTAAATCGGGTTAGTTCTCCTCCTGGCGGAACAAGTCGCTAAAGAATTCTATTGCGTGCTTCTTCCACGTCTTAGAGGGTTTCTCCTCCTTCGGCTGCTCCTGAGTCTCAGAGCTTTGACCCGCCGTAGGCTGAGCCGGACGGTCATAAGCCGAAGTCGACGACTCCACGATGGGAGGCTGCTGACGGTTCTGCTGCTCATAAGAGTGGTCGGCAGGCTGAGCTGCGGGCTGCGATGCCGTCTGAGCCGGGCGCACCGACGGGGCGGCTACTTGAGTAGCGTCAGGCTGCGCTGCGGGCTGACGGGTCACGGGCTGAGCCTCCGGCTGCTGCGTGGGGCGCGGCTTCTCACAGTCCACCGTGGCGAGGGTAATCATGCTCAACAGCGAAGAATAACGCGGACGCTTCTCGGCACCGCTGGCAATGATGTTGGTATACGAGCGGGTCTTCACCGCCATATTCTGCTGCTGGCTAAGCATCGTGCTCAAGCCCTTCTGATAAGAAGCATCGCCGGTGATGATGAAGCCGCCATTGATCTCGCCCTCCAAGGGGGTCACCTCAATCTGGTGCTTGATGTTGGCGATAATCTCCTCATAACGAGCCTGCACGATGGTGTTGAGCGTAGAAATCTCCATGCCGATAGCCTCCTGTTCGATGGGCGACGGGCGGTCGCTGTTCGAACCGAAAGCCGAGCTCCAGCGCGTCTTGGCGTTCTCCGCCTTCTCGCGGCTCAAGCCGTAAGCCATGATGTCGCGCGTCACCACGTCACCGCCCAACGGAATCACAGCCAAATGCTGCAACGTGGGGTGATAGATTGACACCGTGGTTGTCTCTGCGCCGAAGTTCACCAAGATGCAACCCTGCTGACGCTCCAAGTCGGTCAAGATGGCGGCGGTAGAGAGGGGCAACGTGATGTAGCCTGCCACCTCAATGCCGGCGCGGTCCATCGTGGCCTGAAGATGCTGCTTCAGATAGCTGCGAGCCACAATCAGTTGGTTGTAGGCGGTAATCTCCGAACATGTCTTGTCAAGAGGATTCTGACACACCTGGTCGTCGAGCTTATAATAAGAAGTCTCCACACCCAACACGTCATAACCGTCGAGCGTCGTCTTACGGCTCTCGCCGCGCAGATACTCAATCGTGTCGGTGGTGACGCGAGCGCCCTCATCGAGATGCATTGAGGGGTGGTGAGACATAGAGTGTATCGAGATGCCGGCAATGCCCACATAAGCCTTGCCGATAGCGATGGGGGTCGAAGAGGACATCGTCAGGCGGTTGCCCAACTTCAAGATGAGGCTTTTCACCTTAGCGGCAGCCTCTTCAATATTCTGAACGCATCCATGGCGGACGCATCCGTTCGAGGGTTCACTCTCCACAGCGAGCACCGTCACGTTGCCGTTCTCATCGCGGCGGGCAGCTATCGCATTGATGTGCGACGAACCGAATTCAATAGCGCAGGTAAGTGTATTCATATCAGTCTCGGGTTGCGAGTTACTTGATGGTTTATTTCTGTTTGATACTGTTTTGTGTCATTTCTCATTACGTTCGCCCACCACCTGACCCTTAAACTTAAGGTTGATGACGCGGTAAGCGTTCCAGCCGCGGTGTTGGGGCACACGGTCGTAGAAGGTGAGCAACTTCTGAAGCTTTGCCTCATAATTGTCGAACGAGCCGAGCAAGATTGTGTGCTGCCCCACGCGCGGGATGAGTTCCACATCGCCATCGGCACGCACATTGATCTGGGTGATCTCGCAACGCCAAAAGCGGTCGTGTTGCAAAAACTTAGCGAACTCATAGAGGGGTCCGCGAGCCATATCGGTGGTCACCTCGCCCGTTGCCAACGGCAGGTGAATGGCGGGGGCATCATTCTGCACCGGCATCAAACTCCCCTCGCGGTCAATGAAATAATTATTGCCGCGCGAAGTGATGACGCGCATAATGGGGTGACGCTGATAGATGTCGATGCGCAAAATGCTGTCGGGTGTGTGATAGCAATCGGCACGGCGCACCAACTTATTCTGCTCCAAGCGCTGCGTCAGCTCGTCCGTATTAAACTCCTTGACGCTCTTGCCCACCGCCGAGATGCCTGCCTGCGACATCATCCGCCGTATATCCGACGGATGCAGAAAGGCAGACTCTGCGGTGTCGCAGATGTGAATGCTCACCTCGCGGTAGCGCATCGGCTCAGCCCCGGCGTGATACATCATGCCGGCACCCACCAGATATCCTATCAGCAGGACGCTTGCCACTATTTTGAGTATGAGCTTTATCATTGTTCTTATCTGATTGTTTCTATATAAATATAATGTGCCTGATTAATGCGTCAACGCATCGCGCACCGGCACCACCAGGCGGTCAATGTCGCCGGCACCCATCATGACGAGCACATCAATCTCCCCCTCGGCTTGCAGCGCCTTGAGGCGATCGATCAGCTGCTCCTTGGGGCAAACCTCCTTCAGCGGGGTGGTCATCTTAGCCAACAGCATCTCAGACGTAACACCCTCAATCGGCAACTCGCGGGCGGGATAGATGGGCAACAACACGGTGCGGTCCGGCAGCGAAAGAGCCTCGGCAAAACCGTCTGCCAAGTCACGCGTGCGGCTAAAGAGGTGCGGCTGGAACACCACCGTCAGGCGGCGATGTGGGAACAGCTGACGCACCGACTGCAGGCTTGCCTTAATCTCGTCGGGGTGATGCGCATAATCGTCCATCAGCACCAACTTATCATTCTTCACATAGAAGTCGAAGCGACGCAACGCACCGCCAAACGACTTCAAGCCGCGGCGCAACTCCTCCTCCTCACAGCCATTCAACAGGCAGATAGCCAAAGCTGCCGTGGCATTATCCACGTTGATGGGGGCGGGCACACCCGGTTCCATATCGCGCAACACAGCGCCGGCGGGCAGCGAGGGGAACACCCCGGGAGCCACCCTCAGGTCAAAGAGGATGGTGCCGCCACCGATGCGCACGTTCTCGGCAGAGAAATCTGCCGCCTCGTCTACCGCATAAGTCAACAAGCGCACCCCCTCTTGCAGGCGGGGCTGCACCTTCACGCCCTTATGCAGCAACAACACACCCCCCGGACGAATCAGCGACGTGAAGTGGGCAAAGCTCTCGCGATAAGCCTCCTCCGTGCCATAAATGTCGAGGTGGTCGGGGTCGCACGACGTGATCACCGCCATATAAGGGCTTAGCGTGTGGAACGAGCGGTCGAACTCATCCGCCTCAATCACCGTCAAATCAGACTTATCAGACAGCATCAAGTTTGTGCCATACGGCTTCAAGATGCCGCCCAAGAAGGCGCTACAGTCGTTCGACGTGCTCTGCTTCAACAAGTGCGCAATCATGCTCGACGTAGTCGTCTTGCCGTGCGTACCTGCCACACACAGTCCGCGCTTCGTGCGGGTAATCAGTCCCAACACCTGGGCGCGCTTCATAATGTTGAAGCCGTTGGCGCGGAAATAGCTCAGCTCGCCATGCGTGGCAGGGATGGCCGGGGTGTAAACCACCAACGTCTTCTGCGGGTCCTTAAAACAAGCGTCCACCGCCTCGATGTTATCTTCATAGTGGATGCGGATGCCCTCGCTGATGAGGGCATCGGTCAGAGCCGACGGAGTGCGGTCATAGCCGCCCACCGTGTAGCCCTCGGCAGCAAAATAACGCTCCAACGCGCTCATGCCAATGCCACCGGCTCCGACAAAATATATAGCAGTATATGAATTCATGATGAAAGTTTCTGATCAAATTATTTCGCCAAGGCGATTACGCGCTCGGCAATCTTGTCGGCACTGTCGTGCAGTGCCAAGCGGGCAATGTTCGCCTCGAGCCTCTTGCGGCGCGGCTCGTCAGCCACTAAGTTCAGCGCCTCGCTCACCAAATGCTCGGCGGCATCGCGATCTGCCACAAACACCGCAGCGTCGCGGTCAGACAAAGCGCGGGCATTCTTTGTTTGGTGATCTTCAGCAACATTGGGCGAAGGCACCAAGATGGCAGCCTTCTGCAACAGACACAACTCCGAGATAGAGCTGGCACCGGCACGCGAAATCACCACATCGGCGGCGCGATAAGCCTCAGCCATATCGGCAATGAAGGCGGTGGGGTGCACCAAGCGAGTGCCATTTGCCTCAGCCACCTGACGGCAGTGGTCGGCATACACCTTACCCGTCTGCCACAGCACCTGCACGCCTGCCCGCTCCAGCCGGTCTATGCCGGCGGCAATACTCTCGTTCACCGTGCGGGCACCCAAGCTGCCACCAATCACGAGCACCGTAGGCTTCTCGGGGTCCAAACCCAAATGGCGGCGCGCCTCGGCGGGAGTCTCCGTGTTGGTGAGCAACGCCTCGCGCACCGGGTTACCGGTCAAGACGATTTTATCGGCGGGGAAGAAACGCTCCATGCCCTCATACGCCACGCAAATCACCTGCGCCTTCTCGGCGAGCAGCTTATTGGTCACGCCGGCATAAGAGTTCTGTTCCTGCACCACACAAGGTATGCCCATCTTGTGTGCCATATTCAGCGTCGGACCGCTGGCATAGCCGCCCACGCCCACCACCACATCGGGGCGGAAGTCGCGCAACGTCTTACGCGCCAAGCGTTGACTCTTCAAAAGGTCGATGATGACACCGATATTCTTAGGGTGATAGAGCGGGCGGAAGAAGCCGCGCACGGGCAGACCCACGATGCGATAACCGGCAGCCGGCACACGTTCCATCTCCATGCGTCCCAATGCGCCCACAAACAAGATGTCAGCCTCGGGGCGAGCCTTTTTGATGGCTCCTGCAATAGCGATGGCGGGGAAAATATGTCCTCCTGTACCGCCTCCACTTATGATGATTTTCATTGATTTCGGATGATTGTTAAGTCAGTGTGTGCTCTCGAAAGCCACCCTCAGCGGGTGCGTTGTCAGGGAGTAGTTTTTCTCAATGTGCACAAAGATAAAGCATTTGCGCGCAAAGAAAAGATTTTTTGAAGAAAAACCACAAAATATATTGGAGAATTTTGAGCTAAAGCGTTTTTGCAGGGCTAAGGTGTTACAAATGTAACTATCAGCTGTGAAATGACAGCCACAATGTGTGTATAACCCGCCGTTTGCTTTGCGCGCCCCGACTCATGTCGGCGCAGGGTGCCGAAGGCGCAGCGATGAGGGGACACGACATGGTGGGCAGGCGGCGAACACACACCGCGCACCCCACACCGGGTGCGCGATGGGGAGCGCACCTCTCGCCAAGCTACACGTGTTGCGCGTGCTGCCCGCCCAACGCTCGCCGGGCAGCACAACTATCGGCGGAGGGCACCGCCGCGCTCCATTTTCCTAAAATCTTGTTGTGAGTGAACCCGCCATGCCCCCCGGCGAGCATCACGCTCATCGGGGGTGCTGATTCCTGTAGGCTGTGGGCGAAACCTTATGCTTTGCCTTGAAACACTTGCCGAAATAGTTAAGGTCTGAAAATCCGCACTCCCACGCAATCTCCGAGATGGTGAGCGTGGTGGAGGTGAGCAGTGTGGCGGCACGACTGATGCGGCTCTCGCGAATGAACTCGGCGGGCGACATGCCAAACAAATGCTTCATCTTGCGGTTCAAGCCGCTGCGACTGGTGGCGGTGGCGGCGGCAAGGTCGTCGATGTTCACGTCGGCATTGCCGATGTGTTGGTGAATGAACTCCGCCACCTGCTTGATGAAAAGCTCATCGACGGTGGAACGCACCTCAGGCTTCGACTCGGCAGCGAGCACCGATGCTGCCGCCGGGGTCGGGGTGAATGCCACTGCCTCCGGGGCGGTGGGGCGAGGTTGATTGAGCAACTTGAGATATGCCGCGAGCGTTTTGCGCTGCTTGCGCCGCAGGGTGCGCACATACCAAACGGTGTAGGCACAGCCACCCACCACAGCGAGGGCAAAGAGCACATAGAGCACTCGCGCCAAGGGGGTCTCCCACACCGTAGGGGTCACCACTATCACCATGCGCCGCAGCGCACCGGGGCGACACGTGGCACACACCTCCAAGCTGTGCGTGCCGGGGGTGAGGTTGAGCAGCGTCACCGTGGGCTGACCGCCTAACTGCATCCAAGCCCCGTCGTCCAGACGCGAGGCATAGTGCACCTCTCCCCCACCGGGCACGGCAAAGCTGAGCGTCACGTCGCGCTCGGTGGCACTGAGCACCACCGTGTCACACACCGACGAGAGCAGCGAGTCGGGGCGCGTGTCAATCGACACCGAGGTGAAGCACAGTGGCAACACCGACTCGGCAGCTTGCGGCATTGAGGGGGAGAGTATCACCGCACCGTCTTCCACCCCGCAAAGCCAGCGTCCGCCCGACAGCGGCAGGGGTGCCGCGTCGCAAAAACGCAGCTTGCGGTGCCAGTAGTCGGGACCGTAGCTCCGCACCTCGCCGGTGGCGAGCGCCACGGCATAGACCATGTTATTGCTCACCACACGCAGCGTCTGTTCCGCCTCGTCGAGCGCCACAGCCAAAGCCACGTCAGGCATCCGGTCTGCCTCAGCATCCATGCGGCGAAACGTCCACGGCACATCGTCCACCGTGGGGCGGTGACACAGCACGTTGATGCCGTCACTTTCGGTGGCGACAAAGAGGCGACCGTCGGCAGCAACCGCCACATCCATCAGCGCCACACAGCCCAACGAGCCGGCACGCTCAGGTTCGCTGACGTGCAGCCGGGGGCGAAAGGCGGTCAATGCGCCGGGGGGCGGCAGGGGCGCCGTCAGGAGTCCGCCGGTGGTGGCTGCCAACAGCAGACTGTCGCCCATCAGCAAGAGTTTGCGCACGCGCAATGCCTCGGCAGGGTAGTCGGCATTCTCGCCAAACCGCACCACTTGAGGCTGCGCCGCAGCGGGCTGAGGCAGGCAGTCGATGCCGCCGCCAAGGGTGGCAACCCAAAGCCGTCCGTAGCCGTCGTAACGCAGGTCGTAGATGTTGTTGCTCGAAAGGGTGTGAGGCTGAGCCGCATCGCTGCTCAGCTGCAAAAGGTCGTAGCACATCGGTGCCGAACCGTCGCCACAGGCGACAGCCTTCGGCGTGAGCCGAAACAGTCCGTCGGGCTTGGTGCCAATCCACAAGGTGCCGTCGGGGGCGGAGGTGAAAGAATAGGCGGCATGACCGAAGGGGGCGCATTGCGCCGTCAGTGCCCCGTCGGGCTGCAGATAGAGGGGCGACAGCAACAGCGTGTCGGTGGGTTCATAACAAACCACCACGTTGGCATCGCTCTCCGCCAGCCACAGCCGCCCGGAGGCATCGCGGTGCATCTGCCGCACACGCGAAGGCAATGCGGGGGTGAGTGTGGTGTAGGGGCACGTGCCCAAGGTGAGGCTGAAGGCTCCCACCGTGCTGCGCAGCCACACCCGCCCGTGGCGGTCGGTGGTGCCGTAAAAGAGGGTTCCCTCGGGCGCATCAATGTGGGTCACCGCCTGCCACTCTGTGGCGGCGGGGGCGGCATAATACACGTCGCCGCCTTTGGTGATGGCCCACCTGCCGCCCAACGTGTCGGCATGGGCATAGATGAGCGGACTGTAGGGACATTCACTCACCACGCTGCTCTGACGGTTGCCAAGCGACAGCATCGGCATGCCCGCAGCCTGAAGTTGCGAATCGGCTGCGCTGAAGCGATAGCTGCGGGTGTCGAAGAGCAACACCCGCTCATCGACCTTGCACCATAGGTTGCCGTCGGCGGTGACGCGCACATCGCCGAAACGGGCAGAGTAGCGGCGCGCCACATCGTCGGCAGCGGGTTTCACCTGCGCAAAGCGGTAGCCGTCGTAACGGTTCAAGCCGTTCCACGTGGCGAACCACAACAGTCCGTCAGGGGTCTCGACGATTTGCTTCACCAGACGTTGCGACAAGCCGTCGAACTCGTCGTAATGTCGCACCTCGCAATAGGGTTGCGCCGTGGCGATGAAGGACTGTAATATGAGGACGAAAAAGACTAAGAGATAAGGTGTTACGCGGATTCGTTTCATGGCAAGTTATACCGACTATCTGTTATTTTCTATCGACAAAGATAGCCGTTGCCCACTAATGCACCAAGAAAAAGGTGCCCTAAAATGACAAAAGCGGTCGGCTCCGAACCCGGAACCGACCGCCGACCATATAAAAAATCAGCATGAAACAACCTAAAGTGGTTTGGTGTAGTGTTTCACAATCAACGAACCTGCTTGCGCGTCCTGGCATTGCCTTGTGCGTCTTGCTCCACCACAAGGTTCAAGCCAC
>CAZBWT010000026.1:15551-17508 GCA_964495625.1 uncultured Prevotellaceae bacterium | reverse complement strand
ATTGAGGAAGAGGTCGTTCTTCACCGTGTAGCCGGACATCTTCTGACGAATATCCGATATTGAAGTGCCCCAATCGAGACAAACTTCAGGCAAGTAATTTACGGTCGTGGTGTTGCCTGAACCACCGGTTCCTGTGCCCGTGCCTGTACCCGTACCCGTGCCGGTGCCGGTGTTTGTCTTGGCATTGTCAGCCTGAGCTTCGCTGTACCAGGTGTCATAGCCGGCTTTGTCGCCGAAATAGCTTGTGGTGGTCTCGCTGTTCTTGAGGTAGCCGTAGCCGGCATAGTAGATCTTGCCGTCTTCGAGCGTAGCTGTTCCCTCATCTCTACGATAGAAGTGGTAGGTGTTCGATCCGGATGCGTCGTCAGAGTTCTGGTAGCCGAACTGCCATGAGATGTTCGACTCGAGCAAATACAACGTGGCTGTGGTGAGATCGGTGCTCACCGAGATGCGTCCACGGCTGTGGAAAATGTTGGAGGCAGTCTCTGCAGTGTAATATTTATCAGAACGAGACAACGTCGGGTCGAGGTTATACCAATCTATGATGTCGAGCGTGCCAAAGGTGAGATTGGTGAAGTCGCTCTTATCGAAGTTGTAGAAACTAACCACCACCTTCGAGCCAATGACATCGGGCACGATGGTGAGCGACTCGTCGCCCTTAAGCGTGAGGGAGGTTGTCTTCACACCCAAGGCATACATAGCCGCCACGATGGAACTCTCTTGCACGATGCGGGCGGTGGAGAGCTTCTCCATCTTATCGAAAGTCCAGTAGCTGGTCTCGCCGTCTTCTTTCTTCACCAATGTCTCGATGGTGAGCAACGTGTATTTGCCCTCAACGAGGTCGCCGAACTCAACGGTAGAGATGTTGAGCGCGCCGTCTACCTTCTGAAAGTCGGAGCTCAGGAGGTTGCCTTCGGCATCGTAGAGGTAGCTGTAGATGCCGACCGAAAGGTCGTCTCTGAGACGCGAGCTGACCGTGGAGGTCACGTCGAAAGTGTCGTAGAGCTGTTGGGTGTTGACGCGGCACGTTAGGTTGTGCAGCGGAGCAACGGTCTCAATCTCAATATCGTCGTTCGTGCACGATGTGGCTAAAACGAGCATCAATGATAGAGCTGCAAATATTATCTTTTTCATGATGTATCAATGTTTATGTTATGACAACAAGGGGGATTAGAATCTCATCTTCTTGGTGTTGATGAGCCATGAGATGGAGATCTCGGCAGAGCTCATCTTGCAGGGGAAGTTGCCTGCCAACTCGGTTGTGCCGATGTAGTAGCGTCCGTTCAGGTCGATAGACGTGCCGGGGATGGTGTAGCCAATGCCGACCAAGGGGCGCACGTCCATGCCCTTGAGGGTGCTGCCGTCGGTGTCGAGGTTGTAGGTGATTTGGGAGTATTCCGCGCTCGGGTTGTTGACCGTCAACGACTCGGGACTGCGGCTCAGCGTTCCGCCAAACGAAGCTCCCAACTCAATATAGAACGTGTTGGTGCCGTTAGCTCGGATGAGCGGGTAGAACTGGAGGTAGACAGGCACGGCAAAGTAGTCGACCGAGAGGTCGGCATCCGCCTTGCCACTCTCGTCGATACCGACGGTGGCAACCGTGTTGCGCATGTATTTGAGCTCCAAACCCACGCCCCAGTGCCCCGTGCCGGCAGGCGAGTATTCAGACGACTGACCGAAGCGCGCCTTCAGAGCAAGCCCCGCCGAGAAGCCGGTGCCGAACGAGTCGTAGAGCTTACACTCGTCGGGGTCGGTCATCGTGGTGAACGTGGCTCCCGCCTTGGGACCGATAAAGAACTGGTTCTTTTTGACTCGGGTTGTGATGCCGAAATCGTCATCGCCGTCATCACTCTGAGCAAATGTCGGCATCACAGTGAGTAATGCCACAAAGAGAAACATTAGTTTTTTCATATTGTTAGGTGTATTAAATGATGTTTGTGTTCGCTATGTTTGTATT
>CAZBWT010000026.1:10005-15451 GCA_964495625.1 uncultured Prevotellaceae bacterium | reverse complement strand
GGCTTAGTGCACACCCTGATACTTACACTCTGAAATCTTCAAGCCGCAGGTGGGGCACTTGGGCTCTTCGGCTTTACGTGTTTCGTCGGCATGCTTGCCGTGGCAGACTTCCAAATCGTTGCCGCAAACGGGGCAATGGTGATGCTGCTGAACCGAGTAGCTCAGACCCGCAGTGTAGAGCTTAAGACCCTCGCCGCGGATGGTGAGTTGGTAGTCGAGGTTGGCGGTGGCATTGGGATGAACCGCGAAGGTGTAAAAGCCGCTGCCGTTGCTGCACGTGAGCTGCGTGCCGGCTGCATCGCGAACCTCTACCTGCAACGCCTTGCCCTGCCATGCCTGAGGCACGCTGAGGTCGAAGCGCAACGTGACGGCATCATCGTCATAGAAGTCCACCGTCCCCGCGGGAGCTGCCGCGCTGAAGCCGTTGCCGTCGATGTAGCGCAATATGCCTTTGCGTCCCTGCAGCGTGACGACGGCATAGCCATCTTCAAACTGCCCGGCTTCGTCGAACTGCCCGGGCAGCACCACCCGATTATCGGGCGAGCGATAGCCCCAAGCGCCGTCGAACTGCGTGGCGGAGAGTCCCGGTGTACCCGACGTGTTGAGCTGTCGGAAGGGTACCGTCTTGCTGCGACCGGAGACGATCGAGAAGCAATAAAGATAGTCATACGTAGGCTTATCGGAGGCGAGTTTCACCTTTTGGCAATAGTCGCCTTGGTTCACGTCGAAGGAGTAGAACTTGCCGTCGCCATCCCACACATAAGCCAAGCCTTGGTGCACATTGGTGCCGCCATAGACCTCCCCCACCCCCTTAAACTGGAAGTGAGTCAGCGTGCCTGCCTTGTCGATGAGATGATACTTCTTGTTTTTAAACACCGCAGCATGACCCTCCACAAAGGGCTTGATGCGATCGTACTTACCATCGAAGCCCAATGCCTTGTTGCCGTGCAGGTCGATGTAGCCCACCTTGCCGTTGGCATCGCTCACCGACAGCAACCCGTCGGAGAAGAACTTCTGACCCGCAAGCGTATAATAACGCTCGCTGAAGTTATAATATTTGCCGTCGTCCGTAAGGCAACCCGACACGCGTTCGCCGGTGCCGTCGTTGCGAGTGACGAGTGCGAGGTGCTCATAAAAGAGACCAATGTCATCATTCTCTACCGCAGCGACCACCGTACCGTCGGCACGGATCAGACCAACCTTGCCATTGTGCTCCACCCGATAGAGGTTGGTGTTGAGGCGGCTGATTGCCTCATAATTAGTGGGCGGCAACTGCCACACGGCGGTCTGTGCCGCGACGTGCAGTGCCATGCAATGGACAATCAGTAAGAGTGTTACAAATTTCTTCATATCGTATCGTGATGAATGAGTTAGGGTTTCTTGCCGCTCCGGTTAGAGCTCGTCCCTATAGACTGAAATGCACCAATCGTTGAACTTGCATCAGTGTTTCGAACCGCCGGTCTTGGTGCTTGTTGCAGTAGGCTGCTGAGTGTCGGTCTTGGAGCTTTTCTTTGACTGCATTACACCCTTCTTTGAAACCTTAACCTGAGGTTTCTTTTTCTTGGTCTTGGCGGGCTGTTTAACATTCTTCTTGGCAGCAGCAGCCTGCTTAATTGCTTTCTGCCTATCCGCCTGTTCGATGCTATCTTTCTTCGCCTGCATAATACTGTCTTGAATGGCACGTGCCCGGTTAATAATGCTTTGCTCTTCGGCTGTAGCGATGCCGCTTAGCACCGAATTCGGGGAGTGGGCATTAGAAGAATCTGAAGCCTCCGTGTCACCGAGGGCAGCGTCGTCGGCATCCTCATCATCGAGCTCCTCATCGAGGTCGTCAGGCACTTCCGACTCGGTGCTGTCAGCCACCTCCACATCATCTTGGTCGGGGCTCGGCGCAGAGGTGCAGGAGCGCCAAACTAACAGCCCGGCAGACAACAGCAGCAAAAGCGCCAACACCGACGTGCCGCCCACCAACACCCACTTATGCCACCGAGGCTTGAGTCTAGAAGACTGCTCCACCTCAGCCATGATGAGGGTGTGATTGTCGTGCGTGCCGCCGGCAGCAAAGCCGAGGTCATCGACTTTCTCAGACAGGCGACGCGACACCTCATCGACCTCAGCGCGTTGCGTCAGCAGGCTCAGCAAGTCGCGTTGCGGCATGCTGCCCCACACACCGTCGGTGCAGATGACGAACCTATCGCCGCGCTTATAGGGGCGCACATCCACCTCGGGCACATGGTTTTGGGTGCTGCCCAAGCCGCGCGTAATGACGTTAGACTGCGGCGAAATGCGCGCCTGCTCCTCGGTCAGCGCCTTGTGTTGCACCAACTCAGCCACCAACGAGTGGTCGATAGAGCGATAGACACAGCGCTTGCCACGCAACTGATAGACGCGACTGTCGCCCGCATGAGCAATGACGGCAGACTCCTTGTTGATCAAGATGGCGGCGAACGTAGAGCCCATGCCCTGCAACTCAGGGGTCTCCTTCATCTTGGCTTCGAGAGCTTGATGCGCATGAGCCGCGGCTTGGCGGAAAGCCAAGTCGCGGTCTTGAGTAGAAGCGCATGCTTGCAGCGTTCGCACTATCTCATTCTTAACGATAAAAGAGGCAGTGCGTCCGCCGGGACCCCCGCCCATGCCATCGCAGACGATGAGCAAGCAGCCCAACGGGGTCTCGGCATAGCCCATGTCATCTTGATTCTCGGGGCGACCGCCCTGTTTCGAGATGGCATAACCATGCAAGGGTATCGCTGTAGACTTAATGAACAAATCCATAGATCTACGTTCGTTTTAAACGATTGGGCACGATCAGAACTTCGTGGCAGATTCGAGTGCTGTGAAAAAGAAAAGGAAAAATATCAGGGAGCCGATGATGCTGAAACAGAACACGCACAAACCGGCAACGGTCCAGTTGCGTTGCGTGTGTTCAAAGTCCTCCACGCTGTTCCAGCTGCGGTTATTCCAAGCCCATTGTGTGCCCTTCACACCGGCAACAATACGGAACACTACGAGTCCGATTCCGGTAAATGACAACACAAATTCTACCAAGAATATCCACCAGCAACCGTTAAAGAATCCCCACAGCCACCCCATCAAGAAGGCACCCCAGTTCCACTTGCTCAGGTCGGGCTGCGCATTGGCAGACGGCTCGGCAACAGCCACGTTCGGCTTGGCGAAATCGACAACCGTTGAGGCTGACGAGGGCGAGACGATTGTGCGGTCAGAGGGTGGGAAGAACTGGTCAATCTGCTGCCAACTCAGCGGGTACTGCCCCGCCAACATAATCGTGTCGCCACGACGGATGGGCACGGCGCGGTGGTGCACCTTCACATTGTTGATATACGTACCGTTGGTACTCACATCTTTAAACATCAACACTTTCCCGTCGAAATATATCGTGCCGTGCACCTTGCTGGCATACTGACACGCGGCATCTAAAAAGATGTCACACCGGCGGTCGCGACCTATGGTTATTTCACGTATATTCATAGCGCTTAGAGCCTCCTTAGCTCTGTTATAGTTAGCGAAATCACTCAATGGGGTTAACTCCATTAAAGTTAATCCCATTGAGGTTAGCGAAGTTTACTTAATGATGAAAGGCATCACCTTCTTAGCCTGCTGATCGTAGAGGGCGAAAATACCCTCGCCGGGCAGATCGAAGGTCAGCTTCGTCGTGTTGTTGGCACTGGTCTCGATGGCAACGGGGTTATAGCGCACCATGTCATAAAGATCGGTGCTGAAGCAATAGGTCACCACCTTGCGCATCAAGAGGGTCTTCGTCACCACACACTTAACGCCGACAATCATATAGCGCTCCATCGACAGGCGGCGCGGATTGCCCACCTCCACCTCGATGCGTGTGGCAACCTTCTGCTTGGGGAATCTGAAGCTCGTGTTGATGCTGTCAATCACGATGCGCGACCCCTCTTTGCTGTAGGTGGCAACATAGGGATTTTGGCGATTAATCACCACCTGGTTCTCTGCCAAGAAGATGTCGAACTTGGGGTTGTAGGCGGGGTTCACCACCTTGCTATAGCCAGCCACATCGGCAAACTTAAGCACCTGCTGACCGCCATTGTCGGGCAACTGCAACACCAAATAGTTGGCATCTTGCGTAAAGTTACGCTCCACGATGATGCCCTGCTTGGGGTCGCCGTTCTTCACCGAAACCACGTCGAGCAGTTCGCTCTGCTCGAAGATGCTCTGATTCTCGTTGATGGGGATGTACTCATAGCGCACCACATCGTCGATGTTATACGTCTCGATGACCCCCGAACTGTTGTAGAGGCTCAGCGTGGAATAGCTCTCGCCGGCATACTGACCCTGAGCCACCTGACCGTTCTTCAGGTGATAGACGCGGTCAATGCCCGACAGAGCATTTTTGACACGCTGCACACCCTTAATCGACTCCACCTCGCTCCAGTTGAACTTATATTCGTTGGGAGTCAGCTCCAAATACTTCACCACCGAGCCCTTCTCTAACACACGCACCCGCTCATCCGTCTTCAAGTTGCTGAGGAACGTGCTGTTGGCGGTGGCAGAGTCGCCGATGAGGTTGATCTTGCTCAGCGTGAGGGTGAGCTCACCGTTGCTCTTACGGTTGAAGGCATCATTCTTATTAGCCCAATCCACCCACTTCTGTTCGAGGCTTGCCAAGGGCACCTCTTCGTTCGTGATGACCACCTGTGCGCCGGCAATGCTGATGGCGGCATTGTCTGACGAGAAGGTGATATTCTCTTTCTTATCTTGCTGCTTGATGTAGCCTGTCAGCACCGACCCGTTCTTGAGATAGACCTCCTGAACAGTCACGGCATAGGTGGCAACCGTGGTCAGCAGCATAACGGCTAAAGCCAAAATCTTTTTCATAGTTTTGTCACATTGAAAGGGTTAATAGCGGCTCACTTTGTGTGAGGCGACTCCAAGAGCTTCTTGATGTATTTAGCCTTAACAGCCTCGGTGTAATCGCGCTTGTCGAAACCGGCATGCAAGATGCCGATGAGCTGACCGTGCTTGTTAAAGATGGGCGAACCACTGGCACCGTTGGCTGAAGTCAGGTTGAGCATGAAGTTATATTCGGTAGCCTCTTGGTTGACGGTGCCCGACACGCACACAGCCTTCAGGTTCTCGTCCTTCTGCTGCATTTGGTGACCCAAGGGGAAGCCTACGGAGTAGACCGTGGTTCCGACGGTCAAATCTTCGTCGGCGACCGACATAGAGTCTTTCACATTGACGTAGGTGCAGTTGGTGGGCAGACCGCCGGCACTAACCACCTGTATGAGGGCAACATCTTCATTCAAATCATCGCCGGCAGAGAGCACTTTGCAGCGACGGATGTTGTCGGGGTCGAAGATCTCGCCCTGGGGCACCAAGGCAATGTAGTCTAACACACCCACCACCTTAACCTTCGACAAGAAAGCTGACAGCTGTGCATATCTCGGCAACGAAATCA
>CAZBWT010000026.1:0-9905 GCA_964495625.1 uncultured Prevotellaceae bacterium | reverse complement strand
CACCTCGTAGTGATAGATGCCTTTCAACATCACCACCGAATGGTTATAGCGGTTATAGATGGCAGTGTCGTCAAAGTCGGAGCCTTTGTCGACCAGTGCATAGATGCCGAAGCCGATGCCAACCAGCACAACGATGGCGGCAGCAATAAGACCGAGGGTCTTGCCAAGGCTGTTAGACCACGGCAGGGTGCTCAAGTCAACCGGCACACCGCCGCAAGTAACCACGCTGTTCTTCTTGATGCGCACCAACTTGTTGGGCTGAATCTTCACACCGTCAACCGTTGTGCCGTTCTTACTGTGGTCCACGATATACATCTTGCCGTCGCGACCATGCTTCACCGTGGCGTGATAGCGGCTCACCGTGGCACCCGACAGCTGAATGTCGTTGTTAAAGTGGCTGCCGATGCCGTATATGCCCTGGAAGGCAGAGTTATCTTCAGGCATAGGCACCTGGCTCCACTGCAGCTCAACGTCGGCAAAACGGATGGCATCGCCGCGGCGCACGTTCACGGGCTTGTTGGGCTGAATGGGTTGGTTCATGATGAAGGTGCCGTTGTGGCTGCCCTTATCTTCGAGCAAGATGTCGCCGTTGTTTAACATGGTCAACTCGGCGTGGAGTGAACTGACTTTGTCACTATGCAAAACGATGTCGCACGATTGGTCGCGACCAATTTTCAAAAGTTTCATAGGAGATAGGTTTTAAAAGGGTTAACGATCGCCGCGGGTAGCTTGATCCGTAGCCTTAACGTCGGCTTTAGTCTCGGTTGTTGGATTATCGGTTTTAGTGTTTGAATTCTCAGGTTTAGCATCCGTCTTATCGGCAGCATCCGTCTTGGCGGCAGGTTTGGCAGCAGCCTTCTTGGTGCTCTTGGCGGGTGCCGGCTTAGCCTTCGAGGTGTCGGTTTTGGGTTGAGCGGCAGCGTCGTCGCTCTTTGTGCCGTCGGGGGCAGCAGCATCGTCCGGCTTGGGCTGTGCCTCGGGGGCGGCAGCCGGAGCCACGGGCTGCGTCTTGGTGGTGTCAACAACAGCGGTGGGAGTCTGTTGCGACTCGGCAGACTTGTTGCTGAAATAGTTATAGCCCAACACACCGCCCACAATCACCAACACAGCCACCACACCGCTCACGATGTAGACCACCGGGTTGATGGTCTTGGGCACGGCATTCCAGTCTAACCGCGCCACGTGGGCGAATGAGATGTTGTCTTTGCGCGTAATGGGCACGGGCACGTTGGGCGAGATGCGTATGCCGTTGACATACGTCCCGTTGTGGCTCTGATCCACAATCGTCATTTTGCCTGACGGCATGACATTGAGCACGGCGTGGCGACGACTAATGACATCGGTGCTGTCATTAATCACAATGTCACACCCACTCTCTCTTCCGATTGAATAAGCTTTCATACGTATTTTAATTTTGATATTAGTTCTTGATTAATGGTTCTTTCACTTGGTTTGAGTGGCAGCCTCAGCCCCTGCCCCGGCAGCAGCTCCGTTGTTTTGAGTGCCGTCTGCAACAGGTGTAGCGGCTGGCTGTGCAGCAGTGTCTGCCTTGGGAACCGGGGTGGCAGCAGGCTGAGCCGGAGCGGCAACAGCCGCAGAGTCGGGCGCAGCCGCCGGGGCATCGCCCTCACCGCCACTGCAACAAAGGGCGCACACCGTGGCAAGCGCAATGACGACCAGCGCCACAACCGCCATGATGATAAGTTTCTTGCGGGGGCAAGGCTTCTTCATCTTCGAGTTGGTGTTCACCTCCACAATCGCCAACGTCAGGTTGTCGTGACCGCCGCCGCTCTTGCCTCCGATGTCATCGACAAACGTAGCCACGTTATCGACCACCTTGCCGGGGTTATTACTGTCGCTGAGCAACTTAATCAGCTCCGGCTCGGGCATGGTGCCGTGAATGCCGTCAGAGCACAACACAAAGCGGTCGCCCTTCTCATAGGGCACCACATCAAGCGTCACCTCCAGGTCCGGCGTGGCACCCAAGGCGCGGGTGATGACATTCGACTGAGCCGACAAGCGGGCTTGCTCCTCGGTGATGATGCCCTGCGCCACCATGTCGAAAACCATCGAGTGGTCGAAGGTGCGAAACACCTTCTTGCCGTGGCGCAACTGATAGACGCGGCTGTCGCCTACATGAGCCACATAGGCAGCCTCGGGCGAAAGCAGCAACACCGTGGCGGTTGAGCCCATGCCCTTCAGCGCCGGGGTCTCTTGCCCCTTGGCGAGAATAGCCATATTGGCTTGGCGCACAGCCTTGATGATGATGTTCGAGAGTTCCTCCTCTTGATTGGCATCCATGATGGCACCGACAATTTCGCGCACGGCAATATTCGATGCCGTCTTGCCGCCGGGTCCACCGCCCATGCCGTCGCACACCGTCACAAGGTAACCAAAGCGAGTGTCGCTCCAGCCATAGTAATCTTGATTCTCGGGGCGACCGCCAATGCGCGACTCGGCAAAAGCCACAACATCGCCGCTGTCTTTCGAAAATATCTTTTGTACTAATTCCATGATATTACACAGTTAGAAGTATGATGACGAAAACTATGAGCGCAATGCCGACCAGTGACAACATAATGGCAACGATGTGCTCTTGCAAGAAGTTAGAGAGGCGCTCGCCCGCCGAAGGTTCGGGCAACAGCGCGTGTTGAATCGCCGCCTTAAACTCGGCAGCCGTCTGATAGCGACGAGACTGCTCCTTGTCGGTGGCTTTGCGTATCACAGACAACAACCGGGGCGGGATGTTGGGGTCAGACGGCAGCACCTTCTTAATCTGGTTGGCCAACGTCTCGGTTTCGCTCTCAACGTCCATCGGGTTGTGACCCGCCAAGAGCTCATAGAAGGTGATGCCCAACTCATAGAGGTCGGTGGTGGCATTGATGGTGGCACCCTTGTTGCCCTCGTCACGTTTAATCTGCTCGGGCGCGGAATATTGCGGCGTGCCGATGAAACCATATTGCGAGAACTTGTTGCCGCCGTTGACGCGCGATATGCCTAAGTCCATGAGGCGCACATTCGAGCCGTTTTCGACCATGATGTTCGAGGGCTTGATGTCGCGATGAATCACGCCGCGCGAATGAATATAGTCGAGCGCATCGAGCACCGAGCACACAGCGTTGCAAATCTTCTCAACGCGCTTGGGCGAACCCTCGAAGCTCTTCACATATTTGTCGATGTTCTCGCCGTGCACAAAGTTGCTGAGAATGAATATCGGACCGTGGTCGGGGGCATACTCACACAGCCCTATCATCTCGACCAAGTTGGGGTGACGAAAAGCCAACGACGCTTCGAGGCGGGCGCGGTCGCGTATCATCGGGTTGTTGGCATAAACATCTTTGACACGCTTTATCGCCACCTCGGCACCGTTGCTGCAGCGAAAACCACGATACACGTCGCCCATGGCACCACCGCCCAACGGGGTGTCATAGGGGTTATAGCAGTACCATTCACCCAAGACCTTCAGATAGATCATAGGGTCGTTTTTGCGCTGCACCACTGAGGGATGTGCTTCAGCCATGGTGAAATAAGAGGTAAAAAAAACGTTTCTTGAGTTAATGTTTTAGCTTATCGAGGTTCTTGTGCCACCGCTTGATGGCATCAAGATAACCGTCGATTTTGCGACAATAGACTTCGTCGTGTGACTCGTGGGCAAGGCGCTGCGCCTGCAAGAAATACTCCTCGGCCTTATCGCCGTCGCGCATGCTCACAGCCGAGGTGCGCTGGTCAGCCTTCCAATAGTCACAAGCCAAGTCATAGAGGGCGGGGTAATAGGTGGGGTCTTGCCGCACGGCGAGCTCCAGGAATTGGTGCGCGCTGCGGTCGTTGGTCACCACGTCTAAGCCGCTGATGATGCGGCGAATGGAGTCGGGCACGTAATAAGACTCGTCGTCAGCCTTGCCCCTAAAGTAGACGCGGCTCAGCAAGTAGCTGGCGGAGGCATCGCCTTCGTCAGAGAGCTTCTTCAATGCCTTCAACCCGTCGCTCTGTGTGCGGTTGGCAGCCAAAGCCTTCACCGCCGAACTGTAGCTCATCTCGGATGCCTGAACCGGTTCGGGCGCAGCGGTCGGGGCGGGAACTTCGGGGGCTGTTTGCACCACCGTGGGAGCCGAAGCCGATTGCGGAGCCGAAGCCTTGTGGTTGAGCAACCATATCGAGCCAAACACCAACACACCGGTCACAGCTGCGGCACCCACCACATAACTCATCTTTTTGAGCCACTCACCGTCGCCGCCCGCGTTGGCATCAATACGGTCCAACGCCACGCGAAACTCCGCCGCGCTCTGAAAGCGCTTGGCGCGTTGCTTCTCGGTGGCGGTGGCGATGACGCGGCGCAGCCCCTTGTGCTTAATCAGCCCCAAAGGCAGGGGTTTGTGAATCTGCTTTTGCAAGATGTCGCTGCGGTCGCCCTCAAAGGGCACGTGCCCCACAATGCACTGAAAGAGCAAAATGCCCACGGCATAGATGTCGGTGGTTTGATTTTGTTCGTTGATGGCACCCAACACTAATTCCGGAGCCGCATACTCGGGCTTGCCCACAAACTGCCCGGCTTGCGTCAGGTGTTTGTCGCCCGTGGTGAGGTTGTTCATCTTTTTGGCAATGCCAAAGTCGATGAGCTTGATGCGCCCGTCGGCAGTAATCATGATGTTGGTGGGGTCGATGTCGCGGTGAATGTAACCATTGTCGTGCATCGTCATCAAACCGGACAAGATGTTCTTCACCAAGAAGACCGCAAAATGGTTCACATCTTGCTGATAGTCTTTGTAGAGCTTCTCGGCATAGGGCACGAAATGCCCCTGTTGGTCGGTGAGGTTGCCTTGAAACATCTGGTCGAGCGAGACGCCCACAAGCAACTCGCTGACCACATGGTAATGGTGTTCCGGTTCACCGAGCACAGATTTTGACTCCGTCTCGATGAACCCCAACATCTCGACCAAGTTCTCATGCTTAAACTGTATGGCTGCTTCGCGGCGCGCCTTCTCAATGGCATACTGAGGCAGGTCGCTGTACATAAACTTCACAGCAACATTGCGCACGGCACCGGTCTTCTCATTGACACACCTGCCCTTGTAGACCTTGCCCATGCCGCCCTCGCCCAAGGGTTTATCTGCCGAGTCGAACTCATAGTAGATGCCCTTGGCTTTCTCAGCCTTGCCTTGTATTTTGTAAACAGACATCAGAAGTTGGTTTTAATCAGAGACATCACAGTGACACCGTGCCACCATGACCAATGGGACCGGCACCATCCAAGCCCACAGTGCCGTCAGAGGGGGCACTCGAGCCGGACCAACCGGGACCGGTTGAGCCGTAATAGCCCGGACGTGTAGCTCCGTCGTCGAAGTGCGGCACGTCGAGAGCGTCGTCTTCCTCTTCTTCGGGCTGAGCCACGGCAATAAAGTCTTTCGACACAGCAAGCCCCAACTTGGCGGCATCAATCAGCACGAGCAGCAGCTGATAGTTGCTGCCAATGGTGATGATGTCTCCGTTGTGGCACTCTTCGGCAGTGAAACCTATGGTCTCGCCATTGATCATGGTGCCGTTGGTGGACTGAGTGTCAGAGATGGCGGCAATGAGTCCGTTCTTCACCTGGCGCGTCACGATCACGGCATGGTTGGCAGAGATGGTGCCCTCAGCCAAGACGATATCCGAGTCGGCTGCCTGACCGATGGTGTTGCGACCAATCTGCAAAGGCCAATACTCACCGAGCGGTGTGCGCGAAACGGAGTAGAGGAAGCCCACGATGGGTTTGCCGGGCAGCACGTTGCGCTGAGCCGGAGCCGGAGCAGCACTCGGGCTGTCGGCCTGGAAACCGCCCTGATCCATGCCGGGCACCACTGTGCCCTTGGCGGGTGCATGAGCACTTCTTGAATAGAAACTCGGGCTTTCACCCAGTGTAGCATTGGGACGTGTGTAGTCGTTCGACTCAAGTCCTTGAATGACGGTCTTGTTTTCTGACATAGCTATAGATGTTTTAAGTTAATTGTATTTGTCGGTTACTGTTATCTGAGGGTATTAGTTTATAGGCACGGGCTGCAGAGGCATTTACGAACAGAGGCAGTGAGCACCTTCCGCCGCACAAGTGGGCGAATGAGGCTCAACACTTCAGTAAACACTTCGGAAGTTGTACTTACGAACATCAGCAGCACCAATCATAGTCATGTATATAGAGTTTATGTTTACGGTTAAGAACGAGAGTATTCAAATTAAGAACAAGTGGCTAAATAAAGAACGATGCACTCAACTAATTAAGAACAGGCGTATTCTAATCAAGAACAATGCACTCTAAATTAACAACAGTGTTCTAAATGGAACTATTTAGGTTTTTCAGGCTAAGACTCGGCTGTAAGGTTGCACTGCCGGGGCATCTCAGCCCTCAGAATATAGTTACGGTTTGTTGTATTGTTTATTCGCGGCAAATATATAGATATATTAAGGAAATGCAAATATTTTAATAACTTTTTTACTCATCATCGCCCATTAACCGGCTTTTAATGGGTCATCAATGTGCAAATATTGCCATTTTGTGCACAATTCTCGCCAAATATCACGCTTGACGCAAGCAGTGGTGGCAGGGCGGCATTCAGCGTGAAAAGGCATTATAATCATAGGGCGGCGAAGCCTTTGCGAGGGACGCTGACAACGAGGTGCTATCGGCGAAGTCTTAAGGCTCATCACCCTCGGCGCATGGAGGTGCGGCGGGGCTGTCGGCGGGAAGCGCAGCTGTCAGCAGACCACCCCGCAAGATGTGAATGGAGCACCACCGTCGTTGCTTGTGGTGGGGCAACGGGGTTCCTCCCCCACCACCCACGTTGATGGTGCACGGGCAGAGCGGACGACGACATATCCCCGCAACATAGGTGCTACGCACAAAGATTTAGCCCGTGCATTGGGTGAATATGTTTCACCTAATGCACGGGCATGTTGTTTTTAGCTTGGTGGGGGGGCGACTCATTGCTCGAATTGAGCGGCTATCTCAACCACGTATCGCAGCTGGTCGTCGGTGTGGGCAAGACTGATGAAACAAGTCTCGAACTGCGAGGGCGAGATGTAGATGCCATGGCGCAACATGTGGCGGAAGAAGCTACCGAAACGCTCAGTGTCGCAACGTTTTACGTCGTCGAAGTTACGCACCTCACCCGTCGTGAAGAAGAGGGTGAACATATTGCCCACCGAGTTGATGACGATGCCCTTAGGTTCGAGCACCTTGCGCAAACCGCCAATGAAACGCTCTGTCTTGGCATTCAGATTGTCGTAGACACCGGGCTGCGCAAGCAGATCCAATGTGGCGAGTCCCGCAGTCATGGCTATGGGGTTGCCCGACAGCGTACCCGCCTGATAGACGGGACCTTCGGGAGCCAAGAGCTTCATAATCTCGGCACGACCGCCGAAGGCGGCTGCGGGGAATCCGCCACCAACGATTTTACCCACCGTGGTTAGGTCGGGGGTGATGCCGTAGAACTGCTGCGCGCCACCCGCGGCGAGGCGGAAGCCGGTGATTACCTCATCGAAGATGAGCAGGGCACCGTGCTCGGCGGTGATGCTGCGCAGAAACTTTAAGAAGCCATCTCGCTCGGGCACGACACCCATGTTGGCAGGCACCGGTTCCACGATGACGGCAGCAACTTCACTGCCGTGTTCGGCAAAGAAACGGCTGACGGCTGCACGGTCGTTGAAGGGCAGGCATGCCGTGTGCTGCACGAAGCCGGCAGGCACACCTGCCGAAGAACTGGCTCCCATGGTGGCTACACCCGAACCTGCCGCCACGAGCAGATGGTCTACGTGACCGTGATAGCAGCCGATGAACTTCACGATGAGGTTACGACCGGTGTAGCCGCGCGCCAAGCGAATGGCAGACATGACCGCTTCTGTGCCTGAGTTGACAAAGCGGACGCGCTCCATGGAGGGGATTAATTGATGCACTCGTTTGGCAAGGGCGGTTTCTTGCAGCGTGGGGATGCCATAGGAGGTGCCGCGGGCAATGGCTTGCGCCACACGTGTGGTCACTGCGGGGTGGCTATGCCCCACAATGAACACGCCCCACGACAGGCAAAAGTCCAGATAGCTGTTGCCGTCGATGTCGTGGAGCATTACCCCCTCGGCGCTATCTATAAACAGAGGGGTCTCGCCAACGGCGCGCAGCGCACGCACGGGGCTGTTGACACCTCCGGGAATATACTGTGTCGCCTCTGCAAAGGCGGCTTTTGATTTGGGTCGGTCGTTTGTCATTGTTCTCTATTCTTTTGTTGCGGTTTCTTTTGTCAGGCGCAGGGCAAATTCCTGCCACTTCATCAGTTTATCCAACTCGTCGGCAATGATGGCCTCGGCGTGGCTCACCTCCTGCCGACGAAGCGTGAGGTTGTGGCGGGCAAAGCGTTCAATGTCGTCGAGATTGTAGAGGGTGATGCCCTGCATCTCGCCGACGGCAGGCTCTATGTCGCGGGGAAAGGCAAGGTCGAACATCAGAATGTTGCGCTTGGGAGCCTCGGGGAAGTCGGATGGATGGATGAGTGCGTGGGGTGCGGAGGTGGCTGAAATCAGCACATCGCAAAGGCTGAGGAGTTGGTGTTTCAGGTGCAGCGGCATCGCCTTGGCTCCGTAACGCTCGGCGATGGTCTGCGCCTTGTCTAAATGGCGGTTAGAGAGGATGAGGTTCATGGCTCCGCGGGCGGTGAGGTATTTGAGGATATCCTCGGTGAGTCGGTTCACGCCGATGATGCCTACCACTTTATTCTTCAGGTCGATGTTGTGGTGGCGCAGCATCTCCACCGTGATCTGACCGTGTGAGACGGCACCGGCAGCAATCTGCGTCTCGGTGCGGACGCGCTTGCCCACGTGGATGGCACTTTGAAAAAGGCGATTGAGGGCAGAGGGGAGTTGATGGCGTTCTTTGGCATCGTAGTATGCCTGCTTGAGCTGACCTTGTATGGCACGTTCGCCAATGAGCGAGGACTCCAACCCTGCGGCTACGCGAAAGAGGTGCCGAGCCACGTCGGCGGGTATTTCGCCTTGCCCCCAGTAGGTTTCCGTGCGGTTGCAGGTGGCGAGGCGCACCTGCGGTTCTTGGTCGTCGGGACCGTTGGTATTTGTGAGTCGTTCACGCTCGTCGAGTGTGTAGTTGGCTCGATTAATCAATATCGTCTGTATCATTCTCTGAGTTTTGTCACAACCTTGTCGTTTCCTTTTGTCGAGCGATTTATACTTTGTCTCTGTGTAGGATTCAAAATGCAGTGCGCAAAATTAGAACAAAATAATCAGGCTTAACACTATTGGCTCTTATTTCTTGTGTTTTTTATAGATTTAGTGAGTTAACCGGCCTCTTTGTGGGTTAACCGGAGCCGATATCCGGTGCAGCGGGCACGAAAAAACCCCGCCCACTGCACCGGCAGTGGCGGGGTTTATGTGAGCGTTATCGTGACGCGTGCGGGGGGCAGATTACATGTTCATGCCACCATCGACCTGGATAACCTGACCGGTGACGTATGACGACATGTCAGAAGCCAAGAAGGTAGCCACGTCGGCGATATCTTCGGGTGTGCCACCGCGGCGGGCGGGGATCTTCTTCATCCACTCGTTGCGGATTTCCTCGCTGAGCTGTGCGGTCATGGCTGTGATGATGAAGCCGGGGGCGATGGCGTTGGCGCGGATGCCCTTGGGACCCATTTCTTGAGCCACTGACTTAGCCAAAGCAATCATACCTGCCTTCGAGGCTGCGTAGTTGGCCTGACCGGCGTTGCCGTGCACACCTACCACCGAAGCCATGTTGATGATGGAACCACCGCGCTGACGCATCATGATGGGCACCAGGGCATGGATGAAGTTGAAGGCTGACTTGAGGTTGACGTTGATGACTGCGTCCCACTGAGCCTCGGTCATGCGGAGCATCAAGCCGTCTTTGGTGATGCCGG
>CAZBWT010000025.1:2092-18640 GCA_964495625.1 uncultured Prevotellaceae bacterium | reverse complement strand
TAGCATTTGCATTATTGCCCGTCTCGCTCTTTTCGGAGCGGGGCGGGCAATATTTATCCTTACAGCTGTGGCAGGAATAGTGCATAAAAATCCCCACAAATGAGCCGTGAGGCTTACTTGTGGGGCGATCTTTATTTAATCCAACTAACTTAGAGCAGAGGGGTGGCAATTCCGTGTTTAACGTCCTTCATATGCCGACCAATCTTCGCCGCGGTTGCGGCTCGAATAGTAGTCAGAAACCTCCACATCGTCGATGAGAGACATTGTTGAGCTGCTACCGGCTGAGGTCTCCATCACGCATCGGGTGGTTTCTAATTCAATGACTTCAATCGTGGGGTTGATATATGTTTTCATAATGATTTTTGTTTAAATGTTTTGTGTGATGCCCGCTGTAAAAAGCCCGGAACAGAACCCCCGTTTGCCCCTATGCTATGTGTGGGGTTCGGAACGATGCTCGTTACAGCGGGTGGGGTATGTATAGGTTTTGTGAGTAATGGCTTAGCGCACCAAGGTCTTCTTGCCGTTAACGATGTAGAGACCTTGAAGTTTGCTTGCCGTGACGCGCCGACCCATCAAGTCGTAGATAACGTTGCAGCTTTGAACATCGGTTGCCACTTGGTTGATGCCGGTGACGTTGCCGGTCTCGTCGGTGAAGAGGAAACGCATCATCGGTGCACTCTCGGCTGCGGAGGGCTGGTAATATGCCTTGTTGGCGGATATTGTTGTGCCGCTATACTTATAGAAGCCAACACCCTTGTCGGCTGTAGTAGACAACACATAAACGCTCGATGTTGCCACCTCGGTAGCCGTCAAAGTGCCTTGCAGCGCGTTGGCACTTACTTCGGTCGCTTCGTCAGTGGTTTCGTTGAATGTGGCGGTGGCACCGGCTGAGCCCTTCAAAATCACACCCGTGCCGGCTGCAATCACACCGGTGATGGGGGAGAGCTGCAAGGCTCCGTCAGCAACCGTTGCGGTGTAGGCAGTCACACCCTCGGGGATAGTGACGTTCACCTCGGGGCAGAATGTGGCATAACCCTCCACGGCTTCGGCAAATGTTACGTTGTAGGCAAGAGGGGGCAGGGCGGGGAGGACGATTTGAACGTAGCGGTAATAGCTGCCCTTAGCACCAATCACAATCTCAGAGGTCTCACGCTCGTCTGCCACGGTGTAGGTGGCAACCTTATTGGTTGATGTGTATTCGTTGGAGCCGTCGAATGTCAGTGTGTTTTCCGTTTCGTTATAAGACTCTATGCTGATTGCTGCACCTTGGGCAGATGGAATTGTGAATTTCGTTCCGCCGTTCAACTGAGCCCAGTCAGACCAACTTCCATTTGCAAACTTGCCGGAAGTGGCATCTACGTCCATCTTCACATCTATTGATGTTCCGTCAATGTTGGCTTGAGCCACCCAAATTGTAGAATTTCCCTGATATCCCACAGTCGGTGCCCCATTCTTGCGTTGGAAATCCCATTTGATGGTGGTGTCGCTTCTGCGCAAAGCTAAAGTTTTGGTGTTTTTCGTGAATACCGGGGTCAGCGTTACGTCGGCAGAGGGGGTATAAGTCTCGCCTAAGCCCACGGTTTGTGTGCCATCGTTCCACCCCGTCAGTGTGTAGCCTTCTTTATAAAGCGTGAAGTTCATGGGGGGAGCAAAAGAGTCACCTTCTGTCCAAGTGGTGGTGGCAGGCAGCGTGCCTTCGGCAGTCTCAGAGCCCAAAGCGAAGCTAATGTCATATTTTGTCACAGGGTTGTCTAATGTAGCTACGGCTATATACGGGCAATATGCCATACCGCTCACCGTCAAAGTTGTGGCTTCTCCGGTGTAATACAACTCGGTGATGTTGTCGTGGTTTCTACTCCAACATGCGGCGGTAGGAGTTTTGGTAACAACTGTTTCATTGTCGCTATTTTTTACGACAATATCGTTGCTCGAAAATGTGCACTGCCCTACACTGATCGTCACAGGTCCATCTACGGCGAATGTAACATTTAACGAACCCATGCCATGGTCGTTGACGATTTTTCCGCTGACGGTAGCGACTGCCGATGCGTCACCATAGTCTACGCGCACCGAATTGCCTTCGCTGTCGAGTGTCACACCAAATTGTGTCGCAGGCCAAGTTCCTTTGGCTGCTTCAGTAATCTCATCTTCGGTGAGAAGAGTCCCACTTTCAGTTGTGTTTAGGATTAAAGCAAAGGGCTTAAATTCAGCCTTCGCCATGACGGCTCCTGAAAGGAACAAGAGCGATGTCATTAATGTTGTTTTTAGCATCATAGTGTCTAAATAGATTAAGTTTTACTATAATTGTGATGGTATTAAAGTGTCGTAGGCTGCGGGTATATCACACTCCATGGTTGCTCCTTTTCGTTTCATGTCATAGTGGTGCATGGTTGGTTAGAATAGGTAGCAAATGCGCTGCAAAGATACCGTGCCTGCGGCGGTTGAAAGGGTAAAATTGCGTCAAACGTAGGTAATAGTGCGTCAAAGTGTATGAAATAAGCACTTATGCCGCCTTACAGCTTCGCCGACAGCCAATGCGCGCCTCTATGTCGGGGGTGTACCTCGCCGACTGTAAGGCACTTAGGTCACACATTGACTTAGTTGGGCACCGGGGTCTCGGCAATCGGCACTCACGGGGTTTGTCCTTGTCGCCGGCACGTTTGTCGAGCCCCTGCATATTGGGATTGCACCCCGCGGATTGCTCTGCGAAGTGCGACTCCGTTGTTGGTGCTCGTCGTGGCGCATCGGCGATTAGGTAGGGCGGTGGGTGCGTCCTGCGCAAAGCCGTCGGCGAGGAGGTCGGGTGGTGTGGGTATTTGCCTCAAAGTTATCACCGTTTTATCCACTTATAATCTGTTTTTTAGCACAAGATGCTCAAGATTAGGGGAAATTTATGTATCTTCGCCGCGTATCCGGAGGTTGCGTTGCAAAGAGTGGCGGCAAGCCGCCGATGATGCCTTGATAATAGCAGAAAACTTAATCTTAAATTCACAGTATGATACAAGCAGATTCAGCCCTGCAAATGCCCGTATTGTCGGGTGCGGATAGTGCCGCTGCGGCAGCTACCGACGGTTTTTCACTTTGGGATATGACCCTCAACGGTGGTTGGTTGATGATACCGTTGGCACTGCTCTCGCTGGTGGCTATCTACATCTTTGTGGAGCGTTTCATCGTCATTCGTAAAGCCTCGAAAGATGCCCCCTACTTCATGGATCGCATCCGCGAATACCTCACCGACGGCAAGAAAGATGCCGCCATACGAGTGTGCCGCGCCACGCGTGCCCCCTATGCCGCAATGATTGAGAAAGGCATCTCGCGCATGGGCAAACCTGCCGCCGACGTGCAGGCCGCCATCGAGAATGTGGGCAACCTGCAGGTGGCTCAGCTCGAGAAGGGCTTCACCATGTTGGCAACCATCTCGTCCGGTGCGCCGATGATTGGCTTCCTCGGCACGGTGACGGGTATGATTCGCGCCTTCTATGACATGGCAAGCGCCGGCAACAATGCCGACATCACACTCCTTTCGAGCGGCATCTATCAGGCTCTGACCACCACTGTGGCAGGTCTTATCGTGGGCATCATTGCAATGTTTGCCTACAACTACCTCGTGTCTCGCCTCGATAAGGTGGTCAACGAGATGGAGGCTAAGACCATCGAGTTTATGGACTTGGTGTCGATGCATGAATAAACCCCGTTAGAACATGGCACTTAAACGCAGAAATAAAATACAGACCACCTTCAGCCTCTCGTCGATGACAGATGTCATCTTCTTGCTGCTCATCTTCTTTATGGTGACATCGACGGTGGTCTTCCCCAACGCCATCAAGGTGCTCTTGCCTCAAAGCAAGAAGCAGACCTCTGCCACCCCGTTGGCTCGCGTCACAATCGATGCCTCGCTGCGCTATTATGTGGCATTTGGCAACGAACGCGAACGCGCCGTCACCTTCGACGAGCTGACCCCCTGGTTGCAGGCTCAGCAGCAGAACGAACCCACGATGTATGTGGCACTTTATGCTGACGAGACGGTGCCCTATCGCGAGGTGGTGCGCGTGTTGGATATCGCCAACCGCGAGAACTTCAAGATGGTGCTTGCCACCCGTCCCGTAGAATAACCCTCGCCCCACGAGCTTTAGCATGAACGAAGAGAAACGAACACGACTCATCAGTTTAGGCATTGCGGTGCTGCTACACGTGGTGGTAGTGGCACTGTTGATGTGGATTGTCTTGCCGCGCACCGAGCAGCAAGAAGAGAGCGGTGTGCTGCTGATGGTGGGCTTGGTGGAGGAGTCTGCCGGCGACGAGGTGCCCGAAGGGGAACCCATGCAACAGCCCGATGAGGCTGCCGCCGAGCCGGAGCTGACCGCCACCGAGGTGCCTGCACCCACACCGGTCGCCACCCCCACACCCGTGGTGGAGACTCCGGCTGAACCCCTGATAAGTCAGACCACCGAACCGGCTCCGACCATAGCCGCACAGACCAAGAAGAAAAAAGAGACCGAGACGAAACCTGCAACCCCCAAACCGACGCAAGAGGAGCTGAAGAAGCAAGAGGAGGCAAAACGCCAAGCCGAGCAGAAAGCCGCCGAAGCCAAGCGTGCGGCAGAGGAGGCTAAGCAGAAAGCCGCCGCCGAAGCTGAGGCAAAACGCATTGCCGAAGAGAAGGCTGCCGAAGCCAAGCGCCAAGCCGAAGAGGCAAAGCGGAAAGCCGAGGCGGAAGCCAAACGTAAGGCACAAGCCGCTGTGAGCGGAGCCTTTGGCAAGAGCGGTCAGGGCGGCACCGCCGCCAACTCGGGCACCGGCACGACAGCCAACGGTGCGCAAGGGTCGCCTAACGGCAACAGCAGCACGGGAGCCTCGCGCGGCTCGGCAGGCTGGGGCTCATACGACCTCGGCGGTCGCGGTTTGGGCGGCAACGGCAAGCTGACGAAACCCGCCTTCTCGGTCAACGCCTCGGGCACCGTGGTGGTAAGCATTGCGGTCGATGCCTCGGGCAGGGTCACCGAAGCCACCGTCAGTCCGCGTGGCACCACCACCTCCGACCCCACCTTGCGTCGCGAAGCTGTGGCGGCGGCAAAAGCCACCACCTTCCAGCCCAAGAGCGGAGCTGCGGTGCAATATGGCACCATCACGTATAATTTCGACAGCAATAACTAAGCGTTTGGTGTGAAAACCGAGGCTTTATTTGCTCTTTCTACATTTTGTCTCTATTTTTGAGGCTTGAAACTATCTTATCGCTGTGTTATGTCGGAATATCATATCCCTGTAATGCTCCAAGAGTGCCTCGACGGACTCCAAATACGTCCCGACGGTGTGTATGTTGATGTCACCTTTGGCGGTGGCGGTCACAGTCGCGCCATCTTGGAGCGGCTTTCGCCCCGAGGACATCTCTATAGTTTTGATCAAGACCCCGATGCCGAGCGCAATGCGCCCGTCGATGATCGCTTCACCTTTGTGCGGAGCAACTTCCGCTATCTGCGCAACTTTTTGCGTTACTATGGGGTGGAGCATATTGACGGTTTGCTTGCCGACTTAGGGGTGTCGTCGCACCATTTAGACGATGCCACGCGCGGCTTTGCCTTCCGCTTCGATGCCCCGCTGGACATGCGCATGAACACGCGTGCCGGCATGACGGCTGCCGAGCTGTTGGCTAACTACACCGAGGAGGAGTTGGCGCGCATATTGAACCTCTACGGCGAGCTGAAGCAGAGCCGACGCATGGCGCAAGCCATCGTCAAGGCGCGCGCGCAGCAGCCCATTGCCACAACCGGCGACTTGCAGGCGGTGGTGACTCCCTACATCAACAAAAAGAACGAGAAGAAGGAATTGGCGCAGGTGTTTCAGGCCTTGCGCATTGAGGTGAACCACGAGATGCAGGCGCTCGAAGAGATGTTGAGCCAAGCCGTGCAGTGTCTTGCCCCCGAGGGCAGACTGGTGGTGATGACCTACCACTCGCTCGAAGACCGACTGGTGAAGAACGTCATCAAGACGGGCAACACCGCCGGCGACTTGCAGCAGGACTTCTATGGCAGAATATTGGCTCCGCTCAAGGCGGTCAATAATAAGATTATCACAGCCTCTGATGCCGAAGTGGAGGCTAACCCGCGAGCACGCAGCGCGAAACTCCGCGTGGCGTATCGCAAAACCGACGATGAGGCATGAAACTTAACTTTCAAGACCTGATGACCGAGACCACGGGCATCAGGAACTTTAAGACGATACTTTCGCACTACGGCGGGAAGATCTTTTGCATCATTCTCGCCTTGGTGTTTTACATACAGCTGCGCTATGAGTGTGAGGAGGCTATCTACGACATCGACGTTTTGAAACGCGAACTCGACGAGGCCCGATTTACCGACATAGCGCGCTGGGGCGAGCTGACCGGCATGAATAAGCCCGAGATAGTGCGGCGCAAGGTGGAAGAGAGCCACGTGCAACTCACCACAAGCACCGAACCTCCCATTGCGTTAGATCGTTAACCTCTCACACTGTGCAACTTCACCATGACTAAGTTTACGAAAACGTTCGTGTGGATTGTGTTCGTGCTGCTGATTTATGTGGCATGCATCGCCTATTGCACGTTCAAGACCATCATCATCGACGGCTCGCACTATCGCGAAGCCGTGTCGCGTCTGCGCATCGACAGTGTGCAGGTGCGTCAGTTGCGCGGGTTTATCTATGCCGATAATAATGAACTTTTGGCAGGTAGTCTGCCCGAATATGACCTGACGCTGGACTTCAAGTCTACCACGCGCCCCAACGAGAAGGGTGAGATAAATATCACGCAGGCGCATATTGACACGATGTTTGCCGCCAACGGACCCGCCAGTCGCGCTTTGGCAGAGGCTTCGCACCACCGCCGCAGCGCCGCTGAGTTCGGTGCCGACGTGAGAGCTGCCTACCGCAAGCATTTGCCCAAGTACCCCGTGCTGCGCACAGTGTCATACTTAGACTATAGAACCTTGCTCACCAAGCCCTATTTTTCGCGAGGCAGAAACCTCAGCGGTCTGATTGCCAACGAGCGTGCTCACCGCTACCGCCCTTATGGCGAGTGGCGCATGGGGTCATGTGTCATTGGTGATGTCTATGCCAACAAAGACTCGGTGATTGAGATTGACGGCGAGAAGTTCCTCTTTCACGGTGTGGGTCGCAGCGGCTTGGAGTTGGCTTGCGACTCGTTGCTGCGCGGTCGCCCGGGCTGGGGTTATAAAAAGAAGATACGCCGCCGCCAGCTTGAGGTGACCCAGGTGCAGCCCGTTCACGGGGCGAACATCCACACCACCATCAATGTGGAGATGGAGGATATCTTAGATCGCGCCTTGGCGCGCCGCATTGTTGATTTGCACGCCGCCGGCGGCTGGGCTGCGGTGATGGAGGTAGAGACCGGTCAGATTAAGGCCATATCGAACCTGCGCCGCGACGGCGATGAGTGTGTTGAAGACCATAACCACCTGTTTGAAGACTTGATAGACCCGGGCTCGACGTTCAAGACGGTGAGCTATATGGTGCTGCTCGACAATGGCAAGATTACGCCGGAGACGAAGGTAAACACCAACAATACCCCCACACACCCGGCACACTTCAACTACCACGGCAAGCAGATTAAAGATGATCACCCCGTGGGCGAGGTGACTGCCGACGAGGCAATTTGTCAGTCGTCGAACATCGGTGTGGCGCTGTTGACCACCCGCGCCTATGAGTCCGACCCGCAGGCTTATCTTGACGCTATCTACAAGACGAAGATTTTCGACACGATACCCGACTTGCGCAAGGAGTTCCCCAAGGCGCAGTATGCCCGCAAGCGTCGCGTGGGCGATGCCACGTGGAGCAAGGTGTCACTCGGTCAGATTAGCTATGGCTATGAGACGCAGATTCCCGGCATCTACATCTTGAACTTCTATAATGCCATCGCCAATGGCGGACGATTGATGCGTCCCTACATCGTAGATTATATTGAGAAGGACGGCGACGTGCTCTTCCGCCGCAAGCCCGAGACGATCAACCGCAAGATCTGTAAGTCGGAGACGCTGAAGCAGATTCATCACGCTTTGCTCGGTGTGGTGGATCACGGCACCGCTGCCGGCAAACCGGGTCTGCCGGGTGCTCGCAGCTCGAAGGTGAAGATTGCGGGCAAGACGGGTACGGCGCAGCGCTATGAGCATGGCTCTTTTTCGGGCAACGGTCATAACGTGTCGTTTGTGGGCTATTTCCCCGCAGACAAGCCTAAGTACACCTGCATTGTGGTGATTAACACCAAGGGCAGCGGCTATGGTCGCCCGGGTGGCGGCTACATGGCGGGTCCGGTGGTGCGCACGTTGGCTGAGGAGATTTATGCCCTGCACGGCTCGCGCTCGGTGAAGGATTTGCCTGCCGACACCTTGCATCCGTTCTACCCCACGGTGAAGGGCGGCATTGCCGGCGACGTGGAGTTTGTGATGGATAAGCTGGACCTCAACGCTTCGATGAATGCCGACAAGAGTGACATCGCCGGTGTGACCGCCGAACCGAAGTCGGACCGCAAGGCAAGCTACACCATCGAGTCGCGCCGCGTGTCGGCTGGTGTGGTGCCCAACGTGAACGGCATGGGTGCCGCCGATGCGCTCTACATCTTGGAGCGTGCCGGTCTGCGTGTGGGCATCTCGGGCAAGGGGCAGGTCTACAGTCAGTCGCTGCCCGCCGGCAGTGCTTGCCACAAGGGGCAGTACATCACCATCATGCTGCGCTGATGGGGCAGGGGCTTAACCTCCTGCCGGCAACATCGAACAAATGAACATACACATACATATATACTCATATAAAAGATATAATGAAACTAACAGATCTTTTGGCACGTCTCACCTACACACAGGCGGGCGCGTCGGTCGAAGGAATAGACATCACGAGTTTGGCTCAAGATAGTCGCCGTGTGGAGCGTGGCTCTCTCTTTGTGGCTGTGCGCGGCACGGTGGTAGATGGTCATCAGTTCATCGCCTCGGCGGTGGAGAGCGGTGCCGCCGCCATCGTTTGCGAGACGCTGCCCGAGCAAGTGGCTGCCGGTGTGGCATATATCGTGGTGAAAGATTGCAACTTGGCATTGGCGCTCTTGGCTTCGGCGTGGAACGGCTATCCGTCGGAGAAGCTGACCTTGGTGGGTGTGACCGGCACCAACGGCAAAACCACCATCGCCACGTTGCTCTATCGCCTCTTTACGATGCTCGGTTATCCGTGCGGTCTGCTTTCGACGGTCTGCAACTACGTCATAGACCGCGCCGTGCCCGCCACGCACACCACCCCCGACCCGTTGGAGCTGAACGACTTGCTGCGACAGATGGTTGAGGCGGGTTGTGAGTATGCCTTCATGGAGGTCAGCTCTCACTCTGCCGACCAGAAGCGCATTGGCGGTCTCGACTTCGACGGCGGCATCTTCACCAACCTGACGCGCGACCACATGGACTATCATAAGACGGTGGAGAACTATCTGCGTGCCAAGAAGTCGTTTTTCGATATGTTGCCCGCCAAGGCTTTTGCCCTGACGAATGCCGACGATAAGAACGGCGCTGTGATGCTGCAAAACACCCGCGCTCGTCGCAAGTTCTATAGCGTGCGCACCGGTGCGGACTACACTGCCGGCATCGTGGAGGAGCGTTTTGAAGGCATGGAACTGCGCTTTGGTGTGGACGGCAAGCAGTTGCCGCCGGTGGTGACGCACTTTGTGGGTCGCTTCAATGCCTCGAACTTGGTTGCCGTGTTGGGCGCTGCCCTCGAGTTGGGCGCTTCGCTCGACGAGGTGTTGGTGTGCATGAGCCGGTTGGTGCCCGTCAACGGTCGCTTTGAGAGCATCCGTTCGCCCAAAGACTTCAGCGTCATCATCGACTATGCCCACACACCCGATGCGTTGGTCAACGTGCTCGACTCCATCCACGAGGTGTTGCAGGGCAAAGGCGGCAGGGTTATCACTGTGGTGGGCTGCGGCGGCAACCGCGACAAGGGCAAGCGCCCCATCATGGCAAAAGAGTCGGCGCTGCGCAGCGATCGCCTCATCTTGACTTCTGACAACCCGCGCTTTGAGCAGCCCGAAGACATCTTGCACGACATGCAGGCGGGTCTCGACACCCCCGAGCTGAAGGCTAAGGCGGTCACCATCGTTGACCGTCGCGAAGCCATCCGCACCGCCACGATGCTCGCTGAGGCGGGCGACGTGATTTTGGTGGCAGGCAAGGGCCACGAAGATTATCAAGACGTGCAGGGCGTGAAGCATCATTTTGACGACCACGAGGTGGTGCGTGAGGCATTAGGTCTCAACTAATCACATACAGAGAATAACAATCCATCGGTCAGCCCTACCCGCGGGGTGTGGCTGACCGGTAATAACAAGATAGTAATGCTTTATTATTTATTTCGTTTTTTAGGCGACTACGGCATTCCCGGTGCCCACATGTGGAGCTATATCTCCTTCCGTTCTATCTTGGCATTTGTGTTAGCACTGATTGTCTCAATCTGGTTCGGCGAACGCTTCATCAAGTATATGCGCAGGCATCACTACAGCGAGTCGCAGCGTGACCCGAAGATTGACCCTTATGGAACGACCAAGAAAGGGGTGCCCACCATGGGCGGCATCATCATCATTGTGGCTACCATCGTGCCCTGCTTGCTCTTCGGACGTTTGCGCAATGTGTATATGATCTTGATGTTGGTCACCACGGTGTGGCTCGGAGTGTTGGGCTTTGCCGACGACTATATCAAGATGCACCGCTCGAAAGACGGCATGCGCCCCATCGTGAAGTTGTTGGGGCAGATGATTTTAGGCTTGGGTGTGGGGTTGACGCTCTACATCAGCCCCGATGCCGTGGTGCGCGAGAATGTGGATCGCAGCGTGGTGGAGCGACAGGTGTCGGCTGAGGAGCCGGGGCTGGAGATTTCGTCGACCGTCACCTTTAAGAGCGACCGCGTGAAGAGCACCAAGACGACTCTTCCTTTCGTCAAGAACCACAACCTCGACTATGCCGGTTGGTTCGGCTGGTTGGGCGATTATAAGCAAGCTGCGGGGTGGGTCTTCTTCGTCATCGTCACTACGTTTATCATTATGGCGGTGTCAAACGGCTCTAACCTCAACGATGGCATGGACGGCATGTGCGCCGGCAACTCTGCCATCATCAGCATTGCCCTCGGCTTGTTGGCATACTTCTCGAGTCACCTCGAGTATGCCGGCTATTTCAACATTATGTACATACCCGAGAGCCAAGAGTTGGTGATCTTTATCTGTGCCTTTGTGGGTGCGCTGATTGGCTTCTTGTGGTATAATGCCTACCCCGCCCAGGTCTTTATGGGCGACACGGGGTCGCTCCCCATCGGCGGCATCATCGGCGTTACGGCGGTGATCATCCACAAGGAGCTGCTCATACCGGTGCTCTGCTTTGTGTTCTTCATTGAGAGCATCAGTGTGATGTTGCAGACCTCGTATGCCAAGTATGGCAATCGCCGCGGCTTGAAGTTGCGCGTCTTTAAGCGCGCTCCGATTCACGACACGTTCCGCATCATTCCCGGTCAGTTGGCACCCGATGTGAAGGTGCTGCTCAACTGGCCCAAGGGCTGCTGGCACGAGTCGAAGATCACGGCGCGCTTTTGGATCGTCACGATGATTCTTGCCGCCTTAGCCATTGTGACGCTCAAGATGCGTTGACGACGTGTGCGGCGGCAGAGAGACTCCTCACGGTCTGTAACACCCCCGGTGGCAGCGATGCCCCGGGGCAGAATATAAATCTCACTTTAAAGAACAAACGATTAATTACCATATAGCCAATGAAACGCATTGTAGTGCTCGGCGGAGGTGAAAGCGGCGCAGGTGCTGCCGTCCTCGCCAAAGTGAAAGGTTTTGACGTTTTCTTGAGCGATGCTTCGCCCATCAAAGATGCCTATAAGCAACTCCTCAACGCCTGGGAGGTGCCGTTTGAAGAGGGTGGACACACCCCCGAACTCATCCTCAATGCCGATGAGGTGATTAAAAGCCCCGGCATTCCGCTCACGGCTCCGCTCATTGTGGAGCTGATGAAGCGTGGCACGTCGGTGATCTCTGAGATTGAGTTCGCCGGCAGATATACGCATGCCAAGATGATTTGCATCACCGGCAGCAATGGCAAGACCACCACCACCATGCTCACTTACCACATTCTCAGCAATGCGGGCTTGAAGGTGGGTTTGGCAGGCAACGTGGGCAAGAGCCTCGCCTTGCAGGTGGCTTATACGCTGCCCGAGGCGAAAGAGCATTTGCTGAAACTCGGGTTGGAGCCGCTGCAGTTCGACTATTTCGTCATTGAACTTAGCTCGTTCCAGCTGGATAATATGTATGAGTTTAAGGCAAACGTGGCGGTGATTATGAACATCACACCCGACCACTTGGATCGCTATGACCATAAGATGCAGAATTATGTCGATGCCAAGCTGCGGATTTTGCAAAATATGGGCAGTTCGGAGAGCTTCATCTATTGGGCGGACGACCCCATCGTTACGGCTGAGATTAAGAAGCATGAGCCGCTGACGGTGCAGATGTTGCCCTTCACGGGTCGCTCTGCCCGCGAGATGGGCGACCATCCGCTCACCCTCGGCGCTTATCTCGAAGATGGTAAGGTGGTCTTCGACTTGCCCGGTCAGGTGATGAATCTCGACACCGAAGACTTGCCGTTGCCCGGTCCGCACAACCTCTATAACACCATGGCTGCCACCCTTTCGGCCGGCTTGGTCGGCATCCGCAAAGACGACATCCGCAAAGCCCTCAAGACCTTTAAGGGTGTGGAGCATCGTTTGGAGAAGAGCGGTGTGGTTGACGGTGTGACCTATATCAACGACTCTAAGGCCACGAATGTCAACTCTTGTTGGTATGCCTTGATGAGTATGACTACCCCCACGGTGCTCATTCTCGGCGGCAAAGACAAGGGCAACGACTACACCGAAATCGAGGAGTTGGTGCGCACTCGCTGCACGGCGTTGGTCTATATGGGTCTGCACAACGAGAAGCTGCACGACTTCTTCGACCGCATGGGCAAGCCGGTGGCTGATGCCCTTTCTATGCGCGAGGCTTTGGAGAAGTGCCGCGCCTTCGCTCGCCCCGGCGACACGGTGTTGCTGTCGCCTTGTTGCGCGTCGTTCGACCTCTTCAAGAGCTACGAAGACCGCGGCGATCAGTTCAAGGCCATTGTCAACGAGTGGGTGCAGCAGCAAGGCTGATGCATTGGGCTTATGAATGCTTGTGCACACATAGGTTTATCATGTGTGCACAGCGTTATTGATGCTCACGGGCTGTGCCCGTTAATTGGGTCTAATTACACCACACAAACAAAACAGAAACAACCGTTATGTCGCCTCACAAACCTAAAACGTTCTCCGACTCGCTCATGAAGGGCGATTGGCTCTTGTGGCTCATCTACTTCATCTTCTTGATCGTCTCGGTGGTCGAGATGTATAGTGCCTCAAGTTCGTTGGCATACCGTTCGGCAACAGCCAGTGCGCCTGTGTTTCAGCACGCACTGATGTTGGTGTGCGGCTTCTTGTTGGTGGTGGTGGTGCAGAACCTTCATCGTGACAGCATCAAGAAGTGGGGCACACTCTTCTATTATGGGGGTGTCTTTCTGTTGGTGCTCACACCGGTGTTGGGTCGCGCCATTCAAGGTGCGCACCGCGACATGGCAGGCATTCAGCCGTCGGAGTTGGTCTGCAAAGACGGTCTTATCATCTACCTCTGTTACTACCTTGCCAAGCATTATAACCCCGTGCAGAAGGGGTTCACGGCAAAGGAGTTTGGCATGATGCTGCTCATGATAGCCTGCGTCTGTGTGCCAATCTTTTTCCAGAACCTCTCTACGGCTCTCATCATTGGCTTTGTGTGCTTTTGCACGATGGTGTTGGGCAAGGTGCAGCGTCGCTTTTTGATGCGTATGGTGGGGGTGCTTGCCATAGTCGGCTCGTTGGGGCTGGGCACTCTCTTCTTGGTGCACCTCGACGATCAGTCGCATGACGATAGCGGTGAAGCGCGCCGCAATCTCTACGTCTTCAACCGCGCCCACACGTGGCAGGAACGTGTGTTCTATCACGATCCGAAGCCGCTGTGGGAGCGCGACCCGAACGGTCGCAGCTCGCAAGAGATTTATGCCCACATGGCGATTGCCAACAGCTACCCCACACCCAGCGGTCCCGGCGGCAGTCAGTTGCGCGACTATCTGCCCGAGGCTTATTCCGACTACTTGTTTGCCATCATCGTGGAGGAGCTCGGCACCTTTGGTGCTGCCTTCGTGGTGGCTCTCTACATCTTGTTGCTGCTGCGTGCCTATTTCATCGCGCGCAAGTGTGACGACCCATTCTATCAACTGCTGATGGTGGCATTTGCGCTGCTCATCACCACTCAGGCGCTTATCCATGTGGGGGTTTGCACCGGCGCGATGTTCGTCACCGGTCAGCCGTTGCCCTTCTTGAGCCGCGGTGGTTCGTCGATTATCGGCATGAGCATCGCCTATGGCGTGATGATTTCTATCAGCCGCCATGTGGAGTTGCAAGACCAGCGTAAGCGCGAGGAGGCGGAAGCCGCTCCCACTTCAGTGGGATGAGGCTTCCCTCCTGCGCCTCCCGCTTCTGTTATTCTTGCGTTCCGATAGGGACGCTACTCTATGCCTCTTGCTCTGATTGCCGCCTGACTATTCTGCTGGGGTTCTTCCGTGGCTTTAGCTGTGGTCCTTTCTATGGAAGGAAAAGGGGCTCTCTTTGCTTCGGTTACCACTTGACTTTTTCTATTGAGCTTTCTCAAGTCTTGGTTAAGTTGCTCCGGTGTTCTGAAGGGACTGTTTAAGTCTTAGCTGATTTTCTTCTGCGTTCTGAAGGGACTGTTTAAGTCTTAACTAATCTTACTTCTGCGTTCTGAAGGAAGTCCTCCCGAACATTCTGTACACAAATCCTAAATAATTACATCTTCACCATGTCGTCAACTACTACCTCCACACCCCGCGCCACCTTCGCCACGAAGTTGGGTGCCATTGCCGCCGCTGTAGGTTCGGCTGTAGGCTTAGGCAACATCTGGCGCTTTCCCTTCGTCACCGGCGAGAACGGTGGCGGCGCTTTCCTCGTCATCTATGTTTGCTCGGTTATCTTGTTGGGCATTCCGCTCATCATTGCCGAGTTCTTGATAGGTCGCACGGCGCACAGTAATGCTGCCGGGTCGTTCAAGAAGTTAGCTCCGGGCACCTATTGGTATCTCTTCGGCTCGATGGGCGTTTTGGTCGCCACCCTCATCTTGGGCTACTATGTGGTCATTGCCGGCTGGACGTTTGAATACACCTGGACGGCTCTTTGCAACGGCTTCTCGTCGCTCATCACCGCGGTGCAAGCCGAGCAGCCCGATGCTTCGTCGGTGCAGATCTTGGGCGATAACTTCACCGCCTTCAGCACCTCGGTGATGTCGCCTATCTTATGGATGACTCTCTTCATCGCTCTTAATGCCCTCATCTTGTTGGGCGGCGTGAAGAAGGGCATTGAGCGCGCCAGCAGCATCATGATGCCGGTGCTCTTTGTGCTGCTCATCGTGCTCTGCATCAACTCATCGTTGCTCGACGGCTTCCGTCAGGGGGTGGACTTCATGTTCCACCCGGACTTCTCGAAGGTCACCGGGCGCACCTGGCTCATTGCTATGGGGCAAGCTTTCTTCTCACTCAGCACGGGCATGGGCACTCTCATCACCTACGGTTCTTATTTGGGCGACAACACGAAGCTCGGCAAGACGGCACTCAGCATCGCCTCGCTCGACACCGTAGTGGCTCTGTTGGCGGGCATCGTCATCTTCCCAGCCTGCTTTTCGTTCGGCATTCAGCCCGAGGCGGGTCCCGGGTTGGTCTTCATCACTCTGCCCAACGTCTTTGTGCAGATGACGGGCGGCTATCTTTGGTGCATTCTCTTCTTCTTGCTCATAGCCGTTGCCGCACTTACCTCCACCATCTCTATCTACGAACCGCCGGTGGCATGGTTGCAAGAGGAGTTCCACATGTCGCGTCGCCGCGCCATCTTCATCACCGTGGTCGTCACGTGGGTGTTGGGTGTGGCTTGCTCGCTCTCGATGGGCGATTGGCACGATGTGCGCCTCTTCGGGTTTAACATCTTCGAGTTGTGCGATAACCTCACGGCTGCCATCTTGATGCCCATCGGTGCCATGTTCATCTCTATCTTCGTGGGCTGGAAGTTAGATCGCGCCATCGTGCGCGATGCCATCACTAATCGCTCACACGACAGCGGCTGGTATGTGCGCCCACTCATCTATCTGCTGCGCTATTTCGTGCCCGCCTGCATCCTCATGGTCTTCCTCAGCGGGCTCGGTTTCTTCGATTGGGTAGAACGGATGCTGTAACATCTGCCATAGGCATAGTCTCTGGGGCGGCACTGTCTCTGGTTCCGGCATTGGCGGTGCCACTGCCATCGTTACTTCCATTGTCACAGATGCCACCATTGATATTGGTCCCGCCATTGATATTTGTACTGCCATCGCAATCTCTATCTCTATCGGTACCGTTAATCGTTATCGTCACAGCCATCGTTATCTGT
>CAZBWT010000025.1:0-1992 GCA_964495625.1 uncultured Prevotellaceae bacterium | reverse complement strand
ATCTCTATCTCTATCGGTACCGTTAATCGTTATCGTCACAGCCATCGTTATCTGTACCGTCATCGCCATTGATATTGGTGCCGTCTCCGCCATCGTCATCACGTTTGATGCATAAAACACCCCACGCATTGAGGACAATGTTGCCGCTCGATGCGTGGGGTGGACAATATAAAGGCTACGGTTAATTCTCTATATAAAGTCTTCCGTTGGTTCTTGTGTCTAAAGACTACGGTCAATGCGGTGTATCTAAAGACTTCCGAAATTCTTGTGTCTAAAGATTACTGTTAATACGTCGTGTCTAAGGACTTCAGTCAATGCTGTGTCTTGAGATTATGAGGTAATAACTAAGTCTAAAGCCTTCAGTCAATGTAGTGTCTTGAGATTATGGGTTAATAACTGTGTCTAAAGATTATAATTAATGTCGTGTCTAAAGACTGTAATTATTGCCGTGTCCTAAGACAAAGGTTAATTACTTCACCAAGATCATCTTGCCGTCTTGCACGTAGATGCCTGCCGACTTGCGACCCATCACCCGCTGACCGGCGAGGTTATAGATGGGGGCAGCTGCCTTCTGTGTTGCCTTTACGGCTTCGATGGCGGTAGCGTCGCCGGGTTCTTCAACCTCCTCGTCGTGCGAAATGGTCACCGACTTAATCTGGAGCGTGCCCACATAGGCTCCGGTCTTAAACAAAGCAAAGGCTTTGCCGTCATCCGTCTTGGCATCAAGAATGCGCGTTGTCACGGTTTGGAAGTCTTCTGATGCCGTCACAGTTAGATTGCCGGTTGAAACACCGCAACTCCAGTTGCCCACGTTCACCACGATGTTGCCGTCGGCAGTGCCGCGCACCTCGGCGGTGAGTTTGTAGTCGTTGCCGTCGATGAGCGGCGCGCTGTCGATTACGAAATACTGCACCTGATAGTCGCCCAGCTTTGTCTCATTCACCACTTCCAACTGTCCGTCGGCATTGATGGTGGGCACGTCAGACATTCGGTAGAAGGGATATTCGGTATATTGTGAGAAGTCCACCGTCTTATCCACCACGTTGCCCACAGTGAGGTCGGCTTCGGTCTCGGTGTCGTGCGTCACAGTTGTGTTGCGGAACTGTATCGTGCCCACATACTGACCTGCTTGCAAGATAACGAAGCCGCTACCTGACGTTTCGGGCACCGAGGTAGCGCGAAACGACACCTTCTGCCACTCGGTGGGTACTTCGAGCGTCGTGCTGGTGTTGGCACTCCAGTTGCCCATGATGACCGGCACCGTGCCTGCCACCGATCCTTTCACCTCGGTCGTCACCGTATAGATGGCATTCGGGTTGTAGGTGAGCAAATCGGCAATGTAAAACTGCACCGCCCACGTATTCGTTGCCGTCTCGTTGGTGTACTCAAGCACGCCATCGTTGATAACGGCCTTATCGGTCATCACATAATAAGGGTAGGTGTCGAGCGTGGTGAAGTCCACCGCTAAGTCCGTAACGATTTCAGCCTGCAGGCTGACTGCGCTCCCCATCATCAGGGTGAGCATTGAGAGTAAAATTTTTCTCATGATAGTTTTAGATTAATAGTTTGTTGTTGAATAATGGTATGTTATAATGGTTCGAATGATAGTAGATAGTCAGAAGAATAATGTTATATAGAATAGGTATATGGAATGGTATAATGTTATGTGGTATAATTGGTCGGGTATATGGGATAATGGGTTGGTATGTAGTATAATTGGTTTGTTTTGTGGTATAATTGGTTGGGTATATGGTATGATGGGTTTGGTATGTTGGATAATGGGTTTGGTGCAAACAATAGTAGATGAATTAATGGTTTCGCCGTAGAACTATGGTAGGGCAGATTAATGGTTTGTCGCAGATGATACGTTGTTGACAACCGACATTCACTGTGGATGAGTGTGGCGAATACCGTCGCCCATACGTCCAACCGTGGTCTAAAGTCTAAGTGCAGACGCTAAAGTTGTTATCGGAAAACCCGGGTAGCAATGTG
>CAZBWT010000024.1:0-18650 GCA_964495625.1 uncultured Prevotellaceae bacterium | reverse complement strand
GAGTGAGCGCGGTCGTAGATAACCTTTGAAGGACGCATAGAAGCACCTGTCTCAGCGTAGTAGAGACCTACACGTTCGCCACCACGAGCGATGAATTCGGTGTTAACACCATAACGGCGGAGTGCATTCACTGCAATCTGACCAATCTCGTGCTTGGGGAGCTTAGATACGAAGTATGATTCGTGACCATAGTTGGCGCAGCTGACAGCTACGTTAGCTTCACCACCACCGGGGATGATGCGGAATGAGTCTGACTGGATGAAACGGTCATTTCCTTCGGGTGAGAGGCGAAGCATGATCTCGCCTAATGTTACAATTTTTGCCATAATTAAATAATAGTTGTGTTGTTTTGTTTGTGTAGTTGTTTTCGTTTAGAAACGGAAGTAGTCCTTTGCGTTGTTGTAGCAGATGTCTTCAACCATCTGGTTGATGCGCTCTGCCTCGTAGCCGGAGTAGGGGATTTCGCCGTTCTCGATGTCGGTGCCGAGCAGGTTGCAGAGTGTGCGGCGGAAGTACTCATGACGGGGGTAAGAGAGGAACGAACGAGAGTCGGTCAACATGCCCACGAAGCGGCTCAACAAACCGAGCACTGAGAGTGCGTTCATCTGCTTCTGCATGCCGTCTTTCTGATCGAGGAACCACCAACCTGAACCGAGCTGAATCTTGCCGGCGATGGTGCCGTCCTGGAAGTTGCCAAGCATGGTGGCGAGCACTTCGTTGGCACAGGGGTTGAGGTTGTAGAGAATGGTCTTGGTGAGCTTGCCCTCGGCGTTGAGCTTATCGAGGAACTTGGCGCAAGCCTTGGCTGTGTTGAACTCGCCGATAGAGTCGAAACCTGTGTCGGGACCGAGCAACTTAAACATCTTAGAGTTGTTGTTGCGGATGGCACCGTAGTGGAACTGCTGAGCCCAACCGGTTGCATAGTCCATTTCGGCAAAGACAATCATCATGGCGCTCTTGAACTTCAAGATCTCTTCTTGAGTCAAGTTAGTGCCGCCATATACCTTATTAAATATAGCTTCGATTTCTGACTGAGTGTAGTCTTCAGCATAGAACTCCTCGATGCCGTGGTCAGAGAGCTTGCAGCCCATTGACTCGAAGAAGTCGTGACGCTTCTGCAAAGCGTCAATCATATCTTGGAACTTGTTGATGGTAACACCTGCCACTTCACCGAGCTTCTCAACATAAGCGCGGAAGTCAGCGGGAACCTCAACGGCCATAGCCTTGTCGGGACGCCATGTGGGGAGCATCTTAATCTCGAAGCCGCTCTCCTTAACTTGCTTGTGATATTCGAGAGAATCTACCGGATCGTCGGTGGTGCAAACAACCTTCACGTTGTAGCGGCGCATGAATCCGCGTGCGGTGTAGTTGGGGTCGTTGAGGAGCTTGTCGTTACACTCGTCGTAGATCTCGCGGGCGGTCTGCGGGTTGAGGAGCTTGTTGATGCCAAAGGCAGTCTTCAACTCGAGGTGAGTCCAGTGATAGAGAGGGTTGCGGAAGGTGTAGGGTACGGTCTCAGCCCACTTCTCGAACTTCTCCCAATCGGTCGTGTCGGTGCCGGTGCAGAAACGTTCGTCCACGCCGTTGCTTCGCATAGCGCGCCACTTGTAGTGGTCGCCACCCAACCAGATTTCAGTTAAAGATTTGAACTTGTGATCGTCAGCCACCATTTTAGGGATTAAGTGGCAGTGATAGTCAATAATCGGCATTTTAGCCGCGTGCTCGTGATACAACTTCTGTGCAGTTTCAGTTTGCAGCAAGAAGTTCTCGTCCATAAATGGTTTCATTTCACAATGGAATTAAGCGTTTTGGTATAAAAGTTAGTCTTCTTTCAGTGTGCGTCTGACGCGCTTAAATCATCCGACTTTCGCGTATCAGCGTGGCGAAGATAGCCATTTTTTTTCGATAAGCCACAAAATCGGGTTATTTTTTTTGAGCTGTAAATAATATTAGTATATTTGCGGCTGTTAAAGCAACTCTATAACTTCAAATACATAGTTTTATAACATGAAAGCATTAAGCAAACAGACGGCTCCTAAGTCCGTCGCTCCCGAAAAGATTATTCAGTTCGGTGAAGGAAACTTCTTGCGTGCGTTTGTAGATTGGATTATCTACAACATGAATCAGAAAACAGATTTCAATGCCAGCGTTGTGGTAGTGCAGCCCATCGAGCGTGGTATGGCTGAATGGCTGAATGGTCAGGATTGCCTCTATCACGTCAACTTGCAGGGTCGCCAGGATGGCAAGCCGGTCAACACTTTGACCCGCATCGACTGCATCAGCCGTGCATTGAATCCTTACAGCCAGAATGCCGCTTTTATGGCATTGGCAGACCAGCCGGAGATTCGCTTCGTCATCTCCAACACCACCGAGGCCGGTATCGCCTTCGACCCCAACTGCAAGTTTACTGACGCTCCCGCATCTTCATACCCGGGCAAGTTGACTCAGTTGCTCTATCGTCGTTTCAAGACATTCAACGGCGATCCGAAGAAGGGTCTCATCATCATGCCTTGTGAGCTTATCTTCCTCAACGGTCACCACCTGAAGGAATGCATCTACCAGTACATCGAACTCTGGAAGGGCGACTTCGGTGCCGACTATGAAGCATTTAAGGCTTGGTTCACCAACTACTGCTACGTATGTGCAACCCTCGTTGACCGCATCGTGCCCGGCTTCCCCCGCAAAGACATCGCCAAGATTCAAGAGCAGATCAGCTACGCCGACAACCTCGTTGTTCAGGCTGAGATCTTCCACCTCTGGGTTATTGAGAAGCCCGAGAACATGTCTATCGACGAACTCCGTGCCGAGTTCCCCGCCGAGAAGGCCGGTCTCCACGTGCTCATCGCCGAGAGCGAAGCTCCCTACCACGAACGTAAGGTTACGTTGCTCAACGGTCCCCACACTGTGCTCTCACCGGTGGCTTTCCTCAGCGGTGTGAACATTGTGCGCGACGCGTGCAACCACCCCGTCATTGGTCAGTACATCCACAAGGTGCAGTTCGACGAATTGATGCAGACCCTCAACCTCCCCATGGACGAGTTGAAGAAGTTTGCAGAAGACGTATTGGAGCGCTTCAACAATCCTTACGTCGATCACCAGGTCACTTCCATCATGCTCAACTCATTCCCCAAGTTCCAGACTCGCGACCTTCCGGGTCTCAAGACCTACCTCGAGCGCAAGGGCGAGTTGCCTAAGGGCTTGGTATTGGGTCTCGCAGCCATCATCACTTACTACAAGGGTGGCAAGCGTGAAGATGGCACAGAAATCGTGCCCAACGACGACCCGAAGATCATGCAGCTCCTCACCGACCTTTGGGCTACCGGCGACACTCGCAAGGTGGCAGAAGGTGTGTTGGGTGCCAAGGATCTCATTTGGACAGAGCACGGCGACCTCAACCAGATTCCCGGCTTGACCGACATGGTGACCGACTTCCTCAACAGCATCCAGCAGAAGGGTATGCTTGAGACAGTGAAGAGCATCCTCTGATAAGTTCGCTCATCCACATTATCCGTAAAACGTGCGACACACTCACATGCAGCCGCACGTTTTACGGTTTATTTTCAAACCACTATCCCCCTTACAGCCGCGCTTCCATTTAAATAGGAGACAGCAGACGGCACACACACATTAACCCCCTTTACCCATTCATTCCCTATGAAAGAGTATCTCAAAATCAATCCTGCCGACAACGTAGCCGTGGCAATCAGCCCCCTTAGCGCCGGCAAGACCATCACCGTAGACGGTCGCGACATCAAGCTCGTCACCGACATCCCTGCCGGACACAAGGTTGCCCTCAAGGATATTGCCGAGGGTGAGAACATTATTAAATATGGCTTCCCTATTGGTCATGCTCGTCATGCCATAGCACAAGGTTCCTACCTTGATCACCAGGACATCAAGACCAACCTTGCCGGTCAGCTTGACTACAGCGGCATCCAGCTCAAGGGCTTGCAGCGTCCGCAGCCCACAGGCGAGCAGTTGACCTTCCAGGGCTACGTGCGTCCCGACGGTCAAGTCGGCATCCGCAACGAAGTGTGGGTCATCCCCACCGTGGGCTGTGTCAATGGCATCGTGAAGCAGATTGTTGATCGCCTCAATGCCGAAACCAAGGCTGAGGGTGTAGACGGCATCTTCGGCTTCCCCCACAACTACGGCTGCTCACAGCTCAGCGAAGACCACGAGAACACCAAGAAGATCTTGCGTGACATGGTGCATCATCCCAATGCAGGTGGCATACTCGTCGTCGGACTCGGTTGCGAAAACAACCAGCCCAAAGTCTTTGAGGAATTCTGCGGCGACTACGACAAGACTCGCGTCAAGTTCATGGTCTGCCAGGAAGTGCCCGGCGACGAAGTAGAAGCCGGACTCAACCTGTTGCGTGGACTTTATGAGCAGGCTAAGACCTTCAAGCGCACCACAGTGCCCGCTTCGAAACTCCGCATCGGTTTGAAGTGCGGTGGCTCAGACGGCTTCTCGGGCATCACTGCCAACCCGTTGCTCGGTGCCTTCTCAGACATGCTTTGCGAGACGCAGGGCGGTACAACCATCCTCACCGAGGTGCCCGAAATGTTCGGTGCCGAGACCATCTTGATGGAGCGTTGCGCCGACAAGGCATTGTTGGGTCAGACCATCTCCCTCATCAACAACTTCAAGGAGTACTTCCTCAGCCACGGCGAACCCGTTGGTGAGAACCCCTCACCGGGCAACAAGGCAGGTGGTATCTCCACCCTCGAAGAGAAAGCCCTCGGCTGCACACAGAAGTCCGGCAAGAGCGCCGTATGTGGTGTTATGGAATATGGTGAACGCCTCCAGCACAATGGTTTGAACCTCCTTTCAGCTCCGGGCAACGACCTCGTAGCCGCCACCGCCTTGGCAGCTGCCGGCTGTCAGCTCGTGCTCTTCACCACCGGTCGTGGCACCCCGTTTGCCACCTTCGTACCCACCCTTAAGGTGTCAACCAACAGCAAGCTCTATCAAAACAAGCCCAACTGGATTGACTTCAACGCAGGTGTCTTGGCTGAAGACCAGACCATGGACGAAGTTGTAAAGCGCTTCACCGACTACATCTTGCGTGTAGCAAGCGGCGAATATGTCAACGCCGAGAAGAGCGGCATTCACGAGATCTCCATTTTTAAGAATGGTGTTACACTTTAACACATACAAACACAGCACGACATCTGCTGATGCCGCGCATCCTAAGGGGGCAGGCAGGGGGAAACCTTACCTGCCCCTTTTGCTTGTGTCGGCTTGTCTTGTGGCATTGCTCACCACCGGTTGCAGCAGTCGCATAGCAAGCTCAGTGCAATCGCCCACCATGGTCGAAGTGATGGGGTTCGACACCACAGCCATGCACGTGGCCGCTGTGAGTCGCCCCGTGAGTGTGGCACCCGTCACCCCACAGCGCGACGAGACCGAAGTTGCCAACGAGCAGCCCAAGGAGACACCCGCCGCAGGCGGACGTGTCTCACCCTCGCTCGTCTTAGCCTCTGCCGACTCGTGGTTAGGCTGTCCCTACCGCTCCGGCGGGCACGATCGCTCCGGCTTCGACTGCTCGGGCTTCACCATGACGTTCTTCGATCAGGTGTTAGGCATCTCGCTCATCCACAGCTCACGCGCGCAATATGAAAAAAATTGTAGCCTTACCGTCAAAAAAGAAGACCTTCGCACCGGCGACTTAGTCTTCTTCGTTACCAACGGCAAACAGCCCACCAAGGCGCATATCAACCATGTGGGCATCTATCTTACAGACGGCAGATTCATACACTCCAGCACGAGGGGAGGTGTGCGCATAGATCGTTTAGACGCACCCTATTACATCAAAACTTGGGTCACCGGGGGCAGGGTGCAGTAGTCGTTGGCTCGGTCACCTCACCGCCGGTGATGTCGTGATGCAACCGACACACACGGTGCGTCGCTTCATCCACCTTAAAATCGTCGGCAACGCGCAGCCCCGTCACCCACACGATGCGTCCGTCGCCATTCACCACCACCCACGTCCATGCCTTCTGCGTGGGGGAGAAGTGAGCATTGCTAAACAAGTCAGACACCAACTTGCTGCCGCTGCGCATGCCCAACGGACGCAGCCGATCGCCTTCGCGCCAGTGGCGCACAGTGAGGGGCAAGGTCAACTTATCGCCATCCACAAATGCCGTCTCGCTGTCGCTGTTTTGGTGGATCTCGGTGCTTAATGCCTCATTATAAAGTAGCTCCGCAATATCAAAATAACGGTTCATCGAGAGCAACGTTTCAGCCGGTCCGACTTCGGCAGAAACACAAAGCACCAATGCCTCCGCCTCGACAAACAACGTAGCCTCGTGCGTAGAGAACTGCACATTCTTTTTCCCCGCCATCACGGCGGCGGCAATCTCCAACTCCAAAGCGCGTGACATCGGGCAGCGATCCTGCAAGAAAGCGTGCACCATACCCTCGGCGGGAAAGTCCCCCGCTGCGGCAAATGCCCTGCGCGACAAGCGGCTATAAGTCACCCCATCGCGACGAAAAGAGTCCACAAACCGTTCCACCAACTCATAGCGACCACGCTCAGCCAACAGCAAAGCCTCGCGAAGGTGGTGCATCGTCTCAGTCATGCCGTGACGCGTATTGCTGTTCAGCTCCTCCATAAATGGCAGCAACAAGACGCGAATCTTGTTACGCAACACATCAGTCTCTAAATTCGTAGAGTCGGTGACAAAACACAGCAAGGCGGCATCTAAATACTCCATAATCTCATCACGCTTCAGGCACAACAGCGGGCGCACCACCACACCATTACGAGGAGGAATGCCCACCAAACCTCGAAGTCCTGTGCCGCGCATCATATTCATAATAAAAGTCTCGGCGGAGTCGTCGGCATGATGCCCCACGCACAAACGCAGGTAATGACCCGCTTGAGCCTTGCGCATCGCGTCGGGTGCAACGTCAGGCACAGAGTTCGGTGTCGGAGCGATACTTGCAGCAGTCCCTGCGAAAAACTCCCGCTGCCACCAATCGTACCTCAGTTCGCGGCAAGCCATCTCAATCGACACATGGTGTGCTGCGGCATAATTGCGCGTGTCAAACTTCACGCACCGAAAAGGCATCACCAACTTCGTGGCAAGCTCACGGCAAAACTCAAGGTCGCGGTCAGCCTCCGCCCCGCGCAGACCGAAATGGCAGTGGGTCAACATCAGGGGATAGCCTAAGCCGCACAAGATGTGCGCCAAAGCCACCGAGTCGGGACCGCCGCTCAGTCCCACCACCACACGCGGCAAGAAGCCCGTAGCGTCAGGCTTCAGTTCGTCAGCCGGCGGCAACAGTTGCTGTTCGGCTATATACTCGCGCACGCGTTGCTGCGTGCGTGCCACAAATTTATCATCGCTGTGAATCATAGAAGTAGAAGAATTGTGAGGCAAAAACAGTGCGGCAAAGGTATAAAATTCAAAAATCATTTCCACGAAAAGCCCCGAAAACTCGTCAAACCTCCGTCAGAAACCCCGCTGAAAACCTAATGATTAGAATTTCGTTTGGTTAATTGGCAGAGTTCCACTATCTTCGCGGACTGATAAATTCATTAAATCCCGCCAATTTCTTGCTATATGGAAATCGGAAAATACAACAATCTTAAGGTCGTCAAGTCGGTAGACTTTGGCGTATATATGGATGGTGGCGAAGCCGGAGAAATCCTCATGCCCAAACGTTACGTGCCCGAAGGCACCCGTCTCGGCGACGAGTTGCGATGCTTCGTCTATCAAGATGCCGAGGCGCGTCTGTTAGCCACCACCGAGCGTCCCTATGCCACAGTGGGTGAGTTTGCCTCACTCAAAATCAACGCAGTCAACAACGTTGGAGCCTTTGCTGACTGGGGCGTGTCGAAAGAACTACTCATACCTCATCGCGAGCAGAAAGGCGACATGGAGGTAGGTCGCCGCTACATCGTCTACATCTACTTCGACCAAGTGTCGCAGCGCATTGTCGGCACCGAGCGCATCGAGAAGTACCTTAACAACACCCCGCCCGAGTACAAACCCGGCGAAGAAGTCGATGTGTTGGTTGAGCGCCGCACACCTCTTGGCTACCGCGTCATCATCAACAACACCCACACCGGACTCATCTACAACAACCAGATATTCCGCACCGTGCAGATAGGTCACCACATGCGCGCTTACGTCAAGACCGTGCGCGAAGACGATAAAATCGATCTCTCGTTGCAGCCCCTCGGTTACCGTCGCATGGTCGATGAGGTAGAAGCCTCCATCCTCAAAGCCCTGCACCTCAACAACGGCTTCTTGGCTTTGTCAGACAACAGCGACCCTGAAGCCATCACCGCCATCTTGCAGTGCTCCAAAAAGAGCTTCAAGAAGGCAGCCGGAGCCCTCTACAAACAGGGGCGCATCCGCATCACCGACGAGGGATTGTATCTGGTTGAATAATCACACCCAAACGCATGGCTATAGAAGTCTTGGGCGCACGCGTCCACAATCTTAAAAACATTGATGTCACCATACCGAGCCACAGCCTCACGGTCATCACCGGACTCTCAGGCTCGGGCAAATCGTCGTTAGCCTTCGACACCATCTATGCCGAGGGTCAGCGTCGCTACATCGAGACATTCTCGAGCTATGCCCGCAACTTCTTAGGCAACCTCGAGCGCCCCGACGTAGACAAGATTTCGGGGCTTAGTCCGGTCATCAGCATCGAACAGAAGACCGTCAACCGCAACCCGCGCAGCACCGTGGGCACCATCACCGAGATCTACGACTTTTTCCGTCTGCTCTTTGCCCGTGCCGGCGAGGCATACTCCTACCTCAGCGGCGAGAAGATGGTACGCTTCAGCGAAGAGCAAATCATGCAGCTCATCCATGAGCAGTATATGGATCGCCGCGTCTACCTCCTTGCCCCCTTGGTGCGCAACCGCAAGGGGCACTACCAAGACCTCTTTGAGCAAGTCAGCAAAAAAGGCTTCCTCAACGTGCGCGTAGATGGCAGGATGCGTGAGATCTTGCACGGCATGAAACTCGACCGCTACAAAAACCACAACATCGAACTCGTCGTAGACAAGATGCGCATCACCGAGGGCGACGACCAGCGCCTGCGCGAGAGCGTGCGCCTCTGCATGAAGATGGGTGAAGGCATGATGATGATACTCGACGGCGACAAAAAAGATGCCGAAGGCAACCTCACCGACATAAGACACTTTTCGCGTACCCTCATGGACCCCGTCACCGGTCTATCCTACAAAGACCCTGCGCCCCACGACTTCTCGTTCAACTCCCCCATGGGAGCCTGCCCCCATTGCCACGGCATCGGCGAGGTGACGCAGGTAGACCGTGAAAAGATCATCCCCAACCCACGGCTGAGCATAGCCGAAGGCGGCATCGCCCCATTGGGCAAGAAAAAACGCTCCATCATCTTTTGGCAGATTGAGGGACTCTTGGCAACCTACGATGCCACCCTCGACACCCCCATAGCCGACCTCCCCGACGAGGCAATCGACGACGTGCTCAACGGCACGGGTGTATGTTATCGCCTGCCCGAGAGCCAGGGCGGCTATGCCCTGATGAGCACCCCCTATGAAGGCTTAGTCAAATACTTAGAGCAGATGATTGGCGATGACGCGAGCGTCAAAGAACGCCGTTGGGCAGAATCGTTCAGCTCGAGCGTCACCTGTCCCAAATGTCAAGGCAAACGCCTCAACCCCGAGGCGCTGCACTTCTTCATTGCCGGCAAGAACATCGCCGATGTCAACGACATGACCCTCTCCGAGCTCGACACCTGGCTCGCCGAATTGCCGGGTCGGCTCACTGAGCGCCAACGCACCATCGCCACCGAAATCCTCAAAGAGATACGCACCCGCGTCCGCTTCCTGCTTGACGTGGGCTTGGGTTACCTCTCCATGGGTCGAGCCTCCATGAGCCTCAGCGGCGGCGAGAGTCAGCGCATCCGCTTAGCCACCCAAATCGGGTCGCAGTTAGTCAACGTGCTCTACATCCTCGACGAGCCGAGCATCGGGTTGCACCAGCGCGACAACGAGCTGCTTATCAACTCACTCAAAAAGTTGCGAGACATAGGCAACACCGTGGTCGTCGTTGAGCACGACCGCGACATGATGCTCCATGCCGACTACATCATCGACATCGGTCCGATGGCAGGACGCAAGGGCGGCAACGTCGTCTTTCAGGGCACACCTGCCGACATGCTGCGCCACAGCACCCTCACCGCCGACTACCTCACCGGCAAGATGTCGATAGCCGTACCCTTGGTGCGTCGCCCGGGCTCCGGTCAATACCTCACCCTTGAGGGTTGCACCGGACACAACCTCAAAAACGTCACGGTGAGCTTCCCCTTGGGTTGCCTCATCGGTGTGACGGGCGTATCCGGGTCGGGCAAATCGTCGCTCATCAACGGCACGTTGGCACCCATCCTCAACAAGCACTTCTATCGCGCCAAACAAGAGCCCTTGCCTTACACCGGGCTGCAAGGCTTAGACAAAAACATCGACAAAGTCGTCATTGTAGACCAATCGCCCTTAGGACGCACCCCGCGCAGCAACCCCGCCACCTACACCGGGGTTTTCACCGACATACGCAACCTCTTCGTGGCGCTGCCCGAAAGCCAGATGCGAGGCTACAAGGCGGGGCGCTTCTCGTTCAACGTCGGCGGCGGTCGATGCGAGACCTGCTCCGGCAACGGTTATAAGACCATCGAGATGAACTTCTTGCCCGATGTGATGGTGGCATGCGAGACCTGCCACGGCAAGCGCTACAACCGCGAGACCCTCGAGGTGCGCTTCAAAGGCAAGAGCATAGCCGACGTGCTCGACATGACCATCAATCAGGCGGTGGAGTTCTTCGAGAACGTCCCCTCCATCCTCAACAAAATTAAAGTCTTGCAAGAAGTCGGGTTGGGCTACATCAAGTTGGGACAACCCTCGTCCACCCTCAGCGGCGGCGAGAGTCAGCGCGTGAAGTTGGCGACCGAACTTGCGCGCAAGAGCACGGGCAACACCCTCTACATCCTCGACGAGCCCACCACCGGACTGCACTTTGAAGACATACGCGTGCTGCTTGATGTGTTGAACCGCTTGGTCGACAAGGGCAACACCATCATCATCATTGAGCACAACATGGATGTCATCAAGAGCTGCGACTACCTCATCGACATGGGACCCAACGGCGGTGCCGCCGGAGGCGAGGTCGTGGCGACCGGCACACCCGAGGAGATTTGTGGTTTGGGCGGCGACCCCAAGCGTGCCGCCGACACCGCCACCACGCGATTCCTGCGCGACGAACTGACGGGGGCAGCCTTGCAACAGCTGCGGCAGCAGGTCAGCGCCGAGCAACCGAACAACGAAAACTAACTACAAACGCTATCAATATGGAACTTGTAATCAAAGACGTAAATGCCCTTGGCGAGGCTGCCAAGGAGTTTATTGCAGCCATGGATCAATCTACCGTCTTCGCCTTTCGCGGCGAGATGGGAGCAGGTAAGACCACCTTCATCAAAGCAATCTGTGAGGCATTGGGCGTAGAAGACACCATCAATTCGCCCACCTTTGCCATCGTCAACGAATATCGCTCTGCCACCGCCGAGCTGATTTACCACTTCGACTGCTACCGCATCAAGAAGATAGAAGAAGCCTTAGACTTCGGCTTCGAAGACTATATGGATAGCGGAGCCCTCTGTTTCATCGAGTGGCCCGAGAATGTCGAAGAGCTTCTGCCCGGCGACACCATCAACGTCTTCATCACTGTCAATCCCGACGGTAGCCGCACGGTCAAGACCGAGCCGTTGGCATAAGCCTGCATTATACGATATGTTCAGCGCGACCCACATCGTTGTGGGTTACATCGGCTTCGCTTAATTTTTAACCACCAACAAACAACATAAAATGTCCGGCTCTCGCCCCACCTCAGTTCTCTTTGTATGTCTCGGTAACATCTGTCGCTCTCCGGCGGCGGAAGAGGTGTTCCGAACCATCGTGCGTCAGGCGGGAGCCCAAGACCGCTACCACATTGACTCGGCAGGCACTTACGGCGGTCACAGCGGCAGTCTGCCCGACCCACGCATGCAAGCCCATGCCGCCCGCCGCGGCTATGAGCTCACACACCATGCCCGCCGCATTCGCCCTGCGGACTTCGAGGCGAACGACATCATCTTAGCTATGGACGATGCCAACTACGACGACCTGCGCGACCTGGCACCCGACCTCGAAGCGCAGCAGAAAGTGCATCGCATGACCGACTTCTGCCGCCACCTCCGCCTCGATGCCGTCCCGGACCCATACTACACCGGTGCCTCAGGTTTCGAACTGGTTTTAGACCTGCTCGAAGATGCCTGCCAAGGTCTGTTTGAGTCGCTGGAAAACAGTAAATAAGACAGTTAGACTTATGGGTGCTTTGAAAAAAGTCACCCTTCCCCTCACACCTTAATCACAAACTTATCCCGGTCGTGCAAAGCGGGGAACTTGGCTCGGTAGCCGTTGAGCATCTCCATATCCGGCTCGAACACGACCACCGACTCCTCCTTGCGAGGGCATTCCACCAATGGGTCGCCGTAGGGATGCACAGCCATGCTGCCGCCATTGTAGGGGCAGATATGATCTTCGCCCACACGGTTCACGCCCACCACGTAACACTGGTTCTCCATGGCTCGCGCTTGCAGCAGTGTGTTCCAACTATGCTGACGCACGGCGGGCCAGTTGGCTACGCAGAGCAGCACATCGTAATCATCTACGCAGCGACTCCACACCGGGAAGCGAAGGTCATAGCAAACGATGATTAAGAAGCGCAGACCACCATAGGTTGCCACCACGCGCTCCTGACCGGGGCGGTAGTAGCGATCTTCACCGCCGTAGCTGAAAAGGTGTCGCTTGTCGGCTGCATAGAGCGTGCCGTCGGGGCAGACGAAGTAGAAGCGGTTGTGATAACCCTCTGCATCTTGCACCGCCACACTACCCGCCAAGGCGCAATGGTGACGTGCCGCCATAGCGCGCAAGCGCGACTCAACAGCCTCGGCTGCCTCAAGCTGCAAACCGTCGGCTGAAGCTGACAGCAGTTGCATGTGCTTGGGGTCGGTGACAAAGCCGGTGGTGAACATCTCGGGCAGCACTAACAGCTCCCCCTCAGGATGGGCTTCCAACACCGCCTCTACCTTGCGGTAGTTCGCCTCGGGGTCAGCCCACACTATGTCTTGTTGGTATAATAGAATCTTCATATCTTGGTTATTAGAAGCGAATGGGGTGCATCTACGTGTGCACAAGCCATCGCCTATGGATTTACTTATAAAATACGGAGGGGGGAGGGGATGCGCGCGCTTTCCCGTTAAAACTATGTTGCGCATCAGCTTTTCAGACAAAACATAAAGGCATCGTGTCGGCACTCGGTTTTTCTTGTTATCTTTGCTGCATTGAAAAACGTTCACCCCTTACACACCTCTAAAGCTATGTCTTCATTCGCCCAACGGCTGAAACGCTACATGGACCACAAGCAATACACCGCCTACTACGTCAACAAGTGTGCCGGACTTAGCACCGGGCTCTTGCTCAAAGCGTTGCAGAACGACAACAACATGAGTTCCAACAACATTGAGCAGATACTCTTAGCCTTTCCAGACCTCAATGCCGACTGGCTCCTCACCGGGCGGGGCAAGATGCTCAACGACCGGAAAGAGTTGCCAACAACCGAGCAACCACTGCCGCCCGACTTAGAAGCATCGCTCTATCGGTGCATCATCTGGCACCTGCTGCTGCAAGACACCTACGCCGACACGATGGCGCGACTCGACGACGTGCTCGCCAAACTCGACAACGTGGGCGACCGCATTGCTGACCTACGCGAACAGCTCAACCGCTTGAAGACGCTCTTGAAGACGAACTATGACTTCCAACCCGCCGACCACGGACTCTATGAGATGTCGCTGCGCATTGCCGCAGGTGACGATGGCAAGCACACGCCATCACAGCTCAAAGAGCATTTCGACCTCGACAAAGCGCTGCGCAAATACCTCGACCTATAGCAACTCACGTGCGTAGCGTCAGCGCGTATAGAACTCAATCATGCGTCGCAACGACCGCTCGCACACCGGACAAAACACCGGGCACTGATTGGTGCGCATGCGACAATCGTAGGCGGGACGATATATCCCCTTGGCGAAGTAGCCACCGCCCTCAAAGACTCCCACACTCGGAGTCTTTTCTTTTTTATACTTCTCGGTCACGGGGGTCGGAACCTTCACCCCCTTGGGCACCATATCCGCCCACTTCGACTCGAAGTCTACCAGCGAAGTGATGTTGGGCTCCCATGGCTCAACGTCAGTGGGATAAGAGGCGAGCACCACATCGTCGTCGTAATAATACTCATCAGTCAGACCGCCGAAGCTATGTCCGAACTCATGCACCACCACCGGAGCGAAGAGCCGATGATGAGCAGCCGTGAGGGTGTAATAATTGTAGATACCTCCGCCGCCATACTCCTCGGTGTTTGCCAAGACGATCACGTGCTCATAAGGCACGCCCGCCAAGGCATCGTGCAACGCAAAGACATGCGTAGTGGTGAGATAACGATCGGAATAGAACGTGCTGAAGTGCGCGCCGAAAGCCGTCTCGCGCCAATCTCCGTCTTTAGGCACGCTCACGCCCGACTGCCGCGAAGGGGCAGCCACCGCCACGATGTTAAAACGGTCCTGCATGCTCTTGAACGGCTCATACGAGAAGAGGCTCTCGGTGGCTATCTGAGCGTCTGCATAAAACGTCTCCATCTCAGCCTCGGTGTACCCTTCGCCCACAATCGCCACGTCGATGCACTCAGCCGGCGAACCGCTCTGATGCATATAGCGATAGGCGGGGAGGGTGGCGCGGTCTTCACACTTCCGGCGAATCAAGATATCTTGCGGGTTCACTGTGTGGCTGTAGGCGGTCAGCGTGTCGCCGCGCTGTGTGAGCAGAGCCACCTCCACCCGCACGGGCTGTTGCGGAAAGGGCACCAACAGTGTCGTCTCGAAACTCCGCGCCACCGAGGCAGCCTCATCGGTCTCGAGCCACTCTTGAAATAGCGTGTTAAACGAAGTCTTATAAAGCACCGTGTGTTGCGCCGTAGTGTCGGAAACCGTGAGCTGAGCATTGCCGCGCAAAGGCACCTCGGCGAGGTGACTGCGGCGACCTGCCCACCCCTCCACCTGCTGCAGCGAGGCGAGGGTGATGTGCTGACTCTGAGCGTCGCCCGAAAGCATATAATCCAGGCGCAAAGTGCGGTCAGTGAACGCATCGTCGAACGACTGCGCCATAGCTGCATGGGTGCAGCAGGCGGTCAGCACGACCAACCCCACCGCACCCATGCGCATAGTGTCTATCTTAAAGTTACTCATTAACCTTGACATTAGTGTACGTAAAATTCTCAATCACGCTTTGGTCGCACGCGCCGTTCTTCGCCTTAATCGTGAGGTTCTCAAAAGTGAAGTTGCTCAAGTGATACTGATCCTCTTGCGGCTTCACGTTAAAGAAATCATTACACTCGAAGTTGATGTTACGCATCACGATATGATCAGAATAAGACATCGGCATTTCCTTGCGATCCTTCAGATCATAGAACTGCGTCCAAGGCTTCACCAAGAGGAAGTTCTTGCCGTTGCCGGTGATATCCTCCACCGTGATATACTCATAGCGCTGCGGAGTGTCGGGGCGCATCTTAAGCCAAAGCAAGTTGTTAGCCTGATCCACCTGAATGCGGCGCAACACGATGTTGTGATCATACACCGACTCACTGCCACACGTGAGGCAGCCGTGGCAGAAGCCGTAGACGCAATCCTCAATAATGATATTCTCATTGCCGCCGTTGCCCGGAGCCTTGATGGAGTCGTCAGCCCACGGACCCTTGCCGCCCTTCAGGGCGATCGCATCATCGTTGACTGACATATAGCAACCCTTTACCAACATATTCTTCACAACGTCGATGTCGATAGCATCGGTGCTCGGAGCCTTCACCGGAGCGGCGGGCGAATAGATGTAGAGGTTCAGCAACTTCACATACTCACTATTGTAAATGTGGGTCGTCCAGAAAGCGGAGTTCTGCAAATGCACACCGCTAATCGTCACGTTCTTAGAGTTAGAGATGTAGACCAGGCGCGGGCGCATCTCATCTTTATTCGTGCATTGGGGATTCCACTTGCGGCGCAACCAGAAAGCCTTCCACGAGCGCAAGCCATTGCCGTCAATGGCACCCTTGCCCGAGATGGTGAAACCGTCCAACCCATCGGCATTAATCAAGCCGGGGAAGTAATTACACGTCTCGCCCTCGATGCGCGTCTTCAGCACGGGGTAATCGCTGATGTCGTCGCTACCCTGCAGCACGGCACCCTCCAACAGATGCAAGTGCGTGCCCTGCTTAAAGAAGATGGCACCCGTCTTGAACGTACCCTGCGGCACCACAATCACGCCACCGCCTTCGGCAGAAACGCGGTCTATCAATGCCTGGAACTCGGCTGTATGTACACCGCCGTCGTTCAAGATGCCATAATCGGTGACACGGTACTGCTTGCCTAAGTCGGCGAGCTGCACCTCATCGGTCTGGCGGAACCACTCCGGCACGGGGCTACCGTCGGGGAAAACATCAACAGCCTTCTTGCTGCTCTTAGCGGCGAGCGGCATCGTGAGGCACACCGCCGTCAATAGTAAAAAGAATTTCTTCATGGGGTTACGTTTATTGTAGTGTTAGTTAATTGTGTTATATACCTAATGAGTGTGTAGCTCGTCAAAGCCTGTCACAGCAAAAGCAGAGTCAGCTTGCTCTAAAGCCGGGCTTAGCTGTGTGAGGGGCTTTCTTTGCGCTCACTTCCGTCCCTTTTTCTCCTCATAATCTATCACCCACAGCGTGTAGATTTCCAACACAGCCGACACCAAGAGCAACGCTATCCACGCGCCGTGAGTTGTGCGAGGGGTGAACATACAAAACGACGCTATCAAAAACAACACAGCCACCAGTCGGCGCATGCGGTAGATGCGCTTCAGGCGCACGTTGCGCCCCTCATACTGCTCGCGCAGGTGCATCACGGCTATACCCGCAGCCCCCAAAGCCAACACATAGGGTGCATAAAGCGTATAGATAGGATAAATCACCACGGCGGCAAGCACCAACAAGAAAGATATTTTGACAACGGTATTCATATCGTGAGTGTTACGAAGAATGCAATAACATTTAATAGATGCGGCAAAGATAGGCATAAAAAACCTAATCAACACACACTAACAGCCACGAAATAGGGCTTACACGCGACCGCTCGTCACATTTTTTGGCATAAAATTGCACAACCTATCTGATAATAAGTAACTTTGCGCAGTAAACTATGCGTCCGCCGGGGGTAACAACGTCGCCTAACTGCCGCTAATCGTGTCATTCTGCATACCATAACACCCCCAAACCGACCACAAAGCCTGCCGATCCCAACGACAAAGTTAAGTCATCACCGCGAACATTTCGGCATTTGCCAAAATCATCAGCCACATAAAAACCATAAATTATGAAAGCAACCCACCACCATGCAATCCTTGCCACCATGCTCTTCGCACTGGCCACCACCTCCCATGCCGTGACACGCGACGACCTGATCGGCTGCTACTACGTCTACAGCAATAGTCTCTACTACGACGACCAAACGTGGTATCAAAGCTATGCTGAAAACCGTCTGGAGGCAGGCAAAGCCGACAACGAAATCATCTTCAACGACTTCGCCATCTTCTCCAACTGCCAGCCCATCACTGGGTATTTCGATGCCGAAAAATCGCAGATACGCATCCCGCAAGGCTACTTCGACCAATTAGACGGAGCCGGCTCCATTGAAACCTGGCTGCAACCCGTCACCGATAATGGCGACGGCACCTACACCCTGAAAGACGGCGACATCTACCTTGACGTAGACCCCGCTACAGGCGAGATTTCGAGCCAACAACTCTGGGCAACCGTCTTATATAATGCCGGACAAGGCGGCAGCGAAGAGGGGTTCGTGACCTACTACTACATCACCCCATCGCTCAGCTACACCAAATACATCGGCAACACTGTGACATCATTCTACCAGCGATACGACGGCGATGATTACCTCCTCAATCGCGATGTCTACAGCAGCCTGCACGGCGACACACTCTGCATCGACTACCGCACCAACTATTACGGGCAGATGCAATTCATCATCGACCCCGCCACAAAGTCTGCCACCAGTGTGCAAAACGTCATAGGTCAGGTTGACAGCACCCTCTACTACCTCTGTGACTACTTCGGAGAAGATGGCACGGTGGGACGCATCACGGGCGAAGGCAACAACATCCTCGAGCTATCCGCTTGGAACTACATAGACAATAGCGGCATATTCTTCAACTACAACATCTGCAACGAACGCATCGTCACACCCTTCAACCTCTTGGCGGGCACCGTGAGCGACATCCCCGAGTCAGACCGCATCACACGTGACGACCTGCTCGGCAGCTACTTTATGCGCTATCGTTACTGTGTCGACAGCCTCAAGTGGCGCACCTCAGCCTCGTCGGTAGACATCACTGCCGGCGACGGTGCCAACGATCTCCGCCTCAGTCGTTTCGCCGACGACAAGTACCCCGTTGGCGGATACTTCGACCCCGAACGGCAGTCCATCTTCATCGAAAAGCAAAAGGCGTGGACCGACAGCGC
>CAZBWT010000023.1:8790-19085 GCA_964495625.1 uncultured Prevotellaceae bacterium | reverse complement strand
TCACGAAGGTGCCCTTCAAGGATTGACGTACGACGATGCCCATACATTTTAGTTTATAGTTACCAGTTACTATTTTATAGTTACAATATAACCGGTAGCTTGTAACTATTAGCTATTAACTCGTAACTCTTCGACGCACACCTTCAGCGCGTCCATCCAATAAGGCACCGTCACGCCAAACGTCTGCTTCAACTTTGTCTTGTCGAGCACAGAGAAGTGCGGACGCGTCACCTTGCTCGGGAACTCATTACTGTGGCAAGGCTGCACGTTGCAGGTGTTGCCAAAGAGGTCGCGAATGGCGATGGTGAAGTCATACCACGAGCAAACACCCTCATTGCTGAAGTGGTAGATGCCCGGGTGCTCCAGATAGCTACCCTCCTCAATCATCTTATAAATCACCGCGGCCAAGTCGCCTGCATACGTGGGGGTACCCACCTGGTCGAACACCACCTTCAGCTCATCGCGTTCGGCGGTCAGGCGGCGCATCGTCTTCACGAAGTTATTGCCGTAGGCAGAATACAGCCAAGCCGTGCGCAAGATGACGTACTTGCAGCCCGAAGCTATCACCGCCTGCTCACCCGCCAACTTGGTGCGACCGTACACGCCCAAGGGTTCCGTGGGCTGATCTTCGGTGCAAGGCACACAGCCGTTGCCCTGAAAGACGTAATCGGTCGAGATGTGAATCAAAGCCACCCCCTCACGCTTGGCAGCCTCAGCCAGATAGCCCACAGCCTTTGCGTTGATAAGCTCGGCAATAGCCTCCTGATCTTCAGCCTTATCGACGTTGGTATAAGCGGCGCAATTCACAATCACGTCATAATTATTGACGTGCACATCAAGAGCCACCGCCTCGGGGTCGGTCAGATCCAGATCGTCAATATCCTTAAATATATATTCATTGGCGGAGTTGCGCGACACGTCGCGCATGCAGTTACCCAACTGCCCATTACCTCCGGTCACCAATATTCTCATTGCTCAAATCTAAATTTTCGTATATGTTTCGTGCTTATCTTGTGCCTATTATATTCAGCACATCTTATTTCGCGTAGTAGTCTACATTGTAGTCGAACGGCGAGTCGAAGTCACGCAGCAAAGCGTGCACCAAGTCCTTATCGCTCAGGATAGCATTGTCGGTAGGGATGCGCCAATCAATGCCCAACGAATCATCTTTGATGTTGATGCCGCCATCGGCTTGCGGGGCATAGAAGTTGTCGCACTTATACTGAAACACAGCCGTTTCGCTCAGCACGGCAAAGCCATGGGCAAAACCTCTCGGCACGAAAAACTGACGGTGGTTCTCCTCGGTCAGTTCCACAGCCACATGCTTGCCATAAGTGGGCGAACCCTTGCGAATATCCACTGCCACGTCGAGCACCGCACCGCGCACACAGCGCACCAACTTGCTCTGCGTGAACGGCGGACGCTGAAAATGCAAGCCGCGCATCACGCCATACGACGACATCGACTCATTGTCTTGCACAAAATTGATAGGGCGCACCTTCTCGTCGAACTCACGCTGCGAGAACGACTCGAAGAAATAGCCGCGACTATCGCGAAACACGCGCGGTTCAACAATCACCACGCCCTCTATGTCTGTCTTTATAACTTCCATTGTTGTGTTATTCTCTTTTCAACGTCACACTTACTTTGGCTGCTCAGACTCGGTCACCATCTTCATCAAATACTGACCATACTGATTCTTGAGCATCGGCTTAGCCAACTCGCGCATCTTGTCGGCAGAGATCCAACCGTGCTGAAAGGCGATATCCTCCAAGCAGGCAATCTTCAAGCCCTGACGCTTCTCAATCACCTCAATAAAGGTCGAAGCCTCGCTCAGCGAGTCGTGCGTACCCGTGTCGAGCCATGCAAAACCGCGCCCCAACGTCTGCACCTTCAGCTCACCATCGTCCAAGAACTGCTGGTTCACCGTGGTGATCTCCAACTCGCCGCGAGCCGAAGGCTTGATGTGTGCAGCCACGTCCAACACCTTGTTGGGGTAGAAATAGAGACCCACCACCGCGTAGTTCGACTTGGGTTCCGCCGGCTTCTCCTCAATGCTGAGGCAGTTACCCTCGGCATCGAACTCTGCCACGCCATAGCGCTCGGGGTCGTTGACCCAATAGCCAAACACCGTAGCCTTCTGCTGCTGTTCAGCCTGAGCCACAGCCTCTTTCAGCATGCCGGTGAAGCCCACGCCGTGGAAGATGTTATCGCCCAACACCAGACAAACCGAGTCGTTGCCGACAAACTCCTTGCCAATGATGAAAGCCTGTGCCAAACCGTCGGGCGAGGGCTGTTCTGCATATTCAAAATGCACCCCATAGTCCGAACCATCGCCAAGCAGACGACGGAAACCGGGCAAGTCATAAGGTGTGGATATAATCAAGATGTCACGAATTCCAGCCAACATCAAAACCGATACGGGGTAATAGATCATCGGTTTATCATAAATGGGGAGCAACTGCTTGCTAACGCCCTTCGTAATGGGATACAAACGAGTGCCGGAACCTCCGGCGAGTACGATACCCTTCATAATGTGTGTATATTATATTGTGTGTGTATGTAATTACTGAAAATAACATGGTCTATTCGTTCGTCGCGAAAACCGGAGAAACGGACGCTCCGCCTCACTCTGCCTTCTTCACGTGGCGACCCAACCGCTTGTGCCAAAACAACGTCATCACCACCATGATGTGCTGGTTCGACGATGTTTCAAAAATATCCGACTTCTCATCGGGGAAGATATTGCCCAAGCCGAAATAATAGCGACCCTGCAACTGAGCGCTCACCTTGGGCGAGAAGTGGAACTCATAGCCCAAGCCTACCTGGATGCCGTAGTCGAAACGGTTAGACACAGCCATCGTGTGGTGTGCCGTCTGTAGTCCGGCAGTTGCCGTACCCGTCTCGCCGAAGTCGTCGGGCAAGTTGCTCTCAGTCTTCTCCCACAGCATGATGCCGAACTTCGGACCCAAGTCCACGCAAATCTCGCTGCGCTTGCGCTTGCCGAAAGGGAAGTAGATATGCGACAGCACCGGCACCTCGAGATAGGTCAACGAACGCTTAAAGCTCAAGTCGCCATACTCCTCGGGGTCGAAGCGGTCTTGAAAGCCGCGACGCGTCAACAATGCCTCGACCTGCAGACCGAAGAACTGCTCCTCAATGTAGCGCGCACTCACGCCGCAGGTATAGCCCTTTGCCATATCTTGCGGCATTGTTGTTGTGGCATCGAAATTCATCTGACTCATCACCGCGCCGCCAATCACACCCAACGAGAGCTCCTTCGGCACACGTTGCTGCGCAACAGCTGCACTCATGCAAGTCAGCAAAAACAAAAGCAACGCCACACCCCGCTTTTCCGGCGAAAAGCGACGGCGGCGATAGCTGCGATATTTAGTGAAGATCATATTTCTCAATGGTCGTTTGCGGTGTGAAGTGTATCAAATAAACACCGCGGTTTATGTATCCCTTCCCCTCGGAGTGAAGGTTGATGGCACTCTGCAACGTGTTGACGCTCGAGGCTCCGATGCCCGCACCGAACTGCCTGCCCGTGTGGGTCAATGCCGTGAGGAAGTACATGCCTAAGTCATAGCCCGTCAAAGCATACTTCGGGTAGAGCGGCATCGGGTCGCACCCATACCACCGCTTAAAGGCGGCATAGAAGCTACGCACATCGTCAGCGAAGGGGTTGACGTAGATTTTTGAATAGATATAGACATCGAGCGTATAGAAATACTCAATGAAGTCGTCGGTATAAAGTTGCCATTCGGGAGTACCCAACACGGCAAAAGAGTCGTCGGCATAGCGCGTGCGCAAATACTGCATATAGGGGAACATGCGGCGCAAGGCGTTGCGACTCGCCGTCACCGGCACGTAGAGCACCTTCTCCGTGCGGGGCATCATCGAGTCGATGCTGCCCACCATGGCGGGGTCAGAATAACCGAAAGTGAAATAATTACGCCCGTGGCGCGTCAGCTCTTGACGCAGACGCACGGTGTAGTCGTCAACCTTATTCAGCTCGGTGCTATCCACCAAAAACACCGGGGTGTAGCCGTCAAAACGACGCAACACCTCGTCGGTCAAGATGTCGTAGGTCTGAGCCTTGGGGGTATTGACCTGATAAGTGTGCGGGTAGCGGTTATGCCACGTCTGCTCATACACAAACGGCAACACCAACGGTATGTCTCGCTGCTCGGCATAGGCTGCAAGCTGCTGAGCCTCAGTCTTATCCACCGTGCTGAATATCAAGTCATTCTTGGCAAAAGCATCGCTGCCGAGCACCGAGGTCAACCCGTCGGAAGCATCATAGACCGACACCTCAAAGGTGTGTCGCGTCGACTTTTGCAGCGAGTCTAATGCCATCAAAAAGCCCTGATAGAACTCCACGTTGCGCGCACGCTGCTTGTCGGAAGTGCTGATTTGCGTAAGCTTCAGCGGCAGCACCAAGGCGATGCGGTAGTCAGCGTTGCTCAGGTGAGGCCAAACCGTGGTCTCGCCGGTTGAAGTCGTCACCGCGGGTTCGGGTGTGGTGGTCACTTCGGGCTGCTTATCCACACTCGTCACGGGATTGTTTTGCACCGGCACCTTCGGCGCTACCGCCGTAGTGGCAGCTACCGCCGAATCGGTCTTTACGTCGCTCTGAGCATCGGGAATAATCAACGTCGTGCCACACACCAACGTGCGACCCGCCTCGGGGTTGGCAGCCATCAAGGCATCCACCGTCACCTGATAATAGCGCGCCAGCGAATAATACGTATCACCGGGACGCACCGTGTGGCGACGCAGCTCATCGGCTTGCATCGTCGTGACGGAACAAAGGGTCAACAATAAGAGGATGATATATATGGGACGCACCAAGCGTTGCAGTAGTTTCATTGCATATCACATTTAGCGCGACAAAGTTAATGATTATTTTAAGATTAGTGAGTTACCTGCTCCATTTTTGGTCTATTTGCCGCACATTTTTCATATATTCCCTGACGCAATTCATATAAACCATGACGCAAGCAGGTCGCAGAATACACTGCGACCTGCTTTTTTTTGGGGGGTCTTTCGCAAATCGTCAGTTGCGACTAACGATTTACAGATGCATCACTCTGTCCACCCCCTCCCCTCACTCTCTGCCATAAGGGCTTTCGATGCCGAAGAGGTGCTGCGGCTCATAGCCGCCCAAATCCACCACCACCTTCTCGACCACCAAACCGGGGTCAAGGGGCTTCACACTGAGGGTGTACCAACCGCCGGGGGCGGGCTTGCCCACGGCGAGCGGGGTGACGGTCTCGATGACGCGCGTTGCCACCACGTCATACATCTCCCATTGATTGTCTTCATTATACCGCCCGTTGTAGTTGATCACCACCTCCTGACCTGCATCTGCGCCGCTCAAGGCTAAGGCGTAGCGATGCCCCTCGGCACGGCTGAAGGGGAGCGTAGAGTTCGTGATGAGGTGCACCCGCACCGTATCCACCCCGGTGGGCAGCTGACACTTATAGGTCAGCGCTGCTCCCTGCACCTCAGCGTCGTGGGGCAAGAGCACCATGCCGCCGCGCGTGCGTCCAATGCCGGGCACAAACGTCCAACGCGCACTGCCCGTCGTGGGCGGAGTGGCAGTGTAATAACGGTCTGCCTCAATCGCTATGTAGCCTCTGCCCGCAGTGGAGGCAAAGGTGTAGCCCCCTTGTCGCAGGGCGGCAGAATCGAGGCGCTGCACCTCGGGCATCACGTTGGTTTTCGGTGTGTTCCACGAGGTGTAACCAATGTGCACCTCATCCATTAGGTGGTTCCACTTGCCGTCGGCAAGGTCGTGGTTATAGCTGCGGCTCAGCTCCGCGTCGCGCTTGAAACAACGCTCCGCCAAGTCCGCCCAGCGGTTGGCTTCGAGGTCACCCAAGGCATACAGACGGCGGTTCATCGCCACGGCATAATACATCTCATAGAGGTTCGCCATGGCCTGCACGGGGTAGAGCACCAACTGGAAGTAAGCATCTTGATAAGCCGCCGGCAGCGAGAGAAACTGGCGCAGGGCATCCGCCTCCAACGCCTTATAATCGTTCACCACACTCGCCCACTCGCCGGTGGCGACGTTGTAGGTCTTGGCAGAGAGCATCTCGGGGGTGACGCGGCCGTTGAAGCGCGTGTAGGCATCCAAGATGCGTGCCGCCTCGTCAGCCTGATCCTCGCCGAAACATGAGGCGCAAAAACGGCGCGTGTGGCGCAGCACCTCGTCGGCGGTGAAGGCTTCGGGTCGCCAAGCCATGTCGAGGAAGAACTGCGTGGGGTACTCCATCGGCTTGAGGTCGCCCACATTGAGAATCCACAAACGGTCAATGCCATAGTCGTAGGCAAGGTTCATCTGCTCCCACAGGTGTGCTATCGGGGTGACGTTCGCCCACTTCGTACTGCGCGGGGCACCCACATAATCCACATGGTAATACATGCCCCACCCGCCTTGACGCTTGCGGCGGTCGGCGGCAGGCACGCGGCGTATGTTGCCCCAGTTGTCGTCGCAGAGCAAGATGAGCACATCGTCAGGCACCTGCAACCCTAAGTCGTAAAGCCGCTGCACCTCTTTATAGAGCGCCCAAATCTGCTGTCGGCGTGCGGCGGGGCGACCGGTCACGTCGGCAATAATCTGCCGCTGATTGTTGATGATGCGCTGCAAGAGGCGCAGGTTATATTCGTCTTGGCTCACATACTTATCATCCTCGCCCTCGCGACCGCCCATGGGGGTGTCACCATCGCCGCGCATGCCAATGGTGATGAGGTCTTCGTTATCTTTCACACGCTCCATGCCGTTGCGGAAGAAGGTGTCAATCACCGCCTGATTGACGGCATAGTCCCACTGCCCGAGGCGGGAGCGTTGACGCGCCCACTCCTGGTGGTTGCGCGCCATGGGCTCGTGGTGCGACGTGCCGAGCATGATGCCCATGGCGGCAGCCGTGGTGCTGTTCAGCGGGTCGTCGGCATAGAAGGCATTGCCCCACATGGCGGGCCACAAGTAGTTGGCTTTGAGGCGCAACAGCAGTTCAAAGACGCGGGCATAAAACAGGTGGTTGAAGCCGCGAGCCGTGGAGCGCGCCGAGGGGCAGCTGCTGTCGGGGAAAGCCTCGCGCACCCACCCCGAAAGGCAGGGAGCCTCATCGTTGAGGAAGATGCCGCGGTAGCGAACCGTGGGTTCACCGTCGGTGAACGTGCCGGGCAAGATGTAGAGGCTGTCGTGGTGCACGGCGGGCACATCCGCCCACCAGTGCCACGGCGAGATGCCCATTTGGCGCGAAAGCTCATAGATGCCATAGATGGCACCGCGCATATCGCTGCCCGCAATCACCACCACGTCGCCGTCGGCACCCGGGGCACCCTTGACGGTGGTGAGCAGATACTTCTCGGTCTTACCCTCGAGCTGCCGCCCGTCGATGATTTTTTTACGCACCAACTGCCGCAGGTAGGCATTGCCGGCAATGGTGCCCACCACCAAACGGGTGCCGGCGGGCAATGCCGCCTTGCCGCTGCCCACCTGACTCAGCTGCGGGGTGCGCCCCGTCACGTCGGTCACGTCGCCCAAGAAGCTCTGCAGGGCTATTGCCACTCCGCTACGGTCGGCAGTGTCGGCAGCAATGACCAGCGGCACGTCAGCCCCCAAGGTGAGGGCGGTGGCTCCGGCGGCGGGTTGGAAACTGACAAAATTATCGGCGGCACTCACACTCGGTGCCAACGTGGCAATCGCCGCAGTAAGAATTAGGGGGAGATGATGCGGTTTCATATCTTATGTTTTTTTTTGGGGGGGGTGGGGTATTTATATTTTATACGTCATGCGTGAAATGTTCTGTTGGTTCTGCCCACGTTGCCCATGTTGGCAGCGTGCGCCCATGTGCTGAGCGACGGCAGTGGTTTTTCCGCCCCGAGGTTTCTGAACGGAGCACCTGCCTTGGGGGCGAGAGCAGCAAGTGTCCGATTTTGGTTTGTGGCGTAAGGGGATGCTGCATGGCTGAGCCTCTGCAACGTTCCGCCCCGATGTGGGTGGCATGGGGCTGCACTCCGGCGAGGAGCGCCCATGACGGCTGAGGTGGACTTCGTTGCCACGGTGCGACCACCCCGATGGTGCGTGCACATTGCCGCGTGCACGGCGAGCAGGTGGGTCAACACGAGTGCCGTTTGACGACGAAACTGCCCGTAAAGCTAAAAAGAAACGAAGCTAAAGAGAACAAGGTCCCTGCGGAAGATATTCCACAGGGACCCCGCAATTTTTAAAGAGAGTCAGTCTGCACACGGGGTGCAGACTGCTCTGAAAACAGATGGTTGAATCACTTTACCACGACTTTCTTGACAACCATATAGCCGCCGCGGTAGTTTTCTACCTTAACACAGATGCCTGAAGGCTGAGCCACCTGAGCACCTGAGAGGTTGAAGTAGCGAACCGAAACCGGAGCCTCGGTGGGCAACGTCGTGAGGTCGATGCCGGCAACATACTCATCGTTGACAGCAGCTGCGGCAGCGGCATAGTCGAAGCCGGCGAGCTTGCCTGTGATGTGGAGCTTGAAGGCATCTACTTCGCAGATGGACTGATAGGTGCGGATGGTGGCACTGTAGGTGAGCTGACCATATTGAGCACCTTCAACAGCCGGAACCTGTACACCCGGGAAGATGGCACGCGTCAAATCGTAGTATGTGCCACGACTGTCGTTGCGGAAGAGCATGGTGTCGGTCTTAGAGGGCTGAACGTATTGGAACGTAGAGCGAACAAAGGCAGAGTCGGCATTGGAAACACGGTCGCCGCTATCTTCGGTGCCGGCGCTGACAGAGTAAACACCCACGGGCACGATGTCCAAAGTCTGGGCGATGTTGACCACCGGACCCCAGCTGCCGATAAGAGCGGCATCGGTAATCGGGTGTGTCTCACTACCGGTGAAGGTAGACCAGCTGAACTGCACTGCCACCGACTGGTTCTCGTTGAGCAACTTCACGTTCCAACCGGGGAAGAGACCGTCGAACTCTGTGATGCCGTCACGCTTGAGCGAGGTGGTATAGAGGTCGGCATTCTGAATGAAGCCTGTGAGGTCGATGCTGTCGGCAACGGTCTGATCGTATTCGGCATCATAAACCTGGAAGGGATCACCCTCAGCCATAGCCTTATAGAGCAATGAAGTGAGCTTCAGCTTGAGCAGCTTAGCCAAGTCTTGATCGTCGGTCAAGGCATTGCCTGCCAAGATTACCTGCTCGTCGGTTGTCTGAGCCTCGTCGAGCTTCACAATCTGCGTTGAAAGGCTTACCAACTGTGCGGTCAAGAGACCCACGATTTCGTCTTGCATGTTGGTGAGCAAAGTGGTGGCGGCAGACATCTCAGCGTTGGCAGCAATCAAAGCATCGTCTTCGAGCTGCTGTGCAGTGACATCCTTATAAGCATTGTACGACTGCGACAACGTGTTGTAAGCGTCGAGCTGAGCGTACTTTGTGCCCTCGGCATTACCCAAAGCCTTAGCGGCATCATCAAGATTGTTTGTGTAGGCTGACACAGCGCTGCGGCGTGTGCTCATGGCCTTCGTCAAGGCTTCAACCTCGGCAATGGCAGCCTCGTAGGCGGCGGGGGTGTGCATGTCGGGGTCAGAATACTGAGCGATGGCAGCACCCAAAGCGTTGTAGGTAGAGCCGGCGAAGATGTCTTGTGAAGCAAGGGTATATTCATCTTGTGCGGCAACAACAGCGGCAGCCAAGAGGTTCTTCCAGTAGGTGGCGGGTGAACCAACGGTCATAATCGAGAGGTTACCAAACATGGCTTCGCCCGATGCCCAGAACTTCAGCTTATACTGTCCGGCAGCCGAAGGCGTGAACTTAAACTCAACCTTCTGTGCGTCAACCACCGTGCTCTTCGAGCTGTTGAGGTTGGGTGTAATCTCGTCCTCGCGGCTGTAGACAACGTTGTCGTTGGCATCGAGAATCTGGAAGTAGAGGGTCTGGAGATCAGACTTCCAGTTCACAGCGTAGTAAGAGAACTGATACTTCACAGCGTTCAGTTCGAGCGTAGGTTCGCCGTCGCCGCCGTTACCATAGATGGCATAATATTCGGCAGCCGTGCCCAACATGCGGAAGTAGAGGGCTGACGGCAAGTTGGTGGCAGAAAGGTCAAAGACACGTGAGCTGGCACCACTACCATTTGAACCCTTGGTCAACTGTACGTTGGCATCATAAACCTCCCAACCGCTGCCGGCAGCAGGAACGATGTTGTCGCCCACGGTGTTGAACTTCTCCTGGAATACGTATTCCGACGTGCTGCTTTCGCCTTCAGTCTTTACGTAAGAGTAGAC
>CAZBWT010000023.1:0-8690 GCA_964495625.1 uncultured Prevotellaceae bacterium | reverse complement strand
ATGATGACAGAGAGCAACTCGGTGTAGGTGGTAGAAGAGACAACCACCTTGCCCACCTCGAAGCTGAAGCTGACCGGCTCAAGGCGTGCCACCTCTTTGGCGTTGCTGACGTTCTCGATGGTGACGGTGTAGGTGGCCTTAGCCAACGGCTCGGACCCTGTGCGCTCAAAGACGAGCGTATTGGTCAACTCGGGCTGACCGGCAACCAAAGCCAACGTCTCGCTGAAGCCAAGGTCGCTGGTGAGGGTGGCAACAGGTGCGCCATTCTCCTCGCTGACGGTGCGAACCTCCTTATTGAAGGTGGCGCTGAACTGACGGATGGTTTCTGAAAGCTCAAACGACGACTCCTCGGGGTCGGAGCTTACCATGTCAGCCTCTTCATAGGCGACCGAGGTAGCCTCGACAAGCGAGTTGAAGTGACCCGTCTCAGCCGTGAAACCGAGCACCGTGCGGTTGGGGTTCGTCCACGACTCGGGGGCTACGGTGGTGCTATACTTCAGGTCGGCAATAGAGCCATCGTAGCTCAACACTACGGCTGAACCCTCTTCGGTGTAGGTGTTCTCATCGAGGAAGAGGTAGAGATAGCCATCGCTCTTAATTTCGGCAGACTCGGGGGTCACCGGCTCACCGTCGATGGTGAGGGTGAAGGCTGAGGAGTTAACCACAACCGTACCACCGGCAGCCTTTGCTAAGTCGGCGGCATTGGTGGCATAGCCAAAGTCTACGCGGATGGCATCGCCGTTGAACTCCACACCGGCGATGTTAGCCTCTTCAACCACAACGTTATCAATCAAATAGTCGGCAGCCGAGAGGAAGGAGAGACGAAGGAAGACACCGTCGGGCAACGAGCCTGTGCTCTTCACTTCGTTGAAACGAGCTTGCTGAATAGCCAACGACGGAGACCAGAAGACAGCCGTCTTGCGCACATAGTTGCCGGCGCTGAAGTTGCTGAGGGTGGTCTTTTGCTGCACAGCCGTGCCGCCATCGCTGGTGGGGGCGCAAACCAAAGGCATGTCGGCATTGAGTTCGCCACGCATAATGGCTACACCCAACTCTGCATCGTCATTGGCCTGAGCGTAGAATGACACACGATAAGAGGTGTTCTCTTGCAAAGGCAGGTTGGTGAAGCGAAGCACACGCTCCCAAGCGCCGCCTGCGGCACCGGCAGCTGCCGGCGTAGAGAAGAGGAAGGCATTAGCCCCCTGATAGGCAGGCTGTGCTTGAAACGAGAAGGTACCTCCGGCAGCTTTCCAGTCGTCGTAGAGGTTCACCGTGTCTGCCACACCGGGCAACTCTTCGCCCGGCTCGAAGCCATAATTCAAGATCTGTGTCTGAGCACTCAGTGCAAAGCACACACCCGTCATGGCAAGGGTGGTTAGTAGATAGTGATTCATAGTGGTTAGTTAGTTTGTGGTTTGTTGATTACGGTTAATGGTTTTTATGGTTGCCATTTTGGTTTTCGGGGCAAAGGTAGGCGATGACCACCCCCTGCCCTATCACAATCTGTGTCAGTTTGTATCAATTTTGTAACATAGGCGAAATAAGCGTGTCAATTCTGTAACAATAGCGGCAACTCTCGGCAAATAACCGTCGCCGCCCTTGAAACAAACCCGCGCCGCACCGAGGTGCGACGCGGGTGGAAAGGCTGTTTATTTTTTAAGTGGTAGGTACCAGTTGGAGGTTTGCTGCAAGCGTGCCCGCAAAACGGCATCGGGTTCTTCGCCCGTGGCTGCGTTGCGTGCCGCCACGCGGCGTGCCAAGTAGTCGGGGTCGCCGCGCCGCAGAGCCACGCGCATCAGGTCGTAGAAGCGCACCCCTTCGAAGGCACTCTCCAAAGCACTCTCGTCGAGGATGAGGTCTTCCACCAAGGGGATCTGATAGGCAACGGTGTCGGCATAGCTGCCTAACGAGTCGGCGGGCTGAGGCATGACGTAGTGCAGGTTGGCTTCGACATCACCCGAGCCGCGGGCGTGAAGCCCCTGCACGTTGTCGCGCGTGAAGGAATATTGACTGAAGGTGAGCAGTGAGCTGCCCTGCGCCTTGATGCGCTCGCGCCGATCCACATAGCGCGAGATGTTGTCTTGACAGAGACCGTATTTCAAGATGGCGAATGCCGCCGTGGGGTAGCCGGCGCGATTGAGTGCCTCGGCATAGCGCAGATAGACCTGCGGCAGGCGGTAGAGCACCACGTAGTTGTTTGCCGCCGGGAACTTGGCTATGCTCTGATAGCTTTCAGAGAGTGTGGAGGTGCCGCTGTTGTGGATGCTGCGCTCCGAGAGCATGGCATAGAGGCGAAGGTCGCCGTGGCGGTAGGTCTCTACCCACGAGGAGTCTTGCAAACAAATGGTGTCGCGTGTGTTTTGCTCTGAGTAGACAAACTCATAGTCTTGCGCAGCACTGAGGTCCACGAGTGCCTGCGAGCGCGTTACCTGGAAGTAGTAGTCGTTGTCGTCGGTGGAGCAATAGAGGTCGCGCAAATGGCTGATGGTGCCGTTGAAGGCGCTGCTCTCCATGGGTATGTAGCTCAGGGTGGGCAGCGAGGTCGAGGTGGCTATTTGCTGCACCGGCAGGGTGGCGCGCCACTGAGCCACACGGGTGGTGCCGATGGGCTGCGGATTGTCGAGGTCGGCAATGTAGTCGTGATAGTAGGTGGCAGCTTCTTCATAGCGCCCCGCCCACAGACAGAGGTCGCCCAACACGACGCGTGTGGGCAGGAAGAAGTTGGCTGAAGGCAGCGTGCCGACGGTGCCGTAGTCGAGGGGCAACACATCGACATAGGGTGCCAAATCGCTGATGAAGTATTGGCAGATGGACTGCAGGTCGCTGAAGGGCTGCGTCATCACCTCTTCACCCTGCTCTTTGGTGCTGAGGAAGTGGGTGTAGAAGGGCACGTTGCCGTAGTTGAGTGCCAACTGCAGGTATGCCCAGGCGCGGAAGGTCTTCATGGCGGCAAATTCGCGCTCAAAGACCTTGGTGCCACGCAGCGTCAACGAGGTGTCGGCGGTGGCGATGAAGTAGTTGCAGTTGTTGATGATGGCATAGTAGTCTTGCGGCGCATTGTAGACGTTGTCGGTGCCGGCGGTGAACTCTGCCACTTCACGCAGCGCGGTGGTGGCATCTTCGGTGACGACACTGAGGTCGCCTCGCACCTCACCCAAGAGGTTGGTGCGGTCTGCCACCTGCTGCATGAGGCGCACCACCCCCATCACCGAGTAGAGTGTGTCGTTGACGCTGCTGAGCGAGTTGTTGCCGACCGACATGGTGAGGTCTGAGTCGGTGTCTAACATATCGCTGCACGCCGTGGACGAGAGCGCCGTGGCAGCCAAAAGGAGATATATGATTTTCGGTTTCATATTCTAAATAGATTGATGGAGTGTATCACGTTTAGTTATATCGCTGTGCGTTATATCACGATGCTTTTGCCGGGGTCGGGCGGTGTTTACAAATTGATCTTCACACCCAACGAAACGCTGCGACCGGCGGCAACGAGACCGCGATCGATGCCCTGCAAGAGCACACTGCTGCCCGCCGAACACTCGGGGTCGCTGCCTAAGTATTTCGTCCAGGTGAAGAGGTTGTTGGCACCCGCCCACACGGTGATGCCCTGCACGTAGCTGCTGCCGATGTTGAAGTCGTAGCTGAGGGTGATGTTCTTGAGGCGGAGGTAAGAGCCGTCTTCAATCCAACGGTCGGAGAAGCGAGCGTTGCCCATGGGGTCTTCGTAGGTGATGCGCGGGATGTCGGTCTGCTGCCCCTCACCCGTCCAACGACGCTGCATGGCGGTGGTTTGGTTGTAGAAGTAGTTGCCACCCTCGAGGATGGAGCGCTGGTAGTTGTAGATGTCGCCGCCCAAGCTGTAGTTGAAGACGACGTTCAAGCCCCAATTCTTATATTTGAGGTGGGAATAGAGGTTGCCATAGAGGTCGGGGTTGGGGTCGCCGATGACGACGCGGTCGTCGTCGTTGATCTCGCCCGTGCTGCCCAAGTTGTTGACAAAGCGCACGTCGCCCGCCTCAAAATACTGTCGCGCACCGGTGGTGGTGACTTGATAGAGTCCGTCAGCCTTAGCCTCTTCGGTGGTGGCATAGACTCCGTCGGTCTTATAGCCATAGAAGAGCCCTACGGGCGAACCCACCTGCGTCAAGATGGTGGCACCATATTGTGTGGTGGTGAGCGATGTGCCGCCGCCGGGCAGGGCGGTGACTTCGTTTTTGTAGTGACCCAAGCTGGCACCCACCTCCCACTTCCACCGGCGGAGGTTGAGGGCTTTGACGTTGACGGTGAGGTCGCAACCGGTGTTTTCGAGTTTGCCGTCGTTGGTCCAGGCGTTGTCAACACCCACCACATAAGCCACGTCTTGCAGGCTGAGCAGACGCGAGGTCCACCCCTTGTAGAAGCGTGCCGAGAGTGAGAGACGGTCTTTGAAAAGGTTCACGTCGGCACCGGCAGTGAGGCGGCGCGTAACCTCCCACTGCAGTTCGTCGTTGCCAATGCCCCCGATGTAAGAGCCTGCCAACGAAGCCAACAGACTGCCCGATTTGAAATAGGTGCGCGAGGCTGAAGCATCAATGTCGTCGTTGCCGCTGAGGTCGTAGCCCACACTGAGCTTGAGGTAGTTGACCCAGTCGTTGCGCTTAAACCACGGCTCGCTGCTCAGCACCCAGGCGGCGCTGACCGAGGGGAAAGCACCCCACCGCACACCGCAAAGCTTGATGCCGTCTTTTGCCGCCTTGCCAAAGGTGCCCGAAGCCTCGAGGCTGACACCGGCTGAAAGGAGGTATTTGCCGGCGTAGTTGTAGTCGCCGGTGAGGTAGTAGGTGAGCGTGGTGACCTTGTCGCTGATGCCGTCGGTGGTGCGATAGTTGAGGCTGGAGGTCATGTTGGGACTCTTGTCGCTTGCCGAGTTATAGCCCTGCATGGCGCTGAGCTCGTAGTTGGAGAGGCGATAGCGGAAGCCACCCATGAGGTGCAGGTCGTGGAAGGCACGATGCAGCTGCCAATCAAGACGAGTGTCGCTGGTGGTGAGGTATTGGTGCGAACTCATGGCGCGCACCGTGTTGCTGACGTAGCCCATGTCTGCCACCTCGAAGGTGGGCACACCGGTGAGGGGCAGGTAGTAGTTCTCGTCGGTGGTGAGCATCAAGAAGCTGAAGTGCTCTGACAGGGTCAGCCCGTGGTTGAACCGATATTCGGGGGCGATGCCGAGCGAGATGAGGCGGTTGCCGAAGCTGTTTTTGTTGTCGGCCTCACCGTTGCGGAGAATGCTGAGCGGGTTTGCCAACGAGGCATCGGTGCCCAACACTTCGTCGAGGTAGTCATCTGCCTCAGCCAAGAAGCTCGAGATGTTGCCCTGCGTGTCGAAAGCGTAGGGGTTGAGGAAGGGGGACTTCACTAAGCTCAGGAAGCCGGGTGAGGTGATGGTCTTGTCGGTGATGTCGGCGGGAGCACCGTCGTCGCGCATGTCGCGGTTAACGTCGCTGTATGAGGCATCAAGACGCACGTCTAAGCGGTCGGTGAGTTTCACGTCGCTGTTCAAGCGGAGGTTGAAGCGGGTGAAGTCGGTCTTCTTGAGGGTGGCATCAGACTGCACGTAGCCCACCGAGATGTTGTATTTTGCCACCTCGTCACCACCCTGCACGTTGATGCTGTAGTTTTGTGTGAAGGCTTCGGAGTAGACTAAGTCACTCCAATCGGTGTTGTTGTGATAGAGGCTGTAGTAGTAATAGTCCGGCTCGTCACGCAGGAACTTGAAGTCGGTCTTCTTGGTGCCGGTGGTGCCCAAGAGTTCGGAGGCATAGGTGCGGTAGGCAGAGGCATCCATCATGTCGGGCAACTGAGGCACCATCTCATAGCGACCGGCTATCGACACGTCAATCTTGGTGGTCATGGAGCGGCTGCGTTTGGTCTCAATCAAGATGACACCGCCCGCACCCTTGGCACCATAGAGGGCGGTGCCGTTGCGCAGCACAGTGACCTTGTCGATGTCTTCGACGCTGATGTTCGCCAAGATGTTGTTGAAGAAGCCTTCGTGGAGCGAAGTGCGACTGTATTGCATGTCGAGTATCACCCCATCGACCACGATGAGGGGCTGCGCATTGGCATTGAGCGAGTTGATGCCGCCAAGCAGCATGAAGTTGCCCGCACCGGGGGTGCCCGAGCGGAGCACGCTGCGAATCTGTCCGCCCAACGACGAACCAATCTGGTCGTCAACACTGATGTCGCTGTTGCGATCGTCGATGAGGGCGGCTACCGCCATTGTGGAGCGTTCGGAGGCGGTGTAGTCTGCCGTGAAGGCTGAGCGATAGATGGCAACGTCTAAGCCTGTGATGGCGGTGTCGGCAGCTTGTTTCACATCGTATGCCACCGCCACCTTGCGCAGGTTGAAACCGTCGCACTCAAAACAGAGCGATTGCACCTGCGCGGGGGTCTTCACCGTGAAACGTCCGTCTTCGTCAGTCATGGCTCCCGCCTTGCGCTCGCCCTCGGCAAAGACCTGCACACCGGCAAGGGGTTCGCCCGTGTCAGAGGCACGTACCACACCACTGATGGTGAGCACATCGCCTGTGGGTGGCTCAAACGCCATGGCTGAGATGCAGATGCCGCCCCACGCGAGCATCGCACCTATTATACTGTGTGTTAAATGGATATTTTTCATCGCATCTTGTTTTAGGCAGCCTCCGCCCGCCACGTGTGGCGGATGGGAGTGCTGCTGTTCTTGGTGTTATTCTGTTCTCTTACTCCTCAACATGCGGTTTCAGATAGAAGCAATCGAGGAACATCTCTGAGTTGTAGCTGTTGGTCTGGTTCGATCGGATGCTGTTGATGATCTTCACGCGCGTGGTGACCTTTTGCTGCCCATAGTTGCACGTAGGGAACTTGAGGGTGGCTAACTTGATGGTGTCTACCCGATAGGGGTCGTTGGTGAAGGCACGAGTGGAAGCCGTGGTGGGCGTGTAGTCGCAATCGAAGAGGAATTCGGCATCGGCTGCCGTGCTCTTGACGTAGTAGGACGGTGACGTGGCATCGACCACATATTTCTCGGTGGTCTTGACGGTGTATTCCACCCCATCGGTGCCCGTGTAGGTGACCTCTGCCGTGAACTTGTTCGAGCGGAACTGACGGCGATCGGTCTCGGGGGTGTAGGCGGGGTTATAGACCGTTTTGGGCAACAGCACCACGCACACGTCATAGAGACCCGAGAGGACGTTGGGCACTTCATAGACCACGTAGTAGGAGTCGTAGGCTGTCTGCGGCGTGATGGAGAGGTAGCCGCCCGACACACTGTCGGCAGCCAAGGTGCGCCGCTCGAGGCGGAGGGTCTTCTGCGCCGTTTCGTAGTCTTCGTAGATGCGACCTTCGCCCTCCACCTTGATGGGCGTGAAGTAGGTGCGCGTCTTGTCGAAGGGCCATGAACCGAGGTGATAGATGGTGCCGTTGCTGCAAGCCACAGAGTCGGTGACGTGTGAGAAGAGTCCGCCGGCGGCAAAGGGTTTGTAGGCGACGTTATACTCGGGGTGGTCTGCCGACTTCTTGTAGCAAGTGGAGATGAGCGAGTCTTGCAACGAGGGCTGTGCGTTGGGGTTGTAGACTAAGTTTTGGAGCAGCGCGTAGTGCACCCAAAAGTCGTGGATGGAGTCGGCTTTGTTGATGGAGCCGAAGTTGTAGTAGGTGTCTGCCTCGGCAAAGAGGGAGTCCCACAGGGTGGCATCGGGCACCAGCATCCAATAGGTGCTGTCTTCGCTGTCGATGTAGCCGTAGTAGTCGAGCAAGAGGTTGTGGTCGATAAAGACGGAGTCGATGTAGACGGTCTTGCCATCGACGACACCCGTGGCGAGACTGTTGATCTCGTCGAACTCTTCGCTTTGATAAGAGTGCAGGAAGGTGCCGATGTGGCTGTATTGGTCGAAGGAGCCTAAGCCTTCGTAGATGTTATAGTAGTAGCTCAAGGCTCCGTCTACGACGTGCATGATGCCATTCTTGCAGGCAATGTTGCGCTCAGAAAGGGTGTTGGTGCCCAAGGTGTAGTCGGTGAGACGCATCGTCTTGGTGTTGAGCAGCGAAACAACCTCATCGAGCCCCTGAGCAGAGGAGTGACGATAGCGCGCCAAGTGGTTCTTGATGAAGTGCTGCTCAACAAGCGAGTCGCCGTGAGCAGTGCTGCACAGGGCGAGCAGTGAGTCGCGATTGAACGACCCATTGACCGGCGCAAAGAGGGTGTAGAACTGGTCGGAGGCGAGCACGTCGGAGTAGTGGAGTGTCGTGAGTCGATGGTTGTTGAAGACACGCACCGAGTCGACCACCATGCGGAAGTCGCTCAAGTCAGCTCGCGAAGCGATCTTGTCGTAGAGCGTCACCGAACCGCGCGGCGTGTCGGAGCCGTCGGAGTAGTGATCGTCCCAATCGTCTTGACAGGCGGGCAGCAGGGCGGCGCATGTCAGTGTGAGACAGACGGTGAAAAGTCGGTTGGTATTCATATTGTAAGTGTTATATTGCGTATGGGGGTTAATAACGGTCTTCAGCCACAGTGCCGTCGTAGACGCTCTTGGGGCAGAGTTCGATGTAGTCGAGCGACATCTCGGCATTGTTGTCCAACACCTGACGCAGGCGGATGTAGTAGTCGTGTTCGTCTTCGAGATACTGCGTGACGAGGATGCGGCGCAGACACTGCATGGCGTCACGCGGCAGAGAGC
>CAZBWT010000022.1:0-19221 GCA_964495625.1 uncultured Prevotellaceae bacterium | reverse complement strand
AGCGTTTCGACACGATGGAAGAGACCGGCATCAAGGAGGGCGACATCCTCACCGTTAAGCTCCTCGAGATTGACAAGAAGACCGGTAAGTATCGCCTCTCGACCAAGGCTCTGAAGCCGAAGCCGGAGGGTTATGAGGAACGCCCCGAGCGTCCGGCTCGCAGCGAGCGTCCCGAGCGTCCGTTCCGCGACCGTGGTGACCGTCCCGAACGCCCCTTCCGCGACCGCGGTGAGCGTGGTGAGCGCCCTGAACGTGGCGACCGTGGCGACCGTCATGATGATCGCCGCCGCTTCTAATCAGCACAGATCTCCCTAAGTGGCGCGCGGAACAACTTCCCGCCCCACCTTTAATGAATACCGCCGCAAGCTTGTGTAACGACAGCTTGCGGCGGTATTTCTGTTCTGCACGCCTATGTCTTGAAATTTATGTCAAACACATGCGCACTACTTTTAGCCAAGGTTTCTTTGCGCGAATTAAAAATAGTTAGTTACTTTGCGCGGTCTTTACCATCTTATGCTGTGTCTATAATTTGAAATCGACCAAAAACTACGATGTAACAGAAAACAAAACACCGCAATGTAACAGATAACCGAACAATGCAACGTAACAGAAATCCAAACACTGCAATGTCACAGAAAACCAAACACTACAATGTCACAGATACTGCACGCTGTATTCTACCTACGAAACAAAAGCTGTCTATGTTAATATAAAAATACTATGAGTGAAAATGCATTTTATCGCGCCCTATGCGCATTGAGCCGCGTCTTGTCAGACTATGCATCGGCATTTATCATCGGTATAGCTGCCGTGACATTTTTCTTACCGGATCTCTTTCTATGGGTAACCGGATACACACAAACACTGATTTTAGGATTTATCATGTTAACGATGGGGCTCACCCTATCGACCGACGACCTGCGTATTTTGGCAGCTCGTCCGTGGGATATACTGATAGGCACCTGCGCGCAATTCACACTGATGCCGCTCATTGCCTATACGCTCACGGTGGTATTTCACCTTGACACCGCTTTGGCGGTAGGTATCATCTTGGTGGGATGCTGTCCGGGCGGTGTGTCGAGCAACTTGATGTCTTATCTCTGCCACGGTGACGTGGCTTTCTCAGTGGGCATGACCACAGCTTCAACGCTGTTAGCCCCAGTGGTCACACCGGCTTTGGTGTTGCTTTTAGCAGGGCAGCGGGTGGATGTTGATGCCGTGGGGATGTTCTTAAACATCTTAATCGTGACCATCATCCCCGTGGCGATTGGGTTCTTGTGTAACTACTTCTTAGGCAAGAACGAAGGCTTTTGTCGCCTGCGTCAGGTGATGCCGGCATTCAGCGTTTTAGGGTTAGCTTGCATCGTAGGCGGTGTGGTGGCAGTGATACACGACGACTTGATTGCCGGAGGCTGGCTGATGTTTGTCTGGACGTTTGTTGTGGTGTTCTGCCACAACGGCATCGGTTATCTGTTGGGCTACCTCACGGGCAAGCTGTTCCACTTCAGCCGCGCCAAGAACCGCACCATAGCCATCGAGGTGGGCATGCAGAATGCCGGCTTAGCGACGAACTTGGCAACGCGCTTTTTCTTGGCTACCTGTCCGCTCGCCATTGTGCCATGCGCCATCAGCTGCGCTTGGCACTCCATATCGGGCACACTAATTGCCACATGGTTCGCCGCTCACGACAAACGGAAGTAAGCCACACCACCGGCGCAAAGCCGGCAACACATTCAATAATCATCATAGAGCACATACTTACTGCGCATGACGCGGTAAGCGGCGAGGTTGGTTTGCCACGAGGCACGTATCTCGTCAGGGCTCATGCCGCAAGCTATCTGTCGGCGCAACTCGGCGGTACCCGCCAAGAGGTCGAAGAAGTCAGGGCGCGTCACCCAGGTGGCGCGCCCTAATTGTTGGGCAGCGTCAATCAAGAAGTCCAGCCGGAAACCCTTAGGGGCGGAAGACAAGCGCAGGTCGTGCCCACGGCAGAGCTTGCCTTGTTGCAAAGGGTGAGCATTAGACGCTGTGGGGCGCGGAGTGAAACAGAAGTCGCCACTCATCTGAGGGTGACCGTAGACCTGGAACGGGAACTCCGTGCCACGCCCCACGCTGACATTAGTACCCTCAAAGAGACAGAGTGAAGGATAAAGTGCTATGGCTTGCGCATTGGGCAAGTTGGGCGATGGCGTTTTGGGCAGCCGATAGGGTTGCCCATGTCTCCAGCCGCTGCAGCTGATGATTGTGAGTGTGGGAGCAGGGCCCTGCAACCAGCGCTCGCCCACCATCATCTGCGCCATCTCGCCTAAGGTGCAACCATGTAACAGAGGCACGGGCACGATGCCCACAAACGAGCTGTGTTGCGCGTCGCGAAGTGGACCGTCTATGGTGTCGCAAGGATTGGGGCGATCTAAAACCATCACCTCTACCCCACTCTCGCCGCACGCCTGAAGCACATAGTAGAGCGTAGAAAGATAGGTATAAAAGCGAGCACCCACATCTTGCAAATCAAAGACAACCACGTCCACCCCCTGCAGCCACTCGGGGCGCGGCTTTTTGTTATTGCCATAGAGTGAGTAGACGGGCACGCCGGTCTTGGCATCGACGCTGTTGGCTACGTGCTGCCCGGCATCGGCGGTACCGCGATAGCCATGCTCGGGTGCCATGATGCTGCGCACGTCTATGCCACGCGACAACAGCGTGTCGGGCAATGGGCAGTAGGTGCTATCCGCGCGGGTGACAACCGAGGTCTGGTTGACGACAACCGAGACGTGGCGATGCGCCAACATGGGCAGATAAAGCTCCATACGGTCTGCCCCGGGTGTGGGTGCGGCAGGCGCGGACGAATGCTTGGTGCGCGCAGAGGCGGTGACAACGAAGAGGAGGGTGACGAGGAGGAGGGCAAGACGTTTCATGGGAATGATGGTGAATGGTTTTGTGGATAGGTTATTGGGGAAGTTAACGGCAGGCAGCCCAACCGAGGGGACTGCCTGCCGTATTGATGGGGAAGTTTAGTCGCGCGAGAGCTTGCGCCACATATATAAGCCGTAGAAGGAGTTGACGAGATAGATGGCATATTTGCAGACGGTCATGAAAGCATGAGGGTCGCCCGAACCGAGGTTCTTATACCACATCAGTGCCGACACAATGTTGACGAAAATCCAGAGCATCCACTGCTCGACATAGGCGCGCGTGGAGATGAACATAGTGACGATGGAAACAACGGTGGTGAAAGAGTCCATATAGAGCTGCGCCGTGTCGGTGTAGCCGTGCTTCACGAAGCGTCCGGGCAAGATATATTTCGACAAGAAATCGGGCAGCACGTCGCCAAAGCGGCTTAACAACATGGCAATAAGCACGGTGCAAGCAGCGATGACGCAGAGCGTGATGATGCGCTTGCGCCACGGCATGAAGCGGGTGCGTATCTGGCTGCGGCTGTCGGCACGACGACGACGATTCCACCAACGCCACCCCAAGAACTGCATGGGCAAGGTGTAGAAAAGGCGCTGCATAGCATCGCCATAGATGTGTCCCTGCAAGCAGATATAGGTATAGAGGAAACATTCAACAATGCCAAAAATCCAGTTTGCCATGCTGCCTTTGGCTCCTAACACTACGCACATCACGCCACAAATGGCTGAGACGGTGCCGATGACATCAATATGCCCCGAAATGAGCGACTGCGCCACCGAGATGGCGAGAATGCTGCAAATGAGGCAGTAGTCGAAGGCATTAAACGTTTTGAAACTGAAAAGATGGGTGAAGTATTGGCTTTTTTTCATCGTGGGGATAGACTGAGCCTATGGCTGTGATGAGTGTAAAAAAGTGGTGGACCTGCCGGCTGCAGAGGGAAATGCCTCTTGCCTGCAGATCCACCACGTGTGAGTTTATCTAATCAATTTGTCTGATCAATTAGTAAGAGCGAGCGAAGAGCACGCGGCGAGCTGAAGGCTTGCCGCTGACCATGTCAACTCCCGGTTCCAAATCGCCGGGGAACGGCTCGAACGGGATGCAACGGATAGTTGCCTTGGTCTGGTCTTTGATATATTCTTCGGTCTCGGTGGTGCCGTCCCAGTGAGCCAAGAGGAAACCGCCCTTCTCGATCTCGACCTTAAACTCATCCCAACTGTTCACGGGGCGGATATAGCCGTCACGCATCGTCTTAGCCTTGTTGAAGATGTTGCTCTGAATCTCGTCGAGGAGGTTCTTCACGTAGTCACAGATGCCCTCTTGTGCCACGGTCTCCTTCTCGAGCGTGTCGCGGCGCATCACCTCCACGGTGCCGTTCTCCATGTCGCGGCAGCCGAGAGCCAAGCGCACGGGGATGCCCTTCAGCTCATATTCGGCGAACTTCCAACCCGGCTTCTTGTTGTCGGCATTGTCATACTTCACGCTGATGCCCATAGCTTCGAGTTGCTTCTTCCAAGCCTCGGCACGCTCGTTGATAGCGGCGAGCTCTTCCACCTTCTTATAGATAGGCACAATCACCACCTGAATGGGAGCCAACTTCGGCGGCAGCACCAAACCGTTGTCATCAGAGTGAGTCATGATGAGCGCGCCCATCAAGCGGGTTGAAACGCCCCATGAAGTTGCCCACACATATTGCGCCTTGTTATCTTTGTCAACATAAGTCACGTCGAAAGCCTTGGCGAAGTTCTGACCCAAGAAGTGCGACGTACCGCTCTGCAGTGCCTTACCGTCTTGCATCATAGCTTCGATGGTGTAAGTATCGACGGCACCGGCGAAGCGTTCGTTGGGCGACTTCACACCCTTGATGACGGGGATAGCCATCCAATCTTCCACAAAGCGAGCGTAGAGGTTAATCATCTCGATGGCTTTTGCCTCGGCCTCTTCATAGGTGGCATGAGCCGTATGACCCTCTTGCCAAAGGAATTCGGCAGTGCGGAGGAAGAGGCGAGTGCGCATCTCCCAACGCATCACATTAGCCCACTGATTGCAGAGCAACGGAAGGTCGCGCCAAGAGTGAATCCAGTTCTTATAAGTGTTCCAAATGATAGTCTCTGAGGTAGGACGAATGATGAGTTCCTCTTCGAGCTTGGCGGCGGGATCTACCACCACACCGTTACCGTTGGGGTCGTTCTTGAGGCGGTAGTGAGTCACCACGGCGCACTCTTTGGCAAAGCCTTCAACGTGCTCAGCCTCTTTGCAGAGGAACGATTTGGGAATCAACAGCGGGAAGTAGGCGTTTTGCACACCGGTCTGCTTAAACATGTCGTCGAGCACACGCTGAATCTTTTCCCAGATGGCGTAGCCGTAAGGCTTGATGACCATACATCCACGCACAGCCGATTGTTCCGCCAAGTCGGCCTTAGTTACCAAGTCGTTATACCACTGCGAGTAGTTGTCGGCACGACTGGTCATTTCTTTTAATTCTTTTGCCATTATTTATTATTTTAGTTGCCTTTGCTAATGTTATTGAACCTTACCTTTCTTAGCCATCTTCAGCAGGTGTTTGTTGGGCACCAGATAGAGGCTGACGCGACGATTTTGCTCACGTTTGCGCATGGTGGAGTTGTCGGTGCGCGGTGAGTTTTGTGCCAGACCGTAGCAGCTTATCTGCGTGCCGTCCACGCCCTGCTTCTTCATCCACCTGCCTATGGTCGAGGCGCGCGACGTGGTGATGCGCTTCAGATAGCGCTCCGAGCCATTGTTGTCGCTATAGCACGAAATGATGACCGATGCCACCGCATTCTCGCCGCGCAGCAGACGCACCAAGGGGAAGAGGTAGTTATCGGACGTAGCGGAAAGGGCGGAGTCGCCCGCCACAAAGATGAAGTCGGAGGGAATGGTAACTTTGAGCACGCTCTCGTTGTTGCCCACCAGAGAGAACTCATAGCCGCCACGACCCGAATTCTTGAGTCGCAGCACCTCTTGTTCCCAATATCGGCGCAGGTTTCTCGTGGTCTCGTAGTCTGCCGTGACGTGGGCTGAAGCGCCATAGAGTTCCTGCTCGTAATCGGGCATACGCTCCACGTTTTGCGCCTCGGCGCGATGGCTCGCCAAGAGAGGCATCGCCAGGGCTACGACGTATGTTAGTAAGTGTAATGTCTGTTTCTTCATAAGGGGGGATTAATCTCTTCTCAAGCTCGCGAATGAACGGGTCAACCCAACGACTCCTCGTAGTCAAACTCGCCCTCGATGACCCAACGCACCAACTCGGGGTCGAACTTAAAGCCGTCGCGTTTGGAGTTTTTGATGACGTATTCCAACAAGTCTTCCATGTCGATATCGACATCAGCCTCGTCACTATCGAAGAAGCCGTTCGACTCGTAATAGTCGAAAATCACGTCGGTGATATAGAGCACTTCGTCGTCGGTAAAATGATCTTTAGCCTCTTGCGGCAAGTTATTTTGAATGAAGCGTACGGCAGCCTCATCGTCATAGATTGAATCTTCTAATTGTTGGCTCATAGTGTTGTCGTATTAAAATTTTTCCGTTGGGTGGTTGTTTGCGCGCAAAGTTAGCGCATGTGGCGCTATAGTTCCAAATTTCCGTGGGTTATTTTGGCTCTTCGTCACGTTTTTCACCCATTTTCTTTTTCACGTCGTTGACCATGCCACGCACATTGTTGAGTATGCCATAGTGAATTTCTTCGATGGCATATTGCAAGGGTTCGAGCAGATTGTGTACCGGCTCGGCGGGAGTGAGCACACTGAGACCGCCGGGGTGGGTCTGCACGTCGAGAACGCCGTCCATGTGAATGGGTTCGCCATCAACGTGCACCACATCAGGCTGCGGCATGATGATGCGCAAGTGCGAGCTTCGGAAGCTGAGAATGTTGTCGTTAGAATCTAAGCTACGTGAAAAGAGCTGCACCGCCATCTGAGGCGCGTCAATAAGGTTGAAAGGCTTGATGAGGGTTACATCCATCTGTCCGTCTTGCATGCTGGCGCGGGGGGCGATGTAGGCATTGTTGCCATATTGCGCAGCGTTACCAATGGCTATAAGGAAAGCCTTTTCGCGGATGCGTCCGTCGTCGGTATAGATGGTATAGGTAGAGGGTTTGTACTTCGATATGAGGTTGATGATGCTCTGCACGTAAGTGAGTCCGCCACGCTTTTTTGCCTCGGCGAACTTCTGACTCACCTGTGCATCGAAGCCCACACCGGCGGTGCAAAAAAAGATGTGACCGTTGATGACCCCATAGTCAATCTGCTCACGGTGCCCCTCTTTAATCACCTCAAGGGCGCGTGACACCTCGAGGGGTATCTGAATGTGGCGTGCCAAGCCGTTGCCCGACCCCATCGGCACCAAGCCTAAGGCGGTGCGGGTGCCCACTAAGCTGCGCGCCGTCTCGTTGATGGTGCCGTCGCCGCCTATAGCCACCACCGTGTCGATGCCCATACGTGCCGACTGCGCGGCAAGCTCCGAGGCGTGCCCGGCATACTCGGTGAAGTAGATGCGCACGTCAAACTCCTCGTCGCGGAGTATCGAACGAACGTATTCCGGCACCTCGGCTTTAGGGCGTATGCCGGCTATGGGATTGATGATGACATCTACTGTGCGACGTGTTTCCATGCTGCAAAGATAAGAATTTATGTTTGCCGAATGTGCAATTCAGAACTTTTAGTATTGATTTTGCCTTTTAAATGTGTGTAATTGAATTCTTTTTAACTTCATGGTTTGCCGTTCTAATAGGTTTGCGCTATTTTTGCCCTCGTTTTTTCACCTTGCAACGAGGTGGGGCACACGTTTGTGGCAGCGTGTGGCAGCGGCGCACATCACCCCTCACCCACGCCACCAACACCCGCTATGGAGCCGATTACGACTACGCATACGACCATCAAAAAGTAGACTATATAATGAATGTAGACCAAGCGACAATAGTAGATCACACACAACATACATCATGAATTTATTACGAGAGAAACTTGCAAAATATCAGGAACCCCAGCGCGTGAAGGCTGCCGGTGTGTATCCTTATTTCCGACAGATTGAAAGCGACCAAGACACCGAAGTGATCATCAACGGCAAGAAAGTGCTGATGTTCGGCTCAAACTCTTATTTAGGACTCACCAACCACCCGAAGGTGAAGGAGGCTGCCATCGAGGCGGTGCGAAAATATGGCACCGGCTGCGCCGGTTCGCGCTTCCTGAACGGAACGCTCGACATCCACTCGGCGCTCGAAGAACGTTTGGCGCGGTTTGTGGGCAAAGAGGAGGCACTGGTCTATTCCACAGGCTTTCAGGTGAACTTAGGTGTGGTGTCATGCCTCACGGGGCGCGAGGACTACATCTTGTGGGATGAACTGGATCACGCCTCAATCATCGAGGGTCGCCGACTCTCCTACTCCACCCCGCTGAAGTTTAAGCACAACGACATGGAGAGCCTCGAGAAGCAGCTGCAGCGCTGCGCTCCCGACAAGGTGAAGCTGATTGTGGCAGACGGCGTGTTTAGCATGGAGGGCGACGTGATTAACCTGCCCGAGGTGGTGCGCTTGGCAAAGCAATATAATGCCTCCATCATGATTGACGAGGCACACAGCTTGGGCGTGTTTGGCAAACAGGGGCGCGGCGTGTGTCAGCACTTCGGACTGACCGACGACGTTGACCTGATTATGGGCACATTCAGCAAGTCTTTAGCTTCCATCGGCGGCTTCATCGCCACCGACCACGACACCGCCAACTGGTTGCGCCACAACTCGCGCTCGTTCATCTTCTCGGCCTCTGCCACCCCGGCAGCCGTGGGCGCGGTGAATGCCGCCCTCGACATTATGGAGCAAGAGCCCGAGCGCATTGAGCATCTGTGGAAGGTGACGAACTATGCCCTCAACGGCTTCCGCGAGTTAGGGTGCGAAATAGGCAACACCTCCACCCCCATCATCCCCTTGTTTGTGCGCGACTTCAACAAAACGCTGCTCGTGACGCGCATGCTGCTCGACGAAGGCATCTTTGTGAACCCCGTGGTGCCGCCCGCCGTACCCTCCGAGAGCACCTTGATACGCTTCTCGCTGATGGCAACGCACAGCATCGAGCAGGTTGATTTCGCCCTCGAGAAGATTGGCAAGTGCTTCAAGAAGTTAGATCTGATTTAAAACATACTTACCCCCGACACAACACCGACGGTTGTGCCGGGGGTAATCAAATAAAAAAGCCGCACCGACCGAACCTTTTCCATGAGATATTGTTGTAACAAATAGACATCGTCTTATCACAACAATACCTATCAATGCTATGGCAGAAATGCTGAACTTTCCGTTTGAGCTGATGCAATTCCCCCTTTATGCCGACATTGCGTGCTGCGGGTCGTATTCGTCTGAAGAATGCGACTATCACCCCGAACACCGTTTTCCCGATCATGATTTTGCCGATCGCACCATGCCCATCACCACCCTCGAGGTGTTCATTCGTCACTACACCGAGGCGCAGATACACTCTGACCTGCACTACTATTGGCGCGGAGGCGACCCGCTGTTGGTGAGTGTAGACTATATGGAGCAAGCCGTGGGGCTGGCAAAGAAATATGCCTTAGGCGTGCCCGTGCGGCACCACCTGCACACACCCGGCACGCGCATCAACGAACGTTGGTGCGACTTCTTCAGGCGCCACGGAGTGGAGGTGAGCGTGGAGTTAGACGGACCACCCTCCTACCACGAGGCATATCGGCGCAGCATGGAGGCGCACAGCAGCTTCGGTCGGTGCACCCGTCGCACGCTCGAGAGCCTGGAGCTGCTGCGGCAATATGGCATCACCCATCACGTGGTTGTGAACGTGCACGACCGCAACAGCACCAACGCACTCGAGACCTACGAATACCTCAAAGACCACGGTGTGCAAACAATGCGCTTCCGCCCCGTGGTGACCCCGGGCGGCAGAAATCGGGTGGCGGAACACAGCGTCACACCCCTCAGCTACGGCAACTTCTTGGTCACCATCTTCGACCGCTGGATACGTCACGACGTGGGCGACGTGCGGGTGCTCAACTTCGAACTCACCCTCCACCAACAGCAGCTGCACGAGGCGCGCATCGCCGAGGGGCATCAGCCCGGAGCATGCGTCTTTGCCGCCACGTGTGGTCATCACGCCTACTTCTCACCCGGCGGAGTGCTCTACCCCTGCCGCCACTACACACAACCCGACGACCGCTTAGGCACCTTGCGTGACGACACCTTCACCGGTCTGCTCTACGGACGCAAACAGCTGAAATTCGGAGCCGGCAAACACACCACGCTGACGCACCAATGCCAAGTGTGCCCCTATTTGGAATACTGTCACGGCGGCTGCATGCGCCACCGCCACGCACTGTCTGACTCCGGACAGAAGGGTCACCCCTACCTCTGCGCCGCCTACAAGATGTATTTTGCCCACGTGCTGACACCGCTGCGCTATTTAGCCGACGAACTGCGCACCGGCAGGTCGGCAAACCGCATGCGCCACTATTACCACCAGTTTTCGTCGCCTCAAGCGGGTGTGAATAGAAAATAATGTATATATTTGCCCCGCCTACCTCGCCCGGGCGCAGCTCGTGCCTATGTCGAGGCGAGGCGGCAACACACCTTATATACATAACGAAACCAATATACCAATGAACGAATTAGTACTCATACAGAAGGCTTTGCGTTATCTCTTCTATGCCTTTGTGGTGGCAACCGTCGTGCTGTGGTGCCTGGCGCACTACCGGGGCATGAGCGACCAATATTGGATCATCTGCGGACTTTGTGCCATCGGCTGCTCCATCTTGCGCTTCGTGCTGCGCTTCATGTTGTAACATCCTCTGGTCGTCCCCGCTCCGCGTTGCCCATTGAGCAGCGCGAGGCGGGGACGACTCCATTTCACCCCGATACCATGCAATAAAATGCCTCACCCTGCGTTTATCTTATTGAGGCGCAAACAGAACAGCTGCCATCATACAGTTACGAAACGAAACAAAACACAGCCGTGTCCGCCCGGGCACACGCTCTTTAAAACACTTAACGACTACATAAAATGCATCGGTCACGCATCTTTATCATAGCTTTCATCTTCACCCTCACCACCACACAAAGTGCCGCGCTTGCCGCCGGCACCACTACTGCCGTGGTGGGTGTGCACACATTCACAGACCGCTCTGCCTTAGCCGAGGGGCAATGGGTGAAGGTGGCACTCAACAACACCACCGACGGCATCTACCAAATCACCTATAGCCAACTGCGCAGCTGGGGGTTCACCAATCCCGAGCAGGTGGGCGTGTATGGCTTTGGCGGTCATGCCATCGACGAATCGTTCGCCACCGACCACATCGACGACCTGCCCGAGGTGGCAGTGTTGCACGATGCAGCCCGCCAGCGCATCCTCTTCTACGGACGCGGCTTGGTGAGCTGGACGTGGCGCAGCAGCACCTATCGCTACGTGCAGCGTCAAAACACCTACTCCACCCAAGCCACCTACTTCTTGCACCAAAAGGAGGAGGCTCCACTTGCCATGGAGGTGCTCAGTGCCGGCACGCCCGACGTGACGCAGAAAAACGTGCGCGCCTATGACGAACGCTTGCTGCACGAGGTGGACGAGGTCAACGTGGGACGCACCGGCCGCGAATGGTATGGCGAGTCGATGCTCTACAACCAGTCGCTGAGCTTCAACTTCGACATCGAAGGGGTGGTAGACAGCACTGCGCTGGTCTCGGTCAACGCCATCGCCAATGCCTCCGGAGCCACCACGATGCAAGTGATTGCCAAGAGCAACAACGAGACGAGAACCGTGGGCAAAGGCACAATTTCAAGCCCCGCAAACTCTTACTACACCGCTTGCGAAACCACGGTGAATAGTTCCACCACCGTCAAAGGCTCAACGCTCACCGTCAACGTGACCCACAATCGCAACAACTACACGGTGACGAAAGCTTACCTCAACTTTGTACGCGTGCAGTTCAACCGCAAGTTAGCCTTCTATGGCAACGACTATAACCTCTTCCGCCGCCACGCCACCACACAGCAGAGCTTCCTCATCGAGGACTACGACAGCACGCGCATGGAGGTGTGGGATGTCACCTCGCCCTACGCAGTGGCTCGCCAACAAGTGACAGGCGGAGCCTTTCAGTCGCCCGACGCATCGACCCACGAATATGCCTTGGTGCGCACCGACGGCTCGTTCGAGGGGGTATCGTTGGTGGGCACCGTGACGAACCAAGATCTGCACGGCATGGAGACCCCGCAGTTGGTCATCATCGCCCCCACCACCCACTTGGAGCAAGCCGAACGCCTTGCTGCCTACCGCCGCGAGCACGACAGCCTGACCGTGGCTGTGGTGACCCCGACGCAGATCTACAACGAGTTCTCGTCCGGATCGCCCGATGTCACCGCCTACCGCTTGTTGATGAAGATGTTCTACGACCGCTCCGCCACCGACCGCGAGCACGGACTGCGTTACCTGCTGCTGTTTGGCGACGGCACCTACAACAACCGCACGGCAGGTGCCGGCAACAACATGCTGCTCACCTACCAGAGCGATGCCTCACTCATCGAGACCTCCTCACAGGTGTGTGACGACTACTTCGGCTTCCTCGACGACACAGAGGGTGGCAAGCGCGACAACAGCTTCCGCTACACCATCAACTCCGACGCACTCGACATCGGCATCGGTCGTCTGCCCGTGTCGTCGGCGGCACAAGGCAAGACGGTGGTCGACAAAATCATCAGCTACAGCGACAACACCTACTACGGCTCTTGGAAGAACCGTCTCTGCTTCTTGGCAGACGACGACAAGATAAGCACAACCGTGAGCGACTCCCCCAATGCCCACATGTCGCATGCCGACCAGATGGTGGCACTGCTGCAAGGCAAGGGCTACGACGAGTTTGCCTATCAGAAGATCTACTTGGCAGCCTACAACCAGACCACCGTGGCTTCGGGCACCGACTACCCCGATGCCAAAAAGGAGTTTAGAGACGCGCTGAAGCAAGGTCTGTTTTTGGTGAACTACTCCGGTCACGGCAACACCACCTCCATCACCGACGAAGGCATCATGAACACCTCTACAGCCTCGGAACTGAGCATGAAATACCTGCCGCTGTGGATCACCGCCACCTGCGACTTCTCTCGCTATGACGACGACGACACGTCGTGCGGCGAAACGCTGCTGCTCAACTCTTCGGGCGGAGCCATTGCGCTTATCTCCACCAGCCGCGTGGTCTATGCGTCTGAAAACCTGCTCATCAACCGCGGCATCATCAACCGCCTCTTCGACCGCAACGAGTTTGGCAAGCAAGCTCGCTTAGGCGACATTGTGCGCGAAGCCAAGGTTGACCTTGGCAGCAACACCAACAAGCTGAACTTCTGTCTGTTAGGCGACCCCACATTGTCGCTCACCGTGCCGCAATCCGAACTCCGCCTCGACTCCATCAACGGGCAGGCGTTGCAGGCAGGCGACACCATCACACTGCCCGCCTTGAGCCGTGTCACGATGAGCGGCTACGTGCAGGGTGCTGACAGCTTGAGCGTAGACACTGCGTTTAATGGCTTGGTCTACCCCACCATCTATGATGCCGCCGAGACGGTCACCGCCGACAAGGGGCAGCATCAAGACCCCGTGTTCAGCTTCGAGACGCAACAGCGCAAAATCTTCTCGGGTCGCGAGGTGGTGCGCAACGGTCGCTTCACCTTCAGCTTCATCGTGCCGCAAGACTTGCTCTACAGCACCAAGAGCGGACTCGTGAACCTCTACGCCTGCGACCCCGACGGCAATGAAGGCAAGGGCAGCTTCCGCGCCTTCCGCTTGAACGGACTGAACAGCGAGCACGCTGTTGACTCCATCGGTCCCGAAATACGCTCGTGGAACCTCGACGGCATCGCCGACACTTTGGGCGGCACCGTGGGCATCACCCCCTACTTCAGCGCCGAGATACACGACGAGAGTGGCTTCAACACCACCGGCAACGGCATCGGACACGACATGGCTCTGACCATACAGTCTGAGACCGATCCGCTGATGGCTACGCAGCAATACTTCCTCAACGACTACTTCACCGGCAACACCGGCGACCCCACCACGGGTCACGTGCGCTTCAGTGTGCCCGAGCTTGACGAAGGCTCTTACAAGGCTTCGTTCCGCGTGAGCGATGTCTACAACAACACCTCGTCGATTGAGTTCCGCTTCACGGTCAACGCCAATGCCCGCCCCGAGGCTGCCTTGGTGCAAGCCTACCCCAACCCGGCGCAGGTTGACGGCACCGTCACCTTCCGCATCTTGCACAACAAGCCCGAGTCTGCCACCTCAATGCGCGTGCAGGTCTACACTCAGGGCGGCGTGAAGGTGTGGGAAGGCACCGCCTCAAGCAACAGTGCCGATGTGGTCTACACTGCCGACGGTGCCCGTCCCGACCAGATTGAGAGCGACTTCGGCAGCGACGAACTCAACACCGCCTACGGCTCGAGCACCATGCAGTGGAATTGCAGCGGTGTGGCACCCGGTCTCTACATCTATCGCGCATACATCTCGGCTGGCGGAACCTCAGAGGCTTCGAAGAGCAAACTGCTATTGATGCAGGGTTCAAGCAATAAAAGCGAATAACCCTCGTTAATAAAGACAGAATGTCTACAACTGTTATAGCAATCTTAGAACAAAATAGTGAAATATAATATTTCGACCCATACATCAATGAACAACAGACCATCGTCAAGCAATAAGTGGATCTTATCCATCATCACAGCAGGCATCGCCACAGGTGCCTCGGCGCAGATCACAGTGCCCACACGCTCAGGCCTCACAGACGATTCGAGCACCGGAACCACCATCACCGACCCGGCAAAACAATATAACCCCATCGAGACAGCCACCATCTCGTTAGCCGTGGCTCCGGATGCGCGTGGTGGTGCCATGGGCGACGTGGGTGCAGCTACTGACCCTGACGAAAACTCTCAATATTGGAACCCCGCCAAATATGCCTTTGCCTACAGTCGCGGCGGCATCTCGGTGAACTACACCCCTTGGCTCCGCAAGATTGTGAGTGACATCAACTTGGCTTACATCAGCGGCTACTGGAAGTTCGGCTACAGCGACCTTCAAGCCGTGTCTGCCTCTATGCGTTATTTCGCTTTGGGCGAAGTGGAAGCCTACAACTCGGCGGGCAACCTCGTGAACGTCATCAACCCGATGGAGATGGCGGTGGACTTGGGCTATTCGCGCAAGCTGTCTGAAAACTTCTCGATGGGTGTTGTGCTGCGCTACATCTACAGCGACATGACCTACAGCGACGGCGACGAGAACGACCCCGCAAGTGCCTTCGGTGCCGACATTGCCGCCTACTACACCGCCTACCCCATCATCGGCTACAACGAGTGTCAGTGGGCTTGGGGTTTGAACCTTTCGAACATCGGCACCAAGGTGAGCTACGACGGCGGTGAGACTTCGCAGTTCCTGCCCTGCAACCTTCGTTTGGGAACCAGTTTCACCTTCCCTATCGACGACTACAACATGTTCTCTATCAACTTCGATGCCAACAAGTTGTTGGTGCCCACCTTCCCGCAGACTTATCAGTTCACCGATGCTGACGGACAGCTCGACCAGCAGGCTTATGAAGACGCAAAGCAGGAATATTATGATATGTCAGGTGTCAAGGGCTTGTTTAAGTCATTCAGCGACGCGCCCGGCGGAAGCACCGAAGAGCTGCACGAAATCAACTGGGGCTTAGGCTTGGAATACACCTACGACCGCCGCTTCTTCCTCCGCGCCGGCTACCATCACGAGAACGAGTATAAGGGCGATCGTAAGTACTTCACCTTCGGTGCAGGCATCGCCTTGAACGTGTTTCACCTCGACGCAGGCTACGTGCTCTCAACAGCACAGACCAGCGCCCTCGACCAAACGCTCCGCTTCTCGCTCGGCTTCGACTTAGAGGGTCTCAGCGAGATGTTCGGCACAAGCCGCAGACGCAGACGTTGACAGCGACATTGACTTAGATGTTGACGGAAACACACTGACGCGCCTTTAGCGCGACCTGTGGTACATTTGAAAGTGATACGGTGGCACATCTGCTCCGTTCTTATATACATCAATCCACTGAAAGTTAGCAAACGACCAACTTTCAGTGGATTGAGTGTTTTATTAACGCTATGACAATTTGGAATAGCCGGCAACACAGAATTGGCATCCAGTAATTACCGTCACAATGCCTAATAATTTGTAATCAAGAGGTGAGTGACATTCTTGTCGTTTCTATTCATAAAGCTTACGAGATACGACTTATTGAATGTTCTGATATTTATTCCTTCTTTATTGTATAGTCCGTAAATGAAATCTGTATTTTTAATAATCAACATCCATTTTGCCTTGCACTCATAAATCATGTAATTAGCAAGTCTTTCTTGATCGGCACGCGTAAATGCGTTTTGAGCATAAGTGCTGAACTCACTGTCGTAAGGCGGATCTAAGAAAATAAAGTCCTCACCCGTAGGATTTGTTTCTCGCAAAAATGTTTCAAAATCAAGATTATACATATTTGCGTCAGCAAAATGATTCTGCACCGGCTTTGAACGATAATAATTCAATTTCTTGGTCATCAATTTGCTGTTGTATGCAATGCCGCCGTATGGGACATTAAATTTACCGTCGCTGCTATATCGAAACATTCCGCTATACGCATAGTTTCTCATAAAGAAAAACAAGGCAGTGTGTAGTGCTGTATTATGCTGCGCTATCTCGATGCTATTATACATGTGCCGATAATTCATATAAACGGCACTTTTGATGGCTGTTTCAATATTATCGAGCAGGTCGCTATCGGGCAGGATATGCTTCTCTGTTTCGAGTTCACGCATTCTTGTCATCTTCCGAAACAGATTGGTTTCTATTTCCTTTAACAGGATGCATGGATATGAAGCGAACTCACGCCCAATGATTTCTAAAATGTCGTGCTCCTTCTCTTTGCAGAAATTATGGACGAAGGCTTTTAGCTCTTCTTTCTTCAATTTTTCCTCACGATATTGCAGATATTTCTCTACGAGAATTCTGTTAGCATTGAAGAAAGCCAAAGCATTAACCCATGACGCATCCATCAGTTCCACGTATTGAAAAAACTTAGCATCAGTCGTTGCGATGTTTCGATATAGGGAGATAAGTTCCGACGAGAGATCGTTTATATAGTATTCCTTGGCACGCATCGCCATAAAAACGGATCCGCCCCCAACAAAGGGTTCAAAGAAGCGTTTAAATGCAGGAACATTGGGGAGGATATATTTCAATTCCTTCTCCTTACCTCCGGGCCACTTAATGATTGGCTGAAGTCCAGTAGCTACATTATTCCCTTGAGCTATTTCATTGTCAACTACTTGAAAAATATCATCCGCATCAAAAAGAGTCGGCTGATAAGACAATGCGCTATCACACACCATGGAAGATGGTGTTTCTTCAGTTATATTATATTCTTTGTTTTTAGACATTTCGACTATTTTATGGCAGCGTCCAATCTTTGTTTTGCCGCATTATAATAACTCTCATCAAGTTCAATCCCAATAAACCTTCTATCAAGTTCCAACGCCGCAACTCCGGTTGAACCGACACCCATAAATGGGTCAAATATAATATCGTCTTTATTCGATGCTATTTCTATCATTTTTTTCAGAATAGCGACCGGTTTTTGAGTCGGATGTTTGGGGTTGCTTAATCTTTCTGGTCTCAAACAAATTGGGCTTTCTATAAAATTATGCATCTCTGCTTGAGATATGAAATTCCACGTGTGTTTTTTGTTCCAACATGTGAATATCATTTCACAGCTATTTAAGAAACCAGCTTTGAAGATTTTTGGTGCCGGATTTGTTTTGTGCCAAATCATGAAATTTGTTGTATCAAATCTATGATCGAGGCAATTATACCAACGACCTAATTGGTTGTATGAGGTAAAAATAAAGAGGTTCCCGGTCGGTTTTAGTATTCTAATAAATTCATCTGCCCACTCTTCAGGATTGAAATCAATCTTATCCCACTCTGCAACATCATTATTCATTGCAGAGCGACCGGGTAAAGGTATATTTCCGGTAGAATGCTGCCCGAGATTATAAGGAGGATCTGTTAAGATAAAATCAATTGAATTATCAGGGATACGTTTGATTACATCCCGACTATCTCCTTGTAGAATACTCTTGCGCCAATTAGGATCTTTCATTACTCGTTGTTTGGGAGGTACGTTTCTTTGATTTCATCTAATGCCTCATTGATATAATGAGCATTTTTCTTATATTCGTCAATCACAATGTCATAGCCCTTGTCTGTCTTACAAACTAAATTCCAAAAATCACGACTAATACACAGCTCTTCTTGGCAGAAGAATTGGCGAACACGCCCCTGAGTCCAAGGTTTACCTTCTCCGTAACGATTATAAGCGGTTGCGAATAGCACTTTTACTTTTTCTTCTCCGAGTTTATTTGTAAGAATACAATACTGTTCCAACAGAGCCTCTTTTTCAGACCGAGCTTTCTTATTGTCAAGGTCTCCGCCGATTTTTAGCTCTATCAAATAATGCATTCCCGTTTCATTGTCAATCAGATAATAGTCACTCTCATGGCGCTTTGTTTCAGCAGTGCCTGTCTTTTTAGAAATGCCTTGATAATCTGAAAGTTTTGGGACTCGACGATTAGAACTTCTTTTGTATTGCTCCAAAAGTTCTGCAATATAATCAGTTTGCTCCTTATAAAGAGTACCTTCTACATGCTGTTCTACTTCGTAATTTAATTTTGCAATACTAATAGCCATACTCTCAAGCATATTACCCAAAGAACTATCGAGCGACCTCGCTAAGGCAGAATAGTATTGAATCTCAGGTCCCAGTGCAGCAATGAATACGTTATTTATTTTCATATTAATCACTCCATCCTCATCATCAACTTCTGCAATATGACGAGTAGAGAAGCCGTTAGCATACGACATAACGGAGCTACTTACTATACCACGAATGGCTCTTTCTTTATCAATATTATCTGACATGTTATTGAACGTAATTATTGTTATTATAAGATTTTTCAACCTGAGAATATATAAGTCATCTTGGAATGTGCATACCTCTTTGCTATATATATTGCAGAGAGCCTTACTATTTATTGCCCCACATGATAGATTTCTGCCTATTAATCTCTCACTTATAACTTATGACTTATTTAATCTGAACGCAAAGTTACGTAAAAATGTAGAAACAAAGCCCAACTACATCTATTAAAATGTCCTGAGCTTCACAAAATGAGACACGTATTCCTTCTAAAGCTAAATGAATAGAATCTGAAATTCCCGACACTTAACC
>CAZBWT010000021.1:0-20074 GCA_964495625.1 uncultured Prevotellaceae bacterium | reverse complement strand
TTATGCAAAAGAAATATGACTTTTTAGTCATTGGATCGGGCATCGCCGGCATGAGCTTTGCGTTAAAGGTAGCCCACAAGGGAACGGTTGCCCTGATCTGCAAAACCGAGCTTGAGGAGGCTAATACCTTCTTCGCCCAAGGAGGCGTTTCATCGGTTACGAACCTCGCAGTAGACAATTTTGAGAAACATATCCACGACACGATGGTTGCCGGCGATTGGCTGAGCGACCCCGCCGCCGTGGAACTTGTGGTGCGCAATGCCCCCGAGCAGATTCAGCAGCTCGTTAACTGGGGTGTGGAGTTCGACCGCAAGGAAGACGGCTCGTTCGACTTGCACCGCGAGGGCGGTCACTCGGAATTCCGCATCTTGCACCATGCCGACAACACCGGTGCCGAGATTCAGACTTCGCTGATTCGCGCCGTGAAGGCTCACCCAAACATTGATGTGCTCGAACACCACTTCGCTATCGAGATCTTGACACAGCACCACTTGGGTGTGGAGGTTACCCGCCGCACACCGGATATCGAATGCTTCGGTGCCTATGTGCTCGACGAAGAGACAGGTGCTATCGACACCTATTTGGCAAAGATCACAATGATGGCTACGGGCGGCATCGGCTCGGTTTACAGCACCTCGACCAATCCCCCCATCGCTACGGGCGACGGCATCGCCATGGTGTATCGCGCCAAGGGCACGGTGAAGGATATGGAGTTCGTGCAGTTCCACCCCACGGCTCTTTATCACCCCGGCGACCATCCGAACTTCTTAATCACCGAAGCTATGCGCGGCTACGGCGGCATACTCCGCACCCTGGACGGCAAGGAGTTCATGCAGAAATACGACCCGAGACTCTCGTTGGCTCCGCGTGACATCGTGGCACGTGCCATCGACCACGAGATGAAGAGCCGCGGCGAAGATCACGTGCTGCTGGACGTGACGCACAAAGACCCGGAGGAGACAAAGCACCACTTCCCCAACATCTATGCCAAGTGCTTGAGCTACGGCATAGACATCACAAAGGAGTGCATCCCCGTGGTACCTTGTCACCATTATCTCTGCGGCGGCATCCTCGTGGACCTCAACGGTCAGTCGAGCATCAACCGCCTCTATGCAGCCGGCGAATGCTCGTGCACGGGCTTGCATGGCGGCAATCGCTTGGCATCGAACTCACTCATCGAAGCTATTGTCTATGCCGACGTGGCAGCCAAGCATGCTTTGGGTCGCATCGACTCTCTCACCTTCCGCTCGGATATTCCGCGTTGGAACGACGATGGCACCACGCCCCACGAAGAGTTGGTGCTCATCAGCCAGAGCATCCTCGAGGTGAACCAGATTATGAGCACTTATGTGGGCATCGTTCGCTCGAACCTCCGCTTGAAGCGCGCCTGGACGCGTCTCGACATCCTCTACGAGGAAACAGAGAAGCTCTTTATGCGCTCGAAGGTGAACAAGGATATCTGCGAATTGCGTAACATGATCAACGTGGGCTACCTCATCATGCGCCAAGCTATGGAACGCAAGGAGAGCCGCGGTCTCCACTACTCTATCGACTACCCGCCGGTGGCTAAGGAGGTGGAAGGCTTTGAGAAGTAACCGCCCGCTCTACGCTTTATAAACAACGAACTCGGAGTCGGATGCCGCATCTGCGGCACCGGCTCCGAGTTCGTTTATGTTTTACCGTAAACGGAGATGAGCGTTTGGAGCTAAGCCCTATAGCTTCAGTTTATAAGAAGTGCTGCCCCACCTGATAGACCAAGGTGGCGATGCACCACGCAATAGCCGTGGTGTAGAGCACGGAAAAGAGTGCCCAAGCCCAGTGACCCGACTCACGTCGGATGGCGGCGATGGTGGCGATGCAGGGGAAGTAGAGCAGCGTGAAGATCATGAAGCTCAGGGCTGCCAAGGGGGTGATGTCGGCGGCAAGTTGAGCGGCGAGCTTAGAGGTCTGGTCGGCATCGTCGGTATCGACTTCCTCGCCGCTGTAGAGCACGCCCAAGGTGCTGACCACAATCTCTTTGGCTCCCACACCGGCAATAACACCCACGTTCATGCGCCAGTTAGCACCCATCGGCTCGAATACGGGCTCTACCCAATGACCGAGCTGCCCCAAGTAGGAGTTCTCTTGTTGCTGCTGCGGGGTGTCGTAAGCGTTGTGATTGGGGAAGTAGCTCAACACCCAGATGACGATGCTCGCCAAGAGGATGATGTGGCTCATCTTGTGCAGATATTGCCGACCGCGCTCCCACGTGTGGCGCAACACGGATTTGGCGAGGGGCAGACGATAGTTCGGCAGCTCCATCATGAACGGACGGTTGTCTTTGTTGGGCAAGAATGCGTTGAGGATTTTGGCGGAGATGATTGCCACCACGATGCCCAACACATAGAGCGAGAAGAGCACCATGCCCGCACGCTTGGGGAAGAGCGCACCCGCCAACACCAAGTAGATGGGCAGACGCGCGCTGCACGACATGAAGGGGGTGACCAACATGGTGACGAGGCGGTTCTTGCGATTCTCTATCATGCGCGTTGACATCACCGCCGGCACATTGCAGCCGAAGCCCATAATCATGGGGATGAACGACTTGCCATGCAACCCGAACGAGCGCATCAGGCGGTCCATGATGTAGGCGGCACGCGCCATGTAGCCCGAGTCTTCGAGCAACGAGATGCACGCATATAAGATGAGGATGTTGGGCAGAAAGACAATGACACCGCCCACACCGCCAATGATGCCGTCCACGACGAGGTCTTTCACCATGCCGTCGGGCAAGAGTGTGGCGAAGAGGTCACCAATCCATGCCACCAAGCTGTCAATCCACTGCATGGGGTAATCGCCCAACGTGTAGGTGATTTGGAACATCAGGAAAAGGATGAGGAAGAAGATGGGGTACCCCCAAAACTTGTGCGTCACCCAATGGTCAATGCGCACGGTGGCACGCTCCTTCTCGGTCTGCGTGCGGTAGATGCCCTCGAGTGTACGATCCACGAAGTTGAAGTGGCTGGCAGCGTCGTTATGTTCGGCGCAGGTCACCACGGGGTAGGAATATTTTTGTGTGGGGGCATTGCACACGGCTTGGAAAAGAGCTTCGAGCCCCTTGCCGCTTCGCGAATCGGTGGGTACGCAAGGCATGCCCAAACGGCGCGACAGCTCGGCAACGTCGAGGGTCTTATCGCCCTCTTGCAGCTCGTCATACATATTGAGTGCCGCCACCATGGGGATGCCCATGGGGAAGAGCTGCGTGGTGAGGAAGAGGTTGCGCTGAAGGTTGGTAGCGTCAAGCACATTGATGATGACATCGGGGCGATGGTCGTGCAGGTATTGCTCCACATATTTTTCTTCGGGCGAGAACGAGGCTAAGGAATAAGTGCCGGGCAGGTCTATCAGGCGGAAGTGCACACCGTGGAACGTGAACTGCCCCTCTTTGCTATCGACCGTCACACCGCAGTAATTGCCTTCGCGTTCATGACCGCCGGAGATCTGGTTGAACAACGTGGTCTTGCCGCAGTTGGGATTGCCTATGAGCGCCACAAGCAACTCGCGCGGAGCCTCTGTCGTGGCAGGCTGCACTTCGTGATGATGCAACGCGCACCCCGAGCAAGAGGCGCAGTAGCTGCGCTCTAATTCCACATCAATATGTTCGGCTTCCGAACGACGCAACGTGATGCTCGACCCTTTCACCATAAATTCTATGGGGTCTGACATGGGCGCTTTCGTCTCGGTCTTAATCTCAACATCTGCCACAAATCCCATCTCTTCCAGTCGGCGCACAAAGGCGGCATCGCCCGAAACTCGGCGTATGTATGCCTTCTTGCCAACGGCTAATTCTGATAATTTCATAAATATACCTTTAAAAGTGGGTGCAAATATCGGAATTTATCGACGTGGATGCAATCACTATATGTGAGTAATTCACTAAAACTTCTGTAATATATAGCAATAACACCCTCAACGCGGGTCGGTATAAGTGATTAGTGACAGTTTTCGCAGCAGAAATGTAGGGAACCGTTGCAACACCACGCACATTGGCGGGGAAACCGTTGCACTTCTTATTGGAAACTTTGGGCGGGATTACCGGACTAATTAACAAGACAATGTGCGGCAAGTTGGCGAATTATGGCTACATTTGCGCACAGATAACTATATCACATTATGAGTTACCCCAATATCTTCTTAACCTTAGGGCTGCTGACGCTCCCCATGGTCGGCTTGTGTAATGAGTCCGGATTGCATAATGATACCGGCTCGCGTAATGATGCGACGGAAATGCCGACACAAGTCGCGACGGAAATGCCGACACGAGTCACCGCCATTGACCGCCATGCGCTCGTCAGCCGCAACAATCCCCACGTCTCGACCATCAATCCTCTCTATGCGCTCACGTTGGGCAATGGACGGTTTGCTTTCACCGCCGATGCCACGGGTCTGCAAACCTTCCCAGAGCATTATTATGAGGGATTGACCTTGGGCACTTTCAGCCAGTGGGGCTGGCATAGCTTTCCGAATGTAGAGGGTTACAGCGTTGACGAGACGCTTGCCGTCACCCCGCTGCCCGGGCAAAACGACGGCATCTATGCCGTGTCTTATGCCGACGGTCCCGAGCGTAATCGCTTAGCTTCTGAGTGGTTTCGCGCCAATCCGCACCGCATGCATTTAGGCAATGTGGGCTTTGCGGGAATGGCAGTCAACGAGATAGACAATATCGACCAGACATTAGACATGTGGACGGGAGAATTGCAATCCACCTTTAAGTGGCGCGGCGAGACGGTGCGTGTGATCACCTTTTGTCACGGCGAACGCGATGAGGTGTCGGCAATCGTCACCTCGAAGGCGCGCCCCGCCATCACACTGCGCTTCCCCTATCCCACCGGCGAGGCTGTGGACGGTGCCGCCTGTTGGACCGACAGCACGCACCACTCCACCACGGTGGTACTCAGCGAACGTAATCGCGCCGTGCTTCGCCGCGAGGTAGACTCTGCGACCTATTTCGTTGAGGTGACCTGGAGCGGCAAGGCGCAGCTAAAGCAGTGCGGCATTAATGCGCTGACGCTCACTCCGAAGTCTGATCAATGGAGCTTCAACGTGGGCTTCTACGAATCGCAGCCCGCGTCAGCTCAACCCGACGCAAAGCAGTGTCAGCAGTCGAGCCGAGACCTCTGGCTGGACTATTGGAGTCGCACGGGGGTGGTGGACTTCTCAGCCTGCACCGACCCGCGCGCCCCGAGGCTTGAGAGCCGCGTGGTGAAGTCGCAATATCTGATGCGCGCACAAGAGGCACAAGACTACCCGCCGGCAGAGACGGGCTTGACCTACAACACCTGGTTCGGCAAGTTCCACTTAGAGATGTTGATGTGGCACAGCTTTCAGTTCGCACAATGGAACATGCCCGAGCTGTTAGAGCGACAACTGCGCTGGTTCAAGTCCGCCATGCCCACCGCCCGACAGATAGCCGAGCGACAAGGCTTCCCCGGTGTGCGCTGGATGAAGATGACCGACCCCTCTGCCACCGAGGCTCCCTCTGACATCGGCTCTTTCCTCATTTGGCAACAGCCGCACGTCATCTATATGGCGGAACTCATCTACCGCAACAATCACTCCGAGGCTTTCCTGCGCGAATATGCCGACATGGTGGATCAAACGGCGCAATTCATGGCAGCATTCTTGAAGTATGATGCCGAACGAGACCGCTACATCATTCAAGGTGCATGTGCCGCCGCCGAGAAATATCGCCAAGCCACCACCGTCAATCCCGCCTTCGAGCTTGCCTACTATCACTTCGCGCTGTCTGTGGCGCAACAGTGGCGCGAGCGATTGGGCGAACAGCGTCGCGCCGACTGGGACGTGATCTTGCAGAAGTTGTCGCCCGTGGCATCGTCGCCCGAGGGCATCTATCTGCCGGCTGAGAGCGGGCAATACATTCCCGACTACGCACACGACCCTTATGCCGACACTATCTACGTCCGCGCCACGTCGCCCGAACATATTTCAGCCTATGGTGTTTTGCCGTACACGCCTGTCATTGACCTCGATAAGATGGAAAAGACGCTGCTGCGCGCCAATGAGAATTGGGACTGGAAGAACCTGCAGAGCGGCTGGAACTTCCCTACCTTGGCAATGAATGCCACGCGCCTGATGCACCCCGAGATTGCCCTGCGCGCCATCACCGTCAACGACCGCGCCGACATTTGTCTGCCCGGTGGCAATAACTACCGTTCGCAGCGCCTGCGGTCTTACCTACCCAGCAACGGCGGTCTGCTCTTAGCCATCTCGCTGATGTGCGCCGGTTGGGACGGCTGCCCGGTCTCGAATCCCGGCTTCCCCCACGACGGCACTTGGGATGTGCGTTGGGAAGGACTTATGCCTATGCCGTAACTATTTAACAGGAATGGAATGTCGTGAAACTATCAATAAATTGACATAAATCAACGATTACTTACACCAACATCCTGCGACATTGTCACATTTTGCCCTTTTTCGCCTAACTCGTTGACCGTGCGCGTGGGCGAGCTTTAGTTACTCGTCACGCACACAGATGCCAAAGGTTGTCTGTTTAGCGCGTCACTGCTACCTCATCAGCAAAGCTGGTCGCCGAGAGACACACCTCCGCCACCCACATAACCGTGATAGGTGGTGGTGAGGCAGCGGCGTGCACCAACGATGTTGGTGCACGCCGCATGGCATCCGACTTACTACTGCTACACCGTGGGTGAGGCGAGCAGAGAGCAAGGCGGGCTGAAGAGACGTTGTGGGTGAAGGTCGGCGGGGGGGAATGACTCAATTCTGGCTTTTTTAGCACCAAAACTGCGATTTTCTACGCAGTTGGTTAATGTTATGAACGATGCCGATGAAGTATATCCATTTGAGTGGGCTTTAAATACCGCAGAGGTTAGCAATCTGTTGAGTTGCTAAGTTTGGTCGCATTTGGACGAACCTTATGCAGCGATATTTCCAGCCACTTCCCCATCACAAAAACGGAGTGAGCACGTGGTTGACGACGCTGCCTTTGAGGCGCGTGGCGCGTGAGAGGGAGTGATAGAGAGAATCTGTAAAGATGTCACTGTGGGTCAGGTCGTTATTGAAGATTTCCGTAAGGCGGGCTGTGACCTCCGGACTGTAGATGAAGCAGGAGGCTTCGTAGTCCCAGCGCAGGGAGCGGCTGTTGAGGTTGGCAGAGCCGACCATGCTGTAGCTGTCATCGACCATGAGGATTTTGCTGTGATGAAAGCCACCGCGATAGAGGTAGACGTGTGCGCCGTGGCGCATCAGTCGCCGCGCAAAGTTAAGGTTGCCCGCCAACAAGAGGGGTTCGTCGCTGTCATGCGAGAGCAAGATATGCACGTCCACGCCACGGTCTATGGCGCGAATCAGAGCGCGACGCACACCGGCGGTGGGCAGAAAGTAGGGCGAGACGATGAGAAGTTTCCGCTGTGCCGAGTTGAAGGCAGACTCAAAGGCGCGGCGCATCTGGGCTTTGTGTTGTTTGGATCGCTCCACAAAGGTGATGCCCGAGGCGGGAAGATCTCCCTCGGGAAGGTCGAAATAAGAAATATCTGCCGCGCCCTGTTGCGCGGTGTAGGGATAATAGTCCGCCCCATCGAACGGCGCACCGCCACTCTTGGTGAACGACTCGGCAAAGTAGCGTTGCAGCACCTCGACCGCCTCACCGGTGATGCGCACATGGGTGTCGCGCCACTCGCCATAGGTGTCGGGGTCGCCCGTGAGGTAGTAGTCGGAGACGTTGAGTCCGCCGATGTAGCCCACCCTGCCGTCTACGACCACAATTTTGCGGTGGTCGCGCGACAGACGGTGCACGTAGGGAAATCGGAAGGGGGCGAACATGCGCACGTCGATGCCTTCAGCTCTGAGTTGCTGCACGCGCGTCTTGTCGTAGCCGTAGTGACGGCACACGGCTTTGTAGTCGTCAATGACCAGGCGCACCTCTACCCCTTGGGCTGCCTTTTGGCGCAGGTGCGCAAGCACGGTGTGGGCAATGCTGTCATCGGCGAAGATGAAGTATTCGATGTGAATGTGGTGCTGCGCGCGGTCGATGACATGCAGCAGGTCGTCAAACTTGGTCGTGCCCTGTGCAAACACCTCAACCCGTCCCTCGGGGTGGGCGGATACACCGCTACGCAACAGAGAGCTTCGCAACAGCGAATCGGTGGGCGAGGTTTGCGCACATGCCTGCCGGGGCAACACGGTCGGGAGGATGCCAATGTTGAGCGTGCCGATGATGCAGAAGAGTGATATAAGCGTGCGGCGGAAAATGAGCCAAGTCATAGAGTGCGATTGCATGTGAGGTGCAGTTGATGAGTTGAGGGGAGTTGGGATGATGAACACGGAGCGAGGATGGCACTCGTGTGCGAGGATAAGATGAAGGGCAGAAGTCCATGCCCCCAAGTTAGGGGCGGGAGGCTTCTGCCCTCTTTTCAGGTTACAGCTTCTTGCGGAGCTTCATCAGAAGTCGAAGGTGGTGCGGATGCGCAATCCGGCATCGCCTTTTTTGATGCGGATGTTGCCGGGCTGCGACTGCGGGCCTTGTTGCTCGATGGGCTTGAACGACTGTATGGCCGGGATGTCGAGCAAGAAGCTCAAATCGCCGTCGGGGAAGGTGGGCATGGTGGGTTTGCCGCCGGCACGTCCCTCGGGTTCAGCCGGGGTGAAGAGGCGCAGGTAGACATTTTCAGAGGCGCTGTAGATGGTGAGCGGTGCTTCGCCCTCAAGTGTAGCCCAATAGAGTGCGGCATGATAGCCCTTAAACTCGGGGTATTGCAGGGCACCGGTGCTCTCGCCCGTGATGGTGTTGTTGGCATCTTTGTGCCAAACGGAGAAGTTGGTGCCGGGCAGACGGTTCTTCCACACACGGTAGGGACCCTTGCCGAACCACGTCATGCCGCTGCAAGCCGTCTCGGGGTAGCTGAAGGTCAGACCGAGGTTGTAGACGCGTGAGTCGCTGAAGGCATCGTCGAAGCCGCCGGAACCGCCTGCGCGAGTCAACATGAGCGCATCCATCTGAAGGGTGGCATCGTGAGTGAGTCGCCACACAATGCTGTCAACACCACCGTCGTAGCGAGCCACGAAGACGGCATCTTCGCCCTCAATGCGCACCGAGCTCTTGTCGGCTCGATATTGCGACTTCATGCCCACCGACACGGGTCCGGCAGTGAGCGGCGATGTGCGACCGTCTTTCTGCATGGCAATGATGCAACCGTCTGTGTCAGAAAACCGAACGGTGGCGCGGCTGTTGCTGAGCACCACTTCTCCCCCTTCGCGACGTGCTTCGGGGTGTTCCATCTGGAGGGTTGAGGGATGCATCGCCTGCTGACGCTCGAGGTAGACCTCGGGGGTGTGGACGGGGAAGCTGAGGTTGGTGACGGTGTCGCCGTTATAGTCGATGGCATCGACTTCGAGCACGTCAGCCACCTGCAGGTGGGGCAACGTGAGTTGCACGCGGCGCGTCTCGCCGGGCAGGATGGCGGGCAGCGAGATTTCGCCGCCTTCAATTACCTCTTTGTGCAAGTTGTCCGGCTCGGCGCTGAGCGGCGAAGGACAGCTGACCAAGCGATATGCTAAGCGGCACTTCGAGAGGTCGTTAAAGAGGTAGCCGTTGGAGACGTAGAGTGAGCCGTCGAACGACTCTGTGATGCGCAACGGCTTTACCTGGATGGGGCTCCACACTTCGCGGATGGCATAGTAGCTGCCCTCTTTTTCGCGGTGGGGTCCGACGATGCCGTCGGGGGCATTGCTATTGTCGCTGTCGAGCACACCGCCACGGTCGGTGCGCACCACAGCTTCGTCGCAATATGCCCAGATGAAGCCACCGGCAAAGAGCGGTGAGGTGAGCCAACGGTTCCAGAAGTCGGCGAGTCCGGCACCGCCGCCCTGGTCGTAGAGTGCGTGCATAAACTCGGTGGGCATGAAGACGTTGCTGCCATTATTGAAACGTCCCACACCGGTGAGGTAGGCGGGATAGTGGTGCGCATCGAGCTGGTCGAAATCTGCCCAGGGGTGGATGACGTGACGATGCTGCGGGTCGTAGTCGGCAAAGTGAGCGTCGAGCTGCGTGTTCCAGCCGCCTTCGTTGCCGTTGCTCCAAAGGAAGATGCAGGGGTGGTTCACGTCGCGGCGCACCATTTCAGAGAGCAGACGGCTGCCCACCTGTGTGTCGTAGTTGTTTTGCCAGCCTGCCAACTCGTCGAGGTAGAGGATGCCGAGGCTGTCGCAGACGTTGAGGAAGTGTTCGTCGGGCGGGTAGTGTGAGCGCACAGCGTTCATGTTCATGCCCTTGATGAGCTTGGCATCTTCGAGGCTCAGTGCCGCACTGGTGGTGCGACCGCCTTCAGGCGAGAAGGAGTGACGGTTTACGCCCTTCACGATGAGCTTGGTGCCGTTGAGGTAGATGCCGTCGTGCGGTCGGAACTCGATGGTGCGGAAGCCGATGCGGGTTTGGGTGGCATGCACCACCTTGCCGGCAGCGTCGCGCAACTCAACGCGCAGCTGATAGAGGTTGGGCTGCTCGCAGGTCCAGGTGTCGATGTCGGAGCACTGAAGGGTGAGGGTGCTCTGCAGGGTCTTGCCCTCTGAGGCGGGTGCTGCCACCAAGCCGACGGGGGTGACGGGGTTGTCAGCGATGCTGATGCCCGACACCTCCCCCACTACGTTCGAGGCATTGAGCGGGCTGACCGATGCCGCCAAGGTGTAGCCCTCGGTGTTGCCCACGGTTTGCACCACGGCGGTGAGCTTGCCGTCGGCACGTGCATCGACTGCCACATGGCTGATGGCGGTGGCGGGTGTCACCTCGAGCCACACGGGGCGGTAGATGCCGCCAAAAAGCCACCAGTCGGCTTTGCGTTCGGCAGCATTGATGCTGTTGTTGGCGGAGTGCTTCGCCACGTGTACCTCGAGTTTATTTTTCTTGCCTATCTGCACAAGTGGGGTGATGTCGTAGCCGAAGCGGTAGAATCCGCCTTGGTGTTTGTCGCCGGCTGAGGTGCCGTTGATGGAGACTTCGGTGTCGGTCATCACACCGTCAAACCAGATGACGATGCGTTTGCCTCGCCATGAGGCGGGAGCCTGGAAGGTGGTGGCATAGTCGCCCTCTTCCATGCTGGGCTGCGAGCCTTTTTTGTCGAAGTACCACCTGCCGTAGGTGTAGTCGCCATAGCCTTGCAGCTCCCACTGCGAGGGCACTTGTATCTTGCCCCACTTGCCTGAGTGCTGTCCGTCGGAGCATTTGAAGTTCCACGTCTTGGTGTTGTCTAAGCCTTTGCCCGAGAGGTAGACCGTCTCAGTGTCTTGGGCATGCAACACCGGTGCCAACCCTGCCAACATTAATGTGGCGGCGGCGCATTTCAATAAGGTTGTTGGTTGCATCAGATGTTTGATTATTTCAGATGTATTGTTGTTTATTATTGTATTGTTTATTGTTGCGTCGTTTATTATAGTGTGGTCAGGTCGAGATGGTTAGAAGCACATCCCCGAGACACGCGAATTGAGGCTTCACTCTTTATAGTAGATGCGCTTGACGCGTGAACCAAGGGTTGACATCACTTCGTAGACGATGGTGCCTAAGGTGTCGGAGAGCAGGGTGATGGGGAGTGCTTCGCCCCAGATGATTACCTCGTCACCTTCGGCTGCCGCAGGACAGTCGGTGACATCAACAAAGGTTACGTCCATGCAGACATTGCCCACCGTGGGGCAGCGTTTGCCGTCGATGAGCATCACAGCGTTGCCATTGCCCAACCGACGGTCGTAGCCATCGGCATATCCGATGGGCACCATGGCGATGCGCGACGTGCGTTGCAACTTGCCGCGGCGACTGTAACCCACGGTCTCGGTGGGCGCTATCTCTTTGATTTGCAAGATGGTGCTCTTGAGGGTGGAGACGGTGGCAAGATTGAGGTGTTCTTCAGAGGCCTCAAAGCCATAGAGACCGATGCCCAAGCGGCACATGTCGAATTGGTATTGCGGGAAGCGCTCCATGCCTGCCGAGTTGAGGATGTGGCGGAGTATCTTGTGCGGGAAGGCTGCGACGATGGCATCAGAAGCCTCGGTGAAGCGACGCAGCTGCTCGCGGGTGAAGTCATCGAACTCGGAGCTGTCTGCCCCCGCCAAGTGTGAGAAGATGCTGGCGGGACGCACGGCATCACAGCTCTTCAACCGCTCAATGAGCTGCCCCACCTCGTGCGGCTGGAAGCCAAGGCGGTGCATACCGGAGTCGATTTTGAGGTGTATGGGATAGCGGGTGATGCCCATGCGATCCACCTCCCGCGCGAAGGCTTCCAAAAGACGGAAGCTGTAGATTTCAGGTTCGAGGTGGTTGTCGATGATGACGCGGAAGGCTGACATCTCGGGGTTCATCACCATGATGGGCACGCGGATGCCCTGGCGACGCAGTTCTGCGCCTTCGTCTGCCACAGCCACGGCGAGGTAATCGACGTGACGGTCTTGCAGGGTTTTCGCCAATTCATACGAGCCGTTGCCGTAGCCAAAGGCTTTGACCATGCAGACGAGTTTGGTTTCGGGTTTGAGGCGGGCGCGGTAGCACTCTAAGTTGTGGGCAATGGCATCGAGGTTGACCTCGAGTATCGTTTCGTGGCGGCGCAGTTGCAACAGGTTGCCGACCTGCTCCAAGCGGAAACGACGTGCCCCTTTGAGCAAGATGAACTCATCGGTGAGCGATGTGAGGAGCGGCGACGCAAGGAGCTGCTCGGTGCTTTCAAAGAATGCCGTGTTGGGCACTACGGCTTCAAACCCTGCGCGATGCGCCGTGAGTTGCTGCCCCACGGCTATAAGACGGTGCAGCTGATAGAGTGAGCACAGCTCGGCTATGCGGCTGCAGAGCTCGTCGGCGGTGAGACCCACCTGGTCAATATCGGTGAGGATGAGTGTGTTGCGGAGCTGCGACGAGCTGCGACGTTTCTGAAATTCGAGGGCTATGTTGAGCGACGTGAGGTCGCAGTTGTAGGCATCGTTGATGAGCAGGCAGCCATGGGTGCCTTCCACCACCTCCATGCGCATGGCGATGGGTTCGAGCTGCGAGAGTTTGGTGTGTATCTCTTGGCGCGGAAGCCCTAAGTAGAGCATCAGCGCGAGGCAGTTCATGGCGTTTTCGAGTCCGGCTTCGTCGCTAAAGGGCAGGGTGAACTCGCCGTCGATGCCGAGGAAGAGGTAGCGCACGCGGGTGCTTTGGGGTTCTACGGTCACCGACAGGACTTCGATTTGCGCATCTTCGTGCTTGAGGGTCCATGCCATCGAACGGGCTGAAACGCCCGCCATCTCCATGGCTTCGGCTATCTCGGGGATGTCGGCATTGTAGATGATAACGTCGCAGTTCTTAAATAGCAATAGCTTCTCGGTGAGCTTTTGCAGGCGCGACTCAAAGTTTTCTTGGTGGGCATCGCCTAAGTTGGTGAAGATGCCGATGGTGGGGGCTATGATGCGCTCTAAGCGCGACATCTCGCCCGGACGACTGATGCCCGCCTCAAAGAGAGCCAAGCCTGCGGTTTCGTCGAGTTGCCACACCGAAAGGGGCACACCCACCTGTGAGTTGTAGCTGCGCGGCGAACGCACGATTTTGCGCGTGTCGTGCAACATTCGATAGAGCCACTCTTTGACCGTGGTCTTGCCGTTGCTGCCCGTAATGCCTACCACGGGGATGTTGAAGCGCGAGCGATGGTGAGCGGCTAACTGCTGGAGTGCCTTCAGCGGGTCTTTAACCACAAGGAACCATGCTTCGGGGCACAGCTTCACAAGGTCGTCAACAGAGTGACTCACCACAAAGGCACGCACACCCTGCTCGTAGAGGGCTGAGATGTATTGGTGACCGTCGCCTTTGGGGGTGACTAAAGCAAAAAACAAGGTGTGCCGGGCAAACGTAAGCGAACGGCTGTCAGTGAGCAGGGCTGTAATGAGAGGTTGAGTGGCGGCACTGGCTAAATCGCCACTGCGCAAGGTGCCGTCGGTAACTTCGGCTATGTTTGATAGATTGTAGTGATAAGCCATGGTGATGATGGTTGTGTGTGCGGATACGTGTTATTGCAGCTTGGCTTGAAACTGTTGTAACAGCTCCGTGAGCGTAAAGATATGATATTTCTTGATTAGCTGCTCTATTTTTAACGTATTTTGGGCGATAAACTGCTTATATACATCGGCTTCGGGGTGAAATGGACGGTGATGGAGGGCTTTCAGCACGGGTGCCACCTCGTCGAGGTAGGCGTTGCACCGGGGGGTGAGCAAGGTGCGACGCACGTAGTCGCGCACTACTTCAACGGCGAGGTCTGAGGGATGCACCAGGTCGGCAGCATAGTAGCGGTAGTCTCGCAGATCGTCGATGAGCAGTTCGTAGACGGGCAGATATTCAACCCGCTGCGGGTAGCGTTGCACCAATTCGTCGATGGCTAAATGGAGGATGGACTTGCTGAGCTGGTTGCCGTGGAGGGTCTCTTTGACGTAGCGTATGGGGCTGACGGTGAAGACGACGTGAAGGTCCGGTTTGGCGGCGAAGAGACGGTCGAGCAAGGTGCTCCAAAGGGCGGTCACCTCTCCTATCGTCAACCGTCGGCGGCTGAACATCGAGGCGGGGAATTTGTGGCAGTTCGCCACAATGCGACCGTCGGCTGCCAGCGTGTAGACCCACGCGGTGCCGAAGGTGATGAGCAGGTGACGGCTGCGCTGCAATGCCTGCTCGGCGCGCTCAGCTGTGTCGTTGAGCAACTGAGCCAATGCCTCGGGACTCTCGGCAGAGAGTGATCCGTGGTGGCAAAAGCTGTAATAGCGTCCGGTGGGTTGGTGATAGCACAAGGTGCCGGCTGCGGTGTCTCGTTCAGCCTCGTAGCGACGACCGTCTAAGAGGTCGGTGAGCGACGAGGCGATGCTGCCGGGGTTGTAGAGCACGCCGAAGGGGTTGCACGTGGCATCGAGATAGTTGTCACGGAGCCACCCACCGATGTGTTCGGCGAAGCACGAGCCTAATATAAGAATACTATCGGAACAATCCAAAGGCTGTCCCGATAGTATAGTTTCTATTTCTGTGCGAAAGCGTATCATAGGTTTATTGTGCCGACGAACAGAGGCGATCCATGTTCGCCTTGCTCAACTCCTCTTTGGCATACTCAAGGGTGACGTTGAGCTTCTTGACTCTCTTCGAAGGCATGTTATACATAGCGTCCATCATGATGCTCTCGGTGATGCTGCGCAATCCGCGGGCTCCAAGCTTGTATTCAAGTGCCTTGTCAACGATGTACTGGTAGACTTCGTCGTCGAAGGTAAGCTCTATGCCGTCCATGGCAAACAGCTTGATGTACTGCTTGACGATGGCATTTTTCGGCTCGACCAAGATGCGTCGCAAAGCGGCACTATCGAGGGGCTGCAAGTAGGTCAAGATGGGCAGACGACCGATGATTTCGGGTATCAAGCCGAAGGACTTGAGGTCGGTCGGTGTGATGTATTGCAAAAGGTTAGAGCGATCCACCTCGCGACGCTCTTCGCTGGTGGCAAAGCCCACCGAGCGGGTGTTGAGTCGCTGACCAATCTTGCGCTCTATGCCGTCGAAGGCACCGCCGCAGATGAAGAGGATGTTCTTCGTGTCTACCTCTATCATCTTCTGCTCAGGGTGCTTGCGTCCACCATTCGGCGGAACGTTCACCTTGGCACCTTCGAGCAGCTTCAGCAAGCCTTGCTGCACACCCTCGCCACTCACGTCGCGCGTGATGCTGGGGTTGTCGCCTTTGCGTGCTATCTTATCAATCTCGTCAATGAAGACGATGCCGCGCTCGGCGAGTTCGACGTTGTAGTCGGCAGCCTGCAAGAGGCGCGTCAGGATGCTCTCGATGTCTTCGCCTACGTAGCCTGCCTGGGTGAGCACGGTGGCATCGACGATGGCGAACGGCACATTGAGCATGCGTGCTATGGTGCGCGCCAAAAGGGTCTTGCCCGTGCCGGTGGAGCCAACCATGATGATGTTGCTCTTCTCGATATCAACGTCGTCGGTGACTACACCTTGCGACTGCGAGATGCGCTTGTAGTGGTTGTAGACAGCCACCGCCAAGTTGCGCTTCGCCTCGTCTTGACCTATCACATAGCCGTCGAGGAATTCTTTGATCTTAATAGGCTTCGGCACGTCTTTGAGCGAGATGTTGAATGCAGCCTTTCGTGCCGCATCGCTTTCACATTCCCTCAGCGCTTCATTGGCATTGCGCACACAGTCGTCGCAGATGAAGCCGCCGATGCCCGAAAATAAAATATGCACCTCTTCGCGGGTTCTGCCGCAAAAGGAACAAGTGTCTAATCTTTTTGCCATTGATTAATGCTTGTCGTTTCTAATCAGTACGCTGTCAATCATGCCATATTCCTTAGCCTCGGCAGCGGTCATCCAGTAGTCGCGATCGGAGTCTGCCTCAATCTTTTCGTAAGGCTGGTGAGCGTGATTAGAGATGATGTTATAAAGTTCGCGTTTCAGTTTTTTAATCTCGTTGACGGTGATCTCCATGTCGCTTGCTTGACCCTGTGCGCCACCCATGGGCTGATGTATCATCACGCGGCTGTGGGGCAAAGCAAAGCGCTTGCCTTCGGTGCCGGCTACAAGCAATACGCTTGCCATGGAGGCAGCCATGCCGGTGCAGATGGTGCTGACATCGCTCTGAATGTATTGCATCGTGTCGTAGATGCCCAAGCCCGCCGACACCACACCACCGGGCGAGTTGAGATAGATGGAGATGTCTTTGCCCGGGTCGGCACTGTCTAAGTAGAGCAACTGTGCCTGAATGACGTTGGCGGTGTAGTCGTTAATCTCCGTGCCGAGGAAGATGATACGATCCATCATCAAACGGCTGAAAACATCCATCTGAGCCACGTTGAGCGGACGCTCTTCGATGATGGTCGGATTGATGTATTGAGCGCGCACGGGCATAGCACGCTGCGACACGTATGATGCATACTGATCGAGCGCATTGCCGTTCAGACCCATGTGTTGGGTTGCATATTTATAAAAGTCGTTTGCCATTATTTAGCGTTTTGATTGATTATCAATGTTATTAGGGATTATTGTTGATCCTCGGGGGAAGCCATGTTTATCCAAAGATTACGTTAGTCCGGAGAATAATACGTGTGCCAAGACTTATGTTAAGCAGGAGAATATTATTTCCACGAGACTATGTTAGCCCAGAGAATATTATTTCTCGGGACTTAATTGGCTCAGAGAAATTATTTCTCAAGACTACATTGGCTTAGAGAATATTATTTCCACGAGACAACGTTAGCCCAGAGGATATTATTCAACGAGACTGTGTTAACCCGGATAGTTTATTCCACATTGCTTGCGATGGTAGCCGCTATGGCAGACATCTCTTCGGGTGTCAGCTTGAGGTGCTCCTTCTTGAAATCCATGTCTCCCTCGGAGTTCATCGGTATCAAGTGGATGTGTGCATGGGGCACATCAAGACCCATCACGCAAACACCTACACGCTGACAAGGCACAGCTTTCTTGAGCGCCTTAGCCACCTTCTTGGCAAACAGGATGTGTGCTGACAAGTCGGCATCAGCCTCGTCAAACAGATAGTCAATCTCCTGCTTGGGAATGACCAATGTGTGACCTTTGGCTACGGGATTGATATCCAAAAAGGCGAAGAAATGTTCATCTTCTGCCACCTTGTAGCAAGGAATATCGCCTGCTACAATTTTCGAAAAAATACTTGCCATTGTTGTTGAATTATTGGGTTAAGAATAGCGAGGATTTTCTGTTGAATGAGTGCGTTATGTATAGCGAAACTCTTCCGTTAAATTAGGGTTAGATAGCTAATCTTTTATTGAAAGTTGCGAATATCGCATGTGAAAGTTGCGAATAACACGTGTACAGTTGTGAATAGCACGTGTGAATAGCGCGTGGCTTTCTATCAAATCGAGATGTTAAGCACCTCGAGCGAGAGAATGCCGGCGGGCACCTTCACTTCAACCACGTCACCCACCTTGCGGTTCAGCAAAGCCTGAGCAATCGGGGTCTTGATTGACACCTTACCTTCACGCAGGTTAGCTTCGCTCTCGGGTACGATCACGTAGTTCATCTCCTGGTTCGTCTTCTTGTTGCGCAAGTGCACCTTGCTCATAATCTGGATATTGTCGCACTGCAGCTTCGACTCATCAATGATGCGAGCGTTAGCCACCTGGTCTTTCAGCTTGGCGATACGCATCTCGAGCATGCCCTGTGCCTCTTTAGCGGCATCATACTCAGCGTTCTCCGAGAGGTCACCTTTGTCGCGAGCCTCGGCAATCTGAGCCGACACTTTAGGACGTTCTACACTTTCCAAATAAGCAATTTCTTCAAGGATCTTCTTATATCCTTCCTCTGACATATAACTTACTGCCATAGTAGTATGTATTTTAGATTAAATAGTTTGTCTAAACAGAATTTACGCAGCTATCACCCAAACACCCCGCGGTGCCCGGCTGATAGTTACTAATCGAGACACCCTCCGACCGTTGCAAAGCCGGATTCAAGGGGCATCTCTCACCCATAAATAATGTGAACGGTTTTATTTCACAGTTGTCGGCGCACAGCGGCATCGAGGTCGGCATCAGAGTCGACGCGAGCCACAATCTCGCCCGTTCGATTGAAGATATATAACGTTGGGAGTTCCGAAACGTTGTAGAGCGAGGCGGGGTAAGAATAGAGTGTGCCATTCTCGAAGTGCACATCCTTGTCGCGCACCACCGTCCAAGCTACGTTGTCGGCGCTCGTTTTCCAAAAGTTTTCGTCGGTGTCGAGGCAAACTTGATAGATTGCCAATCCCTCGGCGTGATATTTCTTATAGACCTCCGAGAGCTTCATGTTATGTCCCACCGAAGCGGGCAGACTATGCGCCGTGAAGTCTAAGATTACCACCTGCCCCGTCTCGACAAGTGACGAGAGCGACACAATGCGGTCGCGGTTGTCAGGCAGCTCGAGGTCGAAATAGTTGCGCTGCTGCACCTTGCTCTGGAGCAAAGAGTCTTGCTCGGCGGCATCGCGTGCGGCACGAACTCGCGCGGCACGTCCCTCGAGGGTAAGCTTCTCGAGGTGGCGGCAACGGGGTGAATTGGGGTAGTTATACTTCCACCCTGTAGCCACAGCTCCAAAAGCACGATTGTCTTCGGCATTATATGGGTCGAAGAGCGCCACACCGTTCACAGTTTGGAAAAGCAGATAATAAGAAGCGGCATCGGTGGGACTCACATATATATAAGATGTGAGCGCCTCCTGCTTGCAAGCGTTGATGATGGAGTAGACCGAGTCGCGCCACACATCGGTGCTCAGCTCCGAGCGGCGCAAGGCTGAAGCCATGTCTGCCACCCGATGGCGCAATCTGCCAACGAGCAACGAGGCATCTTTTAAGCGTTCATTCTCAGCCGACCCTTGAACGGTGTAGCCGATGGCAAATGTTGCCGCCGAAGCGGTGACCTGCAACGGTGTGCACAATGTGTCGACCACCAGCGGTATCACCTGCCCCTTGCAGCGCAGATTGAAGTAATCGGGACCCTCCTCGAGGGTGGGGGTGAAACGGAACGTGCCATCAGCGGTGAGTTGCACTGTGTCTAATGCCACCGGACGACCGCTGCCCATGTGTTCCAATATCAACATCTCTCCGGCGGCATCACTCACGATGCCTGAGATGGTAGCAGTCCGCTCATGCTGTGCATTGCAGCTGCAAAGCAGAGCAAGGAGGGCGGACGAAATGTATATCAGATTGTTATCTTTCATAGTTCATTGCTTGGCGCAAAGATAGCCCATAAATTCATAGAAAAAGAGAAAACCTATGAAAATTAAGTGATTTTTTACAAAAAGAGCACTCTACCAAACTGTTGCGTAAACTATTCTTTGTATATTTGCGCGAATTTAAGAGAGTAAAACATATTAAAATGGTAAATTCACTGATCAATCCAATCAAAAAAACGATCACACTGAGTGATGGTCGAACGATTACATTGGAGACCGGAAAAGTGGCCAAGCAGGCTGACGGATCCGTTGAATTGAGAATGGGCGGCACCATGTTGCTTGCCACAGTATGTACATCACGCGATGTAACCCCGGGCACTGACTTTA